>NSJM01000025.1 GCA_002634395.1 Candidatus Methylomirabilis sp.
GGCGTACGTAATACTCCCACCGAGCGGCCAGCAGAGCTTGGAGCAGCGAGAGTCGCAGTTCAGTGGCAACGTGTGTAACCGTATAGCCGACCTGGGTTTTGGCCAATAGAAGAAATACCCCTTTAGCCACCACACAGAGGACAATCACGACCAACAATGTACCGACTGTCGGCCTGAGTCCGACGACTGAAAGGGCTTGCGTCAGGATACGCTGCGCACCGGATGGGATCACACCGGTTCCAAAGGTCTTTTCACCGGTCGCCATGCTCAGCATCGGAAGGAGAAAGAGGAGCCCGACCCCCTCCGCGACACTGGCAAACAACAAAGCGATAAGGGTCAGTGCGCTCCGTCGTGGGTACATCCGAATAATGGTGCTTAAAAATCGCATAGTGATACGCAGCAGTTCGGAATAGGGTTGACTACGGAACAGAAATCTTGACGGCACACATCTTCAGAATATCGTATGGATGGAATAGGCGAACCCTGGGCGTTGCGTGGGCAGGAATTGGGAATGGGTTTCAGCGGCTAAAGCCTGTATTGGACCGAGATCATACAAGATCTCGTTGATTACCTGCCCAAAGAGCTGATAGCTGTAGCATAGATTCGACGCCATGAATAACCGGCGCAAAGGTCGTGCCGATGACCTTGTGCGGCATTACAACTCAAGGGCCCCCTTAACGGATTTAAAGGAGCGGCAGATGTAGTCGATCTGGTCCGGAGTGTGCGCCGCGCTTACGCTGCACCGGAGTAGACTTCCGCCATCAGGGGCGGCCGGCGGCAGGATCATGTTTACGTAGACGCCTTGACGGAGAAGACCGTTCCAGAAAGCGATCGCGCCTTCCGCCTGTTCGAATCGAACTGCGATGATCGGACTGGGCTCTTGACCAAGTCGGAATCCCAAGTCCTTCAGCGAGTCGTACAACCGCTGTGCGTTCGTCCAGAGCTTCAGACGTAGTTCGGGCT
This sequence comes from Candidatus Methylomirabilis sp., assembly GCA_002634395.1. Classification (GTDB taxonomy): domain Bacteria; phylum Methylomirabilota; class Methylomirabilia; order Methylomirabilales; family Methylomirabilaceae; genus Methylomirabilis; species Methylomirabilis tolerans. The sequence continues at coordinate 964 of NSJM01000025.1, forward strand.
CTGTTTGAAGTTTTCGTAGGGCGACCCGCGTGGAGGCGATCACTGATGGGCATGGGGAGGCGGTGAAGATGTACGGACGACTGGCGTATCGGATCAATTCCATTTCCGGATGATCCGAGACGCAGAAACCACCGGTGGCGCCAAGGCTCTTGCTGAAAGTCCCGACGATAAAATCGACGCTGTCCTCAACGCCGGCCTCTTCGGAGCGCCCGCGGCCCCGTTCCCCCAAGACTCCGAGCGAGTGAGCCTCGTCCAGAAGCAGATAGGCGCCGTGCTCCTGCTTTAAGGCCGCGATCTCCACCAGCGCGGCGCGATCCCCCAACATACTATAAATGCCTTCGACGATAATCAGCGTGTTGGCGCAACGCTTACCCAGACGTGTTAGACGCTTATGGAGGTCGGCCGTATCGTTGTGGCGAAATCGAATGGTCTCAGCCCCGCTCATCCTGCAGCCATCATAGATGCTTGCATGGCAATCGGCATCGATGAGAATGACGTCTCCCTGGCTCGCGAGCGCCGAAATGACACCCAGATTAGCCAGATAGCCGGTCGAGAAGACATCACACCACCGACGCCCATAAAACTCAGCCAGTTCTCTCTCTAACGTGATGTGTCCGATAAAATTCCCATTTGCCATTCTGGAACCGGTGGTACCGGTCCCCTGCTCCCGTACGGCGTGAGCCGCCGCCTCAATGCACTGAGGATCGAACGTGAGCCCGAGGTAATTGTTCGTCCCTGCCAGGAGTACCGGTCGGCCGTTCACGACGGCCTCGGTCGGCGATAAGAGGCGCTCGATCGTGACCCGAAAAGGATCTTCGCTTACCTGCGCCAACGACTTTCTGGCATCAGCCAACTGTTGGAACTTTTTCAGGAGGGCCATCAGCTATGCTCCAGGAGTTGCTCGATCTGCTTGGCGAAATCCCCGATAGTCCGTACATCCGAAACGATATTTAATGGAATAGAGATGTCGAATCGCTCCTCTACCTCAAGTAGAAGTTCCATGACCTTCAACGAATCGAGATCGAGATCGGCGACGAGCTCTGTCTCCTCCGAAAGGGTCTGTCCGTCCCGCCCATGCGGTCGCAAGATCTCGTAGAGCTGTGGTAATATCGTCTCGTAGCGAGCCATCTGTGAGTCAGCCTGACGTATATTGGGTTAGGCGGCCGCCCTTATCCTGGTCAGGGAAGGCCAAAAGTAAGTCGCAGACCTTCTTCCAAACGTACCTTTGGCGTCCAGCCGGAAACCCGGGAGAACGGGATGCTGTCGCAGGTCCAGTCCGGATGTCTGAACTCCCGCACCTTCCCAGGGGTGAACATCGGCGCATATCCTATCATAGATGCGACCATCTTGTTGAGCCACGCAATGATATTCATGATCAGCTCAGGCACCCGGAAAGAGAATACCCGTTTTCCCCGAAGTTGCTGGACGGTCTTGATGACCTCATGCCAAGTATATCCCTTGGGATACCCATCATCCAACTCGAATGCGTGCTTCTCTCGGACATTGCCCTTCAGCCATTGTATCACGGCCTCCGCAAGGTCTTCTACGTAGAGTAAGGAGAATCTGGCGTCTTGTCTGCCTAGTATGGGAGCGATCCCATACAGCATCAGGCGAAGCAGGGGACGTATTGCGCGGTCCTCCGGGCCATAGACCACCGGAGGGCGAAGGGCGGTCCAGGGAAGATCGGCTACTGCGGCTACGGCAAGCTCCCCCAACCGCTTACTGGCTGCGTAGGGCGATAATTCCGGCTCTCGAGCCGCCAACGATGATATTAAGAGAAACCGGGGTACGGGACTTCGGCCTGCGGTAATATGCGCCAACCGTGAGACCGCCTCAACATTTGTTCGATAAAAGTCGGCCTCGGTAATCCCCCGTACTGCCCCTGCGCAGTGGATTACGGCATCCACTTCGTCCACCAGGCTTTCGAGACAATTGCGATCTTCGAGTGTGCCACGAATCCACTGAAGCGAGGTATCCGCAAGGCGGGATGCCAGCGACGGCGATCGGATCAAGGCTCGTACGCGCCATCCTTCTTGTGTCAGCCGTCTGGCTATAGCGCTCCCGATGAATCCCGTCGCGCCTGTTAACGCGACGACGTCGCGCATGCGTCCACTTGCTGCCTGGGTTGCTGTGGATGGGACTCGGCGGATCCGTTTCGGCTGTGGAAGAGTTGAGCTACGTTATTGCGGTTCAGGAATTCTTCCCGGGTCTTCGAACGGGAAAGTTTTCCGGACGATGTACGCGGCAGCGTGCGGGGAGGGACGAGCTCAACGAAGCAGTCGATCGCGAACTGTTCACGGATCAATCCCTGTAAACGATGGATACATTCGGTTCGCTTGACGGCATTCAGCTCTCGGTACTGGACGACCATCACGGCTAATTCGGTCCGATTGGGCACCTCGATCGAGAACGCGCATGCGTCGCCGATTCTGATTTCCGGTAATTCCTCGGCGAGATGCTCTAAGTCCTGGGGCCAGATATTTCGACCGTGAATAATGATAACATCTTTCTTCCGACCGATAATGACAATGTTGCCTTCAACAAGATAGCCGATATCTCCGGTATCAAGCCACCCATCCTGGGACAATACCTTCCGAGTTTTCCCACGGTCTCCGAGGTATCCGGACATGATATTGGCGCCCCGCACAAAGATGACGCCGGCATGTCGGTCCGGGAGAACCTGACCCTGCTCATCTCGTGCCTCAACCTGGATGCCGGGGAGAGCGGCGCCGCAGTTGACAAATCGACTCGCATTCGTCCAATCCGCTTCCGACCCGCACCTGTGTCCATTAAGCGGAATCGCCACTCCGCGCTCGGACAAAGGCGTCTGTTCAACCTGATCAGTAGTAATCCCTTCACCGAGAGATGCAAAGCTGATGGCAAGCGATGCCTCCGCCATACCATAGCAGGCCAAAAATGCGCCTGGCTTGAATCCGCTCGGCGCGAAGGCTGTTGCAAACTCCTCTAAGACGTCAGACCGAATCGTTTCAGCGCCTACTCCTGCGGCTCGCCACGCACTGAGATCGAACTTACCGACATCATCCCTTTTCAAACGCCTCGCACACATCTCGTACCCGAAGGTCGGACTGAAGGAGATGGTAGCCCGTGCCTGCGTCATCAGAGATAACCACAATCTGGGTCGCATGGCAAAGGATCGCGTTTTCAGATAATCCACAGACACCTGACCCACCATCGGCGCAAGCACGAACCCGACAAGCCCCATATCATGATAAAAAGGCAGCCAGGATACAGCGCGATCTCCGGGGCGAATTTTCAGACCATGCGCGAGGATGCCTTCCAGATTGGCGAGCACTGCGGTTTGGGTAATCATCACCCCGCGGGGGAACAGAGTACTCCCCGACGTATATTGAATATAGGCCATCTCCGTGGAGTTCAAAGGCTCCAACTCCTGCTGGACTTCCGGAAGGGACATGAAGGCTTCTACGGTCCCGATATGGTCCAACTCGAGATCTTCGGCAGCCTCGCTCAGGAATGGAAAAAATTCAGATCCGGCCACGGCAACGGACGGCTGGCAGTTCGCCAAGAGCGCCCTAAGTTGGGCAACATACCTTTTGTGACCGCTTATCAGGAGTGACGCCGACAGTGGGACAGGCACGAAGCCGGCGTACTGACACGCAAAAAAGAAGCGTTGAAAATCCGGGTCGGTGTCTGCAACGATCGCCACTCGAGCTCCGCGCTCGAGTCCCAGGCTTAAAAGGCGGCGAGCCAGCGATCGTGCCTGTTCTCGAAGATCAGCATACGCCAAAACTGCGTGCAGCTCGCCTTGATCTCCATAGAAATTGCATCCGGTCTCTCCTCCGGCTGCATAATCCAGAGCCTCGGCCAACGTGGAAAAGCCGCTGATTCGAAGCGGCACGCTGTTCTCGGTCGGCGTCGGTCCTGTTTTCATCCTCCCCCTACCCCCTCTATGCATTACGACGCTGTCTGATAACTCCAGCCTCTTAATGCGAAACCCTCATCTGTAAGTCAAAAGGGAACCGTCGGAACCGTTCCACCGCTCCTCAATAGATCAAGACCGCAAGACGACGCGCCACGCATCCTATGGCCAGGCGAGAGACAGCAGGTATCTTTACAAGCGTACAGGAAAGCCTTGTCGTCGTCGGATCTGCGGCAAGCGCCGCTCCCGCAGGAGTGGCGCCGGTAAAAGATGGATACGTTGTGAAAGCGATCATTGCGTCACAGATATTATTCGGCGCTCAAAACCCTAAATGGACTCTCAATTGACCCCGCCCATCGTACCACCAAACTAATGACTTCGCATTATACACAAGACCGAAGGTGTTTCACAACAAGAAAGTGCGGGTGGATCATAATCGTCGTAGGAATATAATAATTGTCTCCACGGCTCGGGTTCGCTGGACCAGAACTTTGCAACTCCTACGCCGCGATCGCTCTAATCCGAAAAGAGTTTTTTTAGGCTGGCGCAGGGTGCCATTCTACGCTACACTAAAATGCCGTTGATAGGCAAACCGGCCTCACTGCACATAATGACGACGAACGAGACGGTATCGGGCAACGACGTAACCAGTAAGACAGCGCCACGGGAAAATCGGCTTGGGAGTGCCGCCTTTTCGGTCGGGATCCTACTCCTGCTCCTCCTGCTGTCTCCTTGTGTCATCCTCTTGCGTGCTCTGGCTCGCCTGGTTCCGAAGAAAAAAGATTTGATCTTACTGATTCCGAGGTTCGGCGGCGGACTGAACGGAAATCTGAAATACTTCTACCTCTACCTCGCCACACATCATGCTCAGGACTGCGAATTCTACTTACTGACCCATTCGCGCGCTACGGCGCGGTTACTTTCCGCGCATGGGTTGCCGGTTCTGCTCCACCCCAGTCCCCGATCCGTCGTCAAGCTGCTGCGGGCCCGTTCCGTAGTGCTTGAGAGCACCGACTGGTGGCGTCGGCTGAAGTCGTTGTTGGCACTGTACGCCACCACGTTTCAGATCTGGCACGGTAACGGCATCAAGCGCGTGTCCATGACGAATAAGAAGATTACTGCCAAGCTTCGCGGGCCTGGGCCTTTCCGCTGGCTTCTCTACTGGTGCAATATCTACCCGATCTATGATGTGGTCTTCTTTGCTTCACGGTTGCAGCGTGAGCGCCGCAGCGCTTCCTTTCGGATGAAAGAGGCATTGCTTAACGGTCAGCCCCGCAACGATGTCTTCTTTGGCGCCGACGTTGGTTCCAACCTTATTGGCTGTGATGGTGCGGCCACCGAGAAGATCCGTGCCGCGGCTATTGCCGGCAAGCGCGTGATCCTGTATAGCCCGACCTGGCGTCCTTACGATGAGATCCAGCCTGCGCAGTCGCTCGACCTCGATGAGCTCAACAACTTTGCGCTTCGCCACCGTCTTCTCATCGTCTGGAAGGCGCATCCCAAGGATAGAACTACGGTGCGAGAGCATGAGGCGCTCGTCGTGATGGACAAGGACGCGGATGTATATCCGGTCATGGGTTACGCCGACTGCATGATTACCGATTACTCGTCCATCTATATGGACTACATCCTTCTTGATCGGCCCATCATCTTCTTTCCATACGACCTGGAACACTATCTCTGGAAGCGAGGTGTTCAGCACGACTACAATGCAATTACGCCGGGCCCGAAGTGCCTGACACAGGCCCAGATGCAGCAAGCGCTTCGCGAGATCGTCATCGATGGAGAAGATGCCTGGCGCAACGCGCGTGAGAAGGTAAGGCGGGACTTCTATGAATACCGGGATGGTCGTTCATGCGAGCGCCTCTTTGCCGAAATCCGTAAGAAAGGCGAGTTCTGACCCGCTTACATCGCCCCCGCTTTGCGGCATGCGTCCATCCGATGAATCAGCTTCGCCAGATCGCTTTCGTCGTCGATCTCTTGCCACTCATCACGCGGCAGAGAGCGAAACTCGATCGGTTCGCCCGCTTCCAGGAGATGATTGAGAGCCTCGTGCCAGGTTTCGACCTCCGGGTGGCGTCCGGCCTCGATGGAGGCGAGGAACGCGTGCAGCCGCCTGACAGCGCGCGGCGGCAGAAGGCAGCATCCGGCGGAAATCATCTGCGCCCTGTCGATTCCCTTGCCGACACGCCGGATCCGACCCTCATCGGCCAGGATTCTTATATCATCCGCGGCGAGCTCGGTCGCTCGCAGACCGAACAGCAACGTCGCTCCGACTGCATCGGCAGCCATGCCGGTTACGAGACGCAGGGCTGACTTACTGAACCATGTATCGCCGTTCATGATTGCGACGAAGCGTTCTGTGTGGCACTGCTCGAGGCCGCGCAGCACGGAATACACCGGACCCTTTCTTGCGTAGTCCGGGTTGAAAATCGTCCGACATCGACTGTTCCACTGCGTCTCGACGTAGCGGCGCAAGACTTCGTATTCATAACCACCGACGATCACGATGTCGCCGACCAGGGGATCCTTGCTCAACAGGGAAAGCGTATGACCCAACAGCGACTGACCATCCGGCAGTGGGATCATCGCCTTAGGAAGATTGTCGGTGTGGGGGCGGAGTCGCGAACCTGTACCCGCCGCAAGAACAATAATATGCAGTCCGGGCCGGATAATTTCTCGATCATGCTGCGTTTGCCGCATCCGTTATTTACCTGTTCAGCCGCTTGATTCGCTCTGCGTCAGAGCGGCGCTTGGGCAGCGGAAGCCGATCGAAAAAAAGCATAAACGACCCCTGCAACGATTCGGACAACAAAGGCTGCTGCTCCTTGAAAAGCTGCAGTGCCCGGTCGAACTTGCCATAGATCAACAGCAGCAGTATCGCCCTCGCCAGGAAATTCGATTTGTCGGCAACATCCAGTCGATCGAGGTGTGACAGAAGCGCGGCATCGCTCAGAAAGAAGATGGCGTCGGCATACGAAAGTTGGCCAGACTGTGCATTGGAAATTATCTGACACTTGCGCAGAATACGATAGTTGGTACGGTAATAGCGCCGCAGTCGATAGAGGTCGAGAAGGTCAAAGCCGTATGAACGCATGAAGGCAACGACATCTCCGAACAACGGCTGGGATATATAACGCTCGATAAAGGAGACTTCGATTTCCGCCAGTAACAGACCCGAGCCGAGCAGCTTCTGCGCCCCCAGAAGAACCTCCAGTTCGCCGCCTTGCGCGTCTATCTTCAGGGCATCGACCGTAGATTCGGGAATGACGTCGTCAAGACGCCGAACCTCCAGTTGCTCGACGGACACGACCTCGGCTTTAGTTTCACGATCCTGAAACCGATACAGCGTGTCCGCATTGGGTCGAAACATGGAACTCATGTTTCCGAAGCGGGTACAGTAGAAATCCGTCGTACCCTGCGCGCGACCCACCGCAAACGGCAGTATGGTTCTGCCGGGCTCCTCTCGAGGCGTAGCGCCCTCACGCGGATCGAAGCAATAGCTGTGTACTCGCCCTTCTAACAGCCGCCACCGGTCCTTGATCCCTCCGACCGAGCCGACATCGACGAGCGTAAGCGTAATGTTCTCATCGATGTCTCGGATCATGCGCCCGAACGCGGAACGTGCGCGCAGCAAATCCCACCAGCGCATCTTGACCATTCTCGAAAATCCTCGACAATTTCCCTGCTCTCCCGCTTCGCTCCGGATCAGCGACCGGACTCAAGGTCTTGTTGACGCCCGGTATACCCGGTTGCATTAGGAGCGCAACTACAATACCATACGACGTGTCCAACTCAGTCACCTTCGTTCTACCCGGATAGGCAGGTGATAGCTTTTTAGAAAGATTACAACTTGGAGCCTCGGAAGGCAAGGGTGATCTTTCCAGTGTTATCATACCACCTTGCGCAGGATGGATACATATTGAAAGTTGTCATGGTGTCATAGATAATGATGGGTATTGAAGGCCATCAATGAGCCTGCCCACCCGGCCGTCTTACAGGGAGTGCGTGATATAGAGGATCTGAGGTTGTTTACAGCACAGAGGTGAGCGTGAATCGTCATCATTGTTTTGACGCAGCAACGTCCCTACACTGCAGGGGTATTGGATCACAATCTCACAATTTCATACGCCGACGGAGAATCTCCTGCTGTGCAAACAGCGCTTGAGCCTGTACGAATCGAACCGATAAACAAGTCGCGGGACCTTCGACGGTTCATTCGTGTCCCCTGGTCGATCTATAGCGATGATCCTGCATGGGTCCCTCACCTGCTGCTCGAGCGGCAGGAGCAGTTCTCCCGGCGGCACCCGTACTTTGCCCACGCGCGCAGTTGTTTCTGGCTCGCCTACCGCGGGACAAAGCCTGTCGGTCGAATCAGCGCTCAGATTGATGCGTTATATGAGGCACGGTATCAGGATGCTACCGGATTTTTCGGCCTGCTCGAAGCCGAGGATGACGCTGAAACGTTTCGTGCGTTATTGAGTACAGCGGAAATCTGGCTGCGTAGCCAAGGGATGTTGCGCATCCGCGGCCCATTCAACCTTTCGATCAACCAGGAGTGCGGGTTGCTCGTAGAGGGGTACGAAACACCTCCGATGATCATGATGGGCCATGCCCGCCCGTACTACGCAGGTCGGCTCGCGGCCGAGGGATATCAGGGCGTAAAGGACCTATTAGCCTATCATCTTGCTACACATTTCACACCTCCAGAACTCATGCGGGCCGTTTTGAGCCGAGCGGAAGGGCTCATGCGGATCAGGCCGATGCGCCGGTCACGCCTGAGCGAAGAGCTTACTATTCTTCGAGAGATCTACGAGGATGCGTGGTCGGGCAACTGGGGCTTCATTCCCTTTACAGAGGAGGAGTTTCGACACCTCGGGCGCAGCCTGCGACTGCTGGTTGAGGATGAGTATGTGCAGATTGCGGAAGTAGATGGGGTGCCGGCTGCGATGATTGTTGCCTTCCCGAACATCAATGAGGCGATAGGCGATCTGAATGGACGTTTGTGTCCGTTTGGCTGGCTCAAGCTCTTATGGCGGCTTAAAGTTCAGCATCCGAAAACGGCTCGCGTCGCCCTGATGGGCGTGCGCAAACGTTTCCAGGGAACTGCACTGGGGACTGCGCTGGCGTTTATGCTCATCGACGCCGTGCGAAGTCATGGCATCAGGCGTGGAGTTCAGACGGTTGAGCTCTCCTGGATATTGGAGGACAATAAGCCGATGCGAAATATGCTTGCCATGATAGGGGGGGTGCCTTACAAACGTTACCGTATCTATGAAAAGGCATTGAGATGAAAAACATACCGCCGTTGACTGCGATTGTCCTAGCGGCAGATCGTATACCGGACGATCCCGTGGCGCGTGCGGCGGGCGTCTCGTGCAAGGCGCTGGTCCCTGTCGGAGGTATCCCCATGGTCCTTCGCGTGTTGGGCGCCTTGGCCGAGGCGGAAGGGATCGGCGATCGGGTCTTATGCGGGCCTGCGTGGCACGCAGTGGAAACACATGAGGAACTTCATCGCCTGAGCGTCAGCGGGCAGATAAAATGGGTTGAGGCTCGCGAGACACCCAGTTCCAGCGTGCTCGCCGTCATGCAGTCACTTTCGCAGGAAGACCCGGTTCTGTTGGTGACGGCGGACCATGCCCTCCTGAACGCTCAACTGGTCGATTATTTCTGCTCTGAGGCTCGGATGAGAGGGGCTGATGTCGTTGTCGGGCTGGCCGCATACGACATTGTGGCGGCGGCCTACCCACAGATGCGGCGTACAGTACTCAGGTTCCGTGACGGAGGCGTTTGTGGCTGCAACCTCTACGCGTTCCTGACTGCGAAAGGCCGCTCCCTGATCGGCTTCTGGGGACAAGTGGAGGCGTTACGCAAGAAACCGGTCCGGCTTATCTCGAAGCTGGGATGGGTTTCCGCCCTGGGATTTTTCTTCGGATGGCTCTCTCTTCATCAGGCTATTGCCCAACTCTCGCGGCGTCTGAACCTTTCGATCGACGTTGTCATGCTCCCATTTCCCGAGGCGGCATTGGATGTGGATACGGTACGTGATTGGGAGTTGGCTCAAAGAATCGCTGAGCGCAACCGTTTCTAACCCATCGACCAAATAGACCAGCGTTAAAGTGACGGCTGATCACTGAACGCTTCACAGCTATGTTAATACTCGATCGATATCTCAGCCGGGAAATTGCTAAGCCTCTGCTCATCTTTTGCGGGGGGCTATTACTGCTGTTTGCCAATTTTACCGCCATCCGTTACATGAATCGGGTGGCCGACGGCATCATGCCCTTCCAAAGCGTCCTGCCGCTGGTCCTGGTCAGGGCTGCGGTGGCGCTGGAGCTCTTGCTGCCGATTGCGCTGCACCTGTCGGTTGTCGTAACACTGGGTCGTCTCTACACCGATTCCGAAATGACCGCTCTCTTCGGCTCCGGTGTCAGTCCGTCACGAATCATACGTATCGTGTTTGTGGGTTCTCTGATCGTGGCGGGGATCGTGGCCTTTCTGTCCATCTATGTCCGACCATGGGCCAACGCAAACCGCTATCGCCTGGAGCGCGAGGCGGCTGCGGACGTCGATCTGAACGATATGCAGCCGGGTCACTTCTACGAAAATTCTTCCGGCACTGTCTTGTTCTTCCAACAGCGCGCCCAGAGCAGCGGTCGAATGCGGGAGGTCTTTATCCAGTCCCGTTCGGAGAATCTAGTCCGGCTCATCTGGGCGGAAGAGGCCCATTACCCAGAGCCCGTAGAAGAGGGTGCCGCTAGGACCTTGGTCTGTTCCGGAGCGCAGATCTACGAGCTCTCTCGAGATCGTGACGTGGTCAGACGGGCCACATCTGACGAGCTGGTTCTCGAATGGGAGAAGGCGCAGGTCCTTTCGGAGGAGTACAAGCGAAAAGCCGCCCCAACCTGGCAGTTAGCCCGCTCGAAGTTATCTAAGGATATCGCGGAGTTTCAATGGCGACTGTCAACTCCGGTGGCTGCCCTGCTGATGGGATTGTTAGGCTTTCCTCTCAGTCGTGCCAAACCACGCCAGGGCAAGTACGCCAAGTTATTCGTGTCGGTAGTGAGCTATGCCACATTTTATAACCTGAACATGATGGCGAGACATTGGGTTGAAAAGGGGGTGGTGAGCACCGTTCCGGGTATCTGGTGGGTCCATCTGCTCTTGGGGATCCTGGTTGCAGGCCTTCTGTGGAGACGGACAGCGAACCCATGAGTACAATCGATCGCCATATCTGGCTCAGGGTGATCAGGGGCTATGCCCTTATGATGGCCGTCCTGTTGTCCGTCTTCAGTCTGATGGCATTCGTCAACGAATTGGACTCGGTGGGGCGCGGTACCTACGGATTGGGCGATGCATTCCTGAACGTCCTCCTAACGGTGCCGAGCCGGATGATCGAACTGGCGCCGGCGACCGCTATGCTGGGGAGCATCATCGGCCTTGGAGAATTAGCGAGTAGCCACGAACTCATCGCCATGCAGGCCTTGGGCACGTCGCCGCTGCGTATCGGAGCATCAGTGACTGTAACCGGCATCCTCCTCATGATTGTGGTGGTGGGGATTCAGGAATGGGTGGCTCCATCCACGGATCAGCTCGCCTACACACTCCGTATTCAAGCGATCTCGAAGCCGGAAGCTCTGCACACAAGACAGGGATTCTGGTCGCGCGATGGGCGGCAATTTATTCGAGTACATCAGGTGCTGCCGGATCGCGTTCTCTCCGATGTCGAGATCTACGAATTCGACGACCATGATCGGCTACGCCTGGTAACATGGGCGGCGCGAGCCGACCCCAAGGATCCGCACCAGTGGGCACTCATAGATGTGGTGCAACGCACGATCGATGGCGAAGGGGTCGCGACAAAACAGCTTGCCAGTCTCCCTTGGGCCGGAGCACTGACGCCGGCGCAGGTGGAACTGCTCGCCCTACCCGCAGAGATTCTCTCGCGTTCGACCCTCAGCCAGTATATCGCGTTCCTGAAAAAGACCGGCCAGGATGTGGCGCGCCTGGAGATCAGGCTGTGGCAGCAGCTTACGATGCCGCTCTCGACCCTGATGATGGTGCTCGCTGCGATCCCTTTTGTGCTCGGCCCTCTTCGGAAGGCGACCGCCGGTAAGCGGATTCTTCACGGATCGCTGCTCGGCGCTGCCTTCCATCTTGGCAGCCATTCCATCGCCCATCTCGGAGCCATCTGGCATCTGAACGCGGCGCTGACCGTATTAAGCCCGCTGGCCGTGCTGGGCGGGGTGACTGTCTGGGTGTACCGACGTGCACAGTGAGTCCGTCACCGAGCCGGGTACCCGTATCACTCGCTGATCCCTTGCAACAAAACAGCGATTCCTCAGGGAGTAGCCGCGCTCCGAGGTTCGCACCTCCCATCCGTCGGACGAGGGACGCACCTCGTAGATATGATACCCCGCACGTTGCTTGGGCTTTATGCCACGTGCGGAGGCGGAAGCGACTCCTATCATGGGGATATTGCCTTGCAATTCAGGAAGGTACGTCACGGAAGATCGATGAGCATGTCCGTGCAAGATCATCTCTACGCCATGCCGAGCAAGAAGGGCCCTCAATGTGGCCCCGTCAGTGAGTCGTTTCCGCCACCCGACCATCTCTACTATAGGGGGATGGTGGATGAGGAGGATTCTGAACAGACCTTGTCGGCGGGTGAGGTCGAGGATGTCGCCGAGTCTGTTCATCTGTGCAGCTCCCAGATTTCCGGTAGCGAAAAAGGGAGCAGACTGGTGTGCGGAGGATACTCCGATCAGAGCGGCATGCCCGCGTATCCGCACACTGGGAAAGGGTGTACGGCCTGGCGCCTGTTGCTCTCCGGTCTGCAATCCCTGATCGGAGGCCATATAGGGTGTCCACAAGGCGAAGGTGTCCTCCCACGAAGCCCGGACGTATGCATCGTGGTTACCCGGAATAACGGTCACGTCGGTCGGCGAGCCAAGAGTCTCCAGCCACTGTCGGACTTGTTGAAATTCACCGGGTAGGCCAATCTGGGTCAGATCACCCGTAATCACGATATGATCCAGTATCAGCTCACTCAGATCGTGACGTAGGGCAGCCAAGACCTCGGATGCGTGCTCATGACGACGCCGGAACCGCCAGGACAGGTAGCCAAGCGCGCGCTTGTTCAGGAGGTCGCCGATCTTGACGCCAACCAGTGAAGAGAGATGGGGATCAGAGAGGTGGGCGACCCTGAAGATTCCATTCATCGGCTTTACTATCCTCACGCGGAGCCACGCACAGCCGAGTTGTCGGGTTACGCTGCACTAACCCGACCTACGACTACGGCTGAGCGCTGATCGCTGAATACTTTTTTAGACCCTGTTAGTATAACACAACAACCTTGTGGGCCGCACTGAGAGCGGAAATAAGAGGCGTCAATCACAACTCCGGAAGCGCTTTAACTTTCGCGCCAACTCTGGTATGGTGAAATCCGGCGCACACAACCGGTATTGACGGTACTTACACCCTTGGCCCTGCAGGGTTCCGCTACGGCCGCAGAGGAAGGTGGGACGCCATTGGGTCATCAGCTTGGGCTGGTCTGGGTGGTCCCATTTGCCCTGTTACTCCTGTCTATTGCGGTCCTGCCGCTGCTTATTCCCCACTGGTGGGAATCCAACTTCAATAAGGGGATCATCAGCGCTGTCTTCGGACTCCCCGTCTCGTTCTATATCTTCGGGCTGGATGGCTCTCGTCTCATCGAGACAGCGATTGAATATGCGGCGTTCATCACGCTGCTCGCAGCCCTCTTTATCATCTCCGGCGGAATTTACCTGCGGGGTTCACTGCCTGGAACTCCTTTTACCAACACTGTCGTCCTGGCGATAGGGGCCATCTTTTCAAATTTCATTGGAACCACAGGGGCCTCGATGCTCCTGATTCGTCCGATCCTTCGCGCCAATGAGAGGCGCCAGCATCAGGTGCACATCGTAATCTTCTTCATCTTCACCGTTTCGAACATCGGCGGAATGCTCACCCCCCTCGGCGATCCGCCGCTCTTTCTGGGTTTTCTTCGTGGGGTACCGTTTGAGTGGACGATCCGACTGCTGCCGCACTGGCTCCTGATGATTACGCTGCTGCTCATCATCTTCTACGTATGGGACCGGCGTTGGTTTGCGGCCGAGCGAGCGATACACCAAGGGGCCGCAACAAAAGAGTACGGAGTGCAGGAAAAGCTGAGCGTCGAAGGCAAGATCAATTTCCTGCTCTTACTGGGCGTACTGACGGTGGCCTTTGTGGTGGGTCGGTTCGGTGACCAGATCGGTCTTCAGTCCGAGTATGCGCGTCGGGGGGGGCAGGTGATGGGGATGGGTATCCTCGCAGGACTGTCTCTGGTAATGACACGTCGGGACACGCGCGCTGCCAACGGTTTTACCTTGTACCCCATTGTGGAGGTGGCAGTGATTTTTGCCGGAATCTTCGCGACGATGATCCCTGCTCTGGCCATTCTGGAGGCCCGTGCAGGTGAACTCGGTCTCACGCACCCGTGGCAGTTCTTTTGGGTGACGGGGTTCCTCTCGAGCTTCCTGGACAATGCGCCGACCTATCTGACCTTCGTGTCGATGGCCAGTGGTCTGATGGGGACGGACGCCACGCGTCTGGGCCAGCTTCTGCAGGCCATAACCGGGGGCATGCATGGGGAGACGCTCCTGACGGCGATCTCTGTCGGCGCCGTCTCCATGGGAGCGAATACCTATATCGGCAACGGTCCCAACTTTATGGTCAAGGCGATCGCGGAAGAGGCCGGGATCAAGATGCCTTCTTTCTTCGGGTACATGAAGTATACCATCAGCATCCTCCTTCCCCTCTTTCTCCTGGTTACACTCGTCTTCTTCCGCCCATAGCGTCGTCGCGCTACCGCTCGCTCACCACGAAGTGCGCCCTTCGGTTCCATTTCCAGGCTGCCTCATCATGACCCATGACGAACGGGCGTTCCTTCCCGAAGCTCACGGTCTTGATACGTCTGGCATCGATTCCCGCCGCCACCAAGTAGTCCGTGGCAGCCTTGGCCCGTCGTTCGCCCAGGCCCAGGTTATATTCCGCCGTCCCGCGTTCGTCGCAGTGACCCTCGATCGTGATCTGCGCCGTCGGATTGGCGTTGAGCCACTGACGATTCTCGTGGAGGTTGGACGTTGCATCCCCGCGGACGGTCGATTTGTCAAAATCAAAGAAGATATCCTTAAGGGGCGACTCCTTGCCTGCCATTTCCGGTTGTTGCGCGGAAGGCGCGCCTATTGCCGGTGACTCCGGAATCGGTGTAGTCGGCTTGACCTGTTCCTCAGATTGCGTCGTGGGTGAGGTCGAGCCGGCTTCCATGCCGCTAAGATCGGCTTGCTTGGGACAGCCTGAGAGCAGAAGTACGATGGACAACAGCAGCCCTACGCTCGAGACGGTCTTGAACCTCCACAGTTTTCCCATTGCTTTTGCCTCCTTAAAAATATTTCTTGTGACGGAGCGCCTCACAGTACCCACCGCACCCTTGGCTCAATTGACACCACACAAAGAACGAACAGCTTCTTACCGACAGATTAGGACGGACACAGACGAGAACCAAGATAATTTCAGGTTATTTCGAGTTGGAGGTATCTATACCCTTCGTCTGTAGGCTTGTCAATCGAATTCCCGGCCGTTGTTGCACGAAACCCTCCAGGAACGGGTACGTTGACTGGGCGGAAGATACACGTGATAATGAATGAGAACGGGTTGATGGAGCGCTGATGATCAGGCTGCAGCAGGTTGCAAAGATCTATCCGCTGGGCAAGGTTGAGGCACGAGCCTTGGATGGGGTCACCCTTGCTATTGGGTCGGGGGAGTTCGTCGCGTTAGTTGGACCGAGCGGCTGCGGCAAAAGCACTCTCCTCAACCTGATGGCCGGGATCGACCGGCCGACCTCTGGCGAGGTGTGGCTTGATGGGGAGCGTCTGGATTGTCTGTCCGACGATAGCCTTGCACGGCTTCGCCGGAGTAAGGTCGGGATCGTCTACCAGTTCTTCAACCTGCTTCCGACACTCACCGCCAGAGAGAACGTCGCCTTACCGCTGCTGTTGAATGGGCTGAAGCGCCGAGAAATCGAAGAGCGCGTTGAGCAAGGGTTGCAAAGGGTTGGGTTGACGCATCGCGCCGAGCACTGGCCACATGAGCTATCCGGCGGAGAACAGCAGCGAGTGGCGATAGCCCGAGCGATCGTAGCCGGACCTCGAGTTGTCCTGGCCGACGAGCCTACAGGAAACTTGGATTCGGTGGCGGGCGGAGCGGTCCTGGATCTGCTCGACGAGTTGCATCAGGATCACGGCCAAACGATTGTCCTGGCGACCCATAGCCAGGAGGCGGTGAGAAGAGCCGGCCGGATCGTCCACCTCCGCGATGGAAGGATAGAGGAGCTCAAGGGGCCCTAATATGCGTACCTGGTCGGTCATGCGGCTCACCATCCTTCGCCATCTCTGGACAAGTCCGGTCCGGGTGCTGGTGACCGTAACGGGCGTCGCCATCGGTGTCGCCACCTTTACCGCGATCCAGGCAACCAACGAGAGCGTGCTACGCTCGTTTACGCGAGCCATCGATCTGGTGGCAGGCCGGGCCACGCTCGAGATCTCTGGCGGTGAGCCGGGAATCGACGAGCGACTCCTGCCGGCGGTGCAGCGGGTGGAGGGGGTGTCGGCGGCCGCGCCCATCGTGCAAACGGTGGCTTCCGTCGCTGATCGGCCAGGTGAAGCCCTTCTGCTGATGGGGGTCGATCTGTTTGCCGAAGATCCGTTTCGAGAATACCGACTGGCTGATGGCGACCGTCCGCCAGGGATGGAGGAGCTACTCAGCCCCGACGCAATCTTTGTGACCGCGGCGTTCGCAGAGGCGCACGGATTGCAGCAAGGTGGAAGCCTCACCCTCGTGGTCGGGCCGAGGCGACAGCGGTTCAGCATCAAGGGACTGCTTACCCCACAAGGGCCGGCCCGTGCATTCGACGGCAACATGGCAATCTTAGACATCGCCGCTGCCCAGGTGGCGTTTGGTAAGATCGGCCGGCTTGATCGGATCGATCTGGTGACGGATGAGCGGGTATCGCTGGATGAAATCAGGGCGCGCATGGCGAAACTCCTCCCCCCGCATCTGACCATCCAGCGGCCGGACCGGCGTGGCCACCAGGTGGAGAAGATGCTCAGGGCGTTTCGTCTCAACTTGACCGCCCTGAGTGCGATCGCGCTGCTGGTCAGTCTCTTCCTGGTCTACAACGCCGTCTCTCTTTCGGTCCTGGAACGTCGGCGTCAGATCGGAATCCTCCGTTCACTCGGGCTCACGCGCCGTACAGTGGCCGTGCTCTTTGCCGCAGAAGGGATGGCGCTGGGGCTCCTGGGCTCGCTGCTCGGAGTCGGCGGCGGGCTGCTGCTTGGCGGGGCGCTCCTGCAGAGCGTCTCAAAAACGGTCTCCACCCTGTATGCCTACCTTCGAGTAGAAGAGGTAGAGACTAGCCCGGGCCTTCTGCTTACGGCGCTGGGGCTGGGAATCGCCGGTGCGCTGCTGGCCTCCCTCGCGCCTGCCTTTGCGGCAAGCCGGATCGCGCCGAAGGACGCGATGCACCTCGGTTCCTTCGAAAGGACCTGGACGCGCCGCTCCCCGCTTGCGCTCCTGTGCGGCCTCCTGCTGCTCACCGCCTCCTTCCTGTTGACCCGCCCGGGTCCGGTTGGTGGCGCTCCTCTTTTCGGCTATCTCTCCCTAACCTGCCTCATCTTTGGGGTCGCCTGTTTCACCCCACAGCTCCTACGCTTCACCGGGGCAGGCATTCATTCCCTTTGTGGGGGGAGGCAGGCTCCACTGCTCACGATTGCGGCCGGTAACCTTTCTGCGCAGGTCGGACGGAGTGCGGTCGCGGTTGCTGCCATGATGACCGCCATTGCGATGCTGGTTGGGCTGACCCTCATGATCGGCAGCTTCAGGCGGACGGTGGAGCTATGGGTGGAGCAGACGATCAGGGCCGACATCATGGTGTCGCCGGCTGCCCGCTTCGTGAAAGGAAGCCAGGCACGGCTTCCGGACACCTTCATCGAGGGTGCCGCTCGGATTTCAGGGATCGCTGCCCTTGATTCGTTCATCGGCACGCGTGTCGAGCTGCTGGGGCAGGAGGGGTTGCTCGCAGCAGGGGACCTTGAGGTGGTGGCGCGATACGGCAGGCTTCTGTTCAGGAGGGGGGAGTCGGCCACTGTCCTCCGCCACGCAAAGACTGAGGGTGGAGTGATCATCTCGGAGAGCCTCGCGCTGTCCAGAGGGCTCACCGAGGGGGATCGATTGCCTCTCTATCTTCCCTCAGGCCGGGTCGAACTCCAGATTGCCGGGGTCTTCTATGACTACTCAACCGATGGCGGCAAGGTGGTAATGGATCGAAGCCTCTGGACGAGGACGGGGGGCGAGCATGGAGCCGACATCCTGGCGATCTATCTTCAGCCGGGTGCCGACGAGGCCGCTGTCCGGCGGCAACTTCTGACGATTGCGGGCGAGGACGGCGCGATCGCGCTCAACTCAAACCGGGCGTTGAAGGCCAGGATCCTGGAGATCTTTGATAATACCTTTGCGGTGGCGCGCGCCCTGGAGCTGATCGCGATCATGGTGAGCATTCTCGGGGTCTTCAACGTCTTGTGGGCCTCGGTCCTGAATCGCCGGCGGGAGATCGGCGTGCTGCGGTCAGTCGGGGCGACGAGAGCGCAGATCCTGCGAATCGTCCTGGGGGAAGCGGGACTCCTTGGCTTGTTAGCCGATCTGCTTGGCCTGCTTGCCGGCATCGCCCTTTCGCTCATCCTGATCCACGTCATCAATAAGCAGTCGTTTGGCTGGACCATCCAGTTTCAGTTCTCCTCGTTGGTTATCATCAAGTCGTCGATTATCGCGCTCGGTGCGGCCCTGCTGGCCGGCTACCTGCCTGCAAGGCACGCGGCTCGTCTGAACATCGCCGCGGCGGTGGCGTATGAGGGATAAGGGATTCAGAATTTGGATGCCTGTGCTGAGCCTGGTCGAAGCAGTGGCGCTCCTTTGCCTGCTCAGCGGGACTTGGGCACTGGCAGAGGCGGCCTTCCGACCGGCGCTTCCCGGCTATCGATTCGCCTTCCCGCGGGATCACGCCTCGCATCCCGACTTCAAGACCGAGTGGTGGTACTATTCCGGCCATCTGCAGACCAAGGACGGACAGCGATTCGGTTACCAACTGACCTTCTTCCGCGTCGGGGTCGATCCTGCGCTGCGCGGCGATAGCCGGTCCCGTTGGGCGGTTTCCGACCTGCATCTGGCCCACTTTGCCATCTCGGACCTCACGCATCGCCGCTTCCAATACTGGGAGCGCCGCAGCCGCGGCGCCCTGGACTCGGCCGGCGCCTTGACCAAAGGGTTCAAGGTCTGGAACGGCCCGTGGGAAGCCGGTGGAGATGGAAAGGTTCACCACTTGACCGCGAGCACGGATGGGTATGCGATCGACCTCACCCTGAGCCCGAGCAAACCGCCCGCCATCCACGGCAGCCGCGGCGTAAGCCAAAAGGCGGCAGGCCTAGGCCACGCCTCCCATTATTACTCCCTCACCAGGATGACCACCAACGGCAGCTTGACCTTCGCCGGAAGGCCGCTGACCGTGACCGGATCAACCTGGATGGATCACGAGTTCGGGAGTAGCCAGTTGACCTCATCGCAAGTCGGCTGGGACTGGTTCGCGATCCAGTTTGAGGATGGCACCGAGCTGATGCTCTACCAGCTTCGTCTGGCGGATGGCCGCTCAGACCCCCACTCGAGCGGCAGCCTGATTCATTCGGATGGGCGTATTGAGCATCTCCCATTCAGCGCCTTTGAACTTACGCCGCAAGAAGTCTGGCAGAGTCCGAAGAGCGACGGCCGGTATCCGATCCGTTGGCGGATCCAGGTCCCCGGCCGACGCCTCGACCTGTCTGTGCGGGTGGCGTTTCCCGAGCAGGAGTTGGACACCAGCAGCAGCACCCTCGTTACCTACTGGGAGGGGTCGGTTTCAGTGTCGGGGACTGCCGGCGATCGGCCGATCGCCGGCGTGGGCTACCTCGAGATGACCGGCTACGCCGAGCCCTTTCGCCAGCCGCTCTAAAGGAGAAGGGACAACTGTCCTATCTCGGTCGGCCGGTTCGGGACCAGAAGCTGGCCAGCGCTGCGCCTGACAGGTTGTGCCAGATGCTGAAGAGGGCGCCAGGCAGCGCTGCGGCAGGCGAGAAATATTTCACCGCCAGCGCCACGGCGAGTCCGGAATTCTGCATCCCGACCTCGATGGCAATCGTTCTGCAGATGATGGGATCGAGGCCGAGCGCCTTAGGCACGACGTACCCGCTGGTCAGCCCCAGGAGATTGTGCAGGACCACGGCGGTAATGACGGGTAGAGCAAGCGTGGAAAGCTGCGGCTGATTCAGCGCAACAATAACCCCGATAATAAGGACGATGGCGACGATTGACATGACGGGAAACAGCCGCTTTACCCCCCCAAGTCGACCGCCCCATAGGGTATTGACGAAGACGCCACACGACACCGGCAGCAGGATAATCTTGAGGATGCTGAGCAGCATATCGGCGGTGGGAACAGCCACCAACTTCCCGACGTACAGCCAAGTCAGCAGGGGCGTCATCACCACGGCCAGCATGGTTGACATTGAGGTCAGGGTGATGGACAAGGCCACATCGCCCCTAGCCAGATAGGTGATCACATTGGACGCGGTCCCTCCAGGCGCCGCGCCCACCAGCACGACGCCCACCGCCAGGGGTAACGGGAGGGAGAGGAGCCGGGTGAGCACCCACCCGATCAGCGGCATCAAGAGAAACTGTAAGGCCACACCGAGGGCGATGATGACAGGCCGCTTCATGGTGGCCGTGAAATCGCTCGGTGTGAGCGTCACGCCCATGCCGAACATGACGACTCCCAACAGTGGCACGATCGCCCACTTGAGTGGTATTAGGAGTGCGGGATAGACGACAGCGGTGACCGAGATGAGCACCGCCCAAAGTGGAAAGAGTCCAGCAATACGATCCATTTGGTTTGACACCATGACAATGAGTGTTGGGTTCACCGATGGATGGTCACGCCGACCTTGGCGCGCCGGCACTCGCCCGCCGCCTGGAGTTGCCGCGCACGCGCCAGATCGGAGCGACCGTTCCGGCTCCTGCCCTACCCACACGATTGCCGGAAGAGCTCGATCCGGTACGAGGCTGCAAGATGACGGCATCATAGAGAACGAGCGCAGTGGGTGTCAACAAGAGGATGGCAGGCCGAGCCAAACTCGATTACAATGGCCGCAAAGGAGTAAAACAAATGCCCCCAACGCGCGTCATTATCGACACCGATCCCGGCATCGACGATACCTTGGCGCTGATCCTCGCCTTCGCCTCGCCGGAGTTGAAGGTCGAGGCGATCACGACCGTGGCCGGCAACGTCCCTGTCGCGCAGGCGGCACGGAACGTCTGTCTGCTGCTTGAGCTGGTAGATCCGCACCCGCGACCCCCGGTAGCAATAGGTGCGGCGCATCCCCTGACGCGGCCGCTGCGTACGGCCGAGGGCTACCACGGCGAGGACGGCCTCGGAGAGCTCTCTCGTTTCAGGACAGAAGCCGGGGTACTCCGATACCCCGAACCACAACAACGTCTTGCATCCCAATCTGCCCCGGCCTTAATTGCCGAGATTATTGGCGGCGCTCCCGGGGAGATCGTCGTGATCTGCATTGGGCCGCTGACCAACCTGGCGATGGCGATTCAGGCGGCCCCGACGCAGATGGCCAAGGTCAAAGAGATCGTCATCATGGGCGGGGCGATCCATGTGCCGGGCAACGTGACACCGGGGGCGGAGTTCAATCTGTATACCGATCCTGATGCGGCCAGGCTCGTGTTCACCTCCGGCCTGCCGATCACCCTCGTTCCTTTGGATGTGACAGAGCGGGTCATGCTCACGGTGGAGCTGATCGATGCCGTAGTCCGACATATCGGCAATCGCATGACCCGGTTCGTTCGCGATACCACTGAGCGACTGTTTGGCGTTGAACATGGGCGAATGGGGCGTACCGCGACCCCGCTCCACGATCCACTCGCCGTCGGCGTCGTGATCGATCCATCGCTCGTAACACGCCGGCCATTCCACGTAGAGATGGAAACAGGCGACGGTCCAGCTCAAGGAATGACGATTGCCGACAGGCGCCAGATCAGGGAGGAATGGAAACGGCCGCCGAACCTACAGGTGTGTACGGAGGTGGACGCCGGACGGTTCATAGCTCTTTTCTTGGAACGGATATGTCGGCTGCCTGTCTAAGCGGACAGGTTATCGTAATCGGCAGCGCAAACCTTGATCTAACCGTGACAGCCTCCCGACTGCCGCGGGAGGGGGAAACGGTCCTCGGCGGAGAACTGCTCCTCTCGAACGGCGGCAAGGGGGCGAACCAGGCCGTTGCGGCGCTCAGGGCCGGGGCCGAGGTCCGATTTCTGGCGAAGGTCGGGCGCGATCCTTTCGGTGATCGGATCTATCGAGACCTTGTCGTGGCGGGGCTCCCGGCCGATGGTTTGCTCCGGGACGAGTCGGCCCCGACGGGTGTCGCCCTGATCGTTGTCGATCGAGAGGGGCGCAATCAGATCGCAGTAGCGCCCGGCAGCAATCAGTTGCTCCTACCGGCAGTCATTGAGCAGCACGAATCCTTCCTGACCTATGGGACTGTTCTGCTCGTGCAACTCGAGATTCCGATCATTACCGTCGAGCGGGCATTACGGTTTGCCAAGGCCCACGGGATGATGACAATCCTGAATCCAGCTCCTGCGTGCCCTTTGTCGGACGATCTCCTCCGTCACGTCGATCTGCTGACGCCGAACGAAACCGAGGTTGAAGCGTTGACAGGCATCACGGTCTCCGACCTGCCCAGCGCTGCGGCGGGGGCCAAGGCGCTGCTCTTGCGCGGCCCTCAAGCCGTGGTCATAACACTTGGAGCACAGGGGGCGCTGCTGTGCATAGCCTCGAGCGTGCGACATCTGCCGGCCATCCCGATCGAGGCGGTCGATACAACTGCCGCCGGCGACGCGTTTAATGGTGCGCTGGCCGCGGCCCTGGCTGGGAAGCCTCAGGCCGATGCGTTTCCCATAGGTCGATTACGGGTATTAGAGGACGCTGTGCGCTTTGCGAACGCAGCCGGCGCTCTGGCCGCGACTAAGCGCGGCGCGCAAGAATCACTGCCCACCAAGATCGAGATCGAGAGGCTGCTGGCAGGAAGTCCTTTACTATAATATGAAAGGTTCAATGGGGAGCCGGACAGGCAACAACCGGAGTCGGTTCAAGCGAGCACGGGCAGAGATCGGTGGAGGGAGATTAGGCTAAAAAAGACTTAATGACGGGTTGTCGTCGGGGTCAAGACGGCTATGGCTGCGGGAAGGCGATGATGATCGAGTCCAGCGGCAGGATTCGATACTCCTCGTTGTGCCGATAGAAATAATGCCCCTCTACGCCCTCGGAAGCCTCTTCGAAGGCGGCAATCGCTTCGAGCGGGGGCATCTCCCGAAAGGAATTAGACCCTTCGTCGAAACCGTCGCCAGCCATCACGACTTGGCCATATCTGATGGAGGCGCCTCGCGGGCAGTGAACCGTCAGGGCATCCGGCGGTTCCCGAAGCATCCGGACCACCAGATTGATGCCATACACCTTAAACGATGCGCATGAAGTCAACCTTTCACCCATGTAATATGATATAACATAACAGGCGCACTGAGGGAAGTAGAAAATACTGCTGATTTCAGACGCCTGTTTTCGTTGCAGAGGGAGCGGATTAAGCAATATTGAGGTGATATGCCACGCGAGATCTCGGCAGGGGTAATCCTATTCAGGAGAGCGCCGGAGCCGTACTACCTGCTTCTCCATTACGGATCAGGCCACTGGGACTTCCCCAAGGGGCACATCGAACCTGGCGAAGACGCACAGCAAACGGCCAGGCGTGAGTTGCAGGAGGAGACCGGAATCTCCGAGATCTGCCTTGTGGACGGCTACAAGCAGGCGCTCCGATATTTTTTCCGGCAGAAAGGAACCGGAATCTTCAAGACTGTCATCTATTTCCTTGCGGAAACGGATCAGTCCGAGGTCAACCTTTCCGATGAACATATCGGTTTCGACTGGCTTCCATATGACCTCGCTATGACACGGTTGACCTTTACGAACTCCCAGAATCTCCTGGCGAAGGCCCAAGCGCACCTACAAACAACCTCATCAGCAATACGGGGCGATCAATGATCATGTCTTGTCGCCTCACCTTAGGCACTCAGGCTCTGGTCGCAGCCGCCGGCCAGAGGCGGGAATAGCGCAAGGAGGTCCCCCTCCCCGAGGGGAGTGTCTTCGCTGGCCTGAATGCCATTGACGAGGACCATCGTTGGGCGCGGCCTGGGAATACCGAGCTGGTCGATCACCTGTCCGACCGTCACTCCATCGGTACACTCTATGCTCGCCTTATGGCCCTGAGAGCCCTTCGGCAGGTACTGAGATAACGTGGCGTACAGCGCCACCTCGATTTTCACACCCTACCGGCCTTGTGGATGGCTCGCAACACCGTTCCCCAGCGGATGGTGGATGGGGCCAAGTGGTCCGGTTTTAAGGTGAAGGTAGTCCGGGTCCGGATCATGTTGTGGAGAATCCCGGCATCCTCGAACCTGCCCACCAACATCGCGCCAACAAGCTGGTCCCCATCGAAGACCAGCTTACGGTAGATCCGACTCCGATCATCGCGGACCTCCCGGATCTGATACCGGTCACCGGGCTGTGAATTCCACGCGCCTAATGACACGACCGGCGTCTGCAGGACCGAGGTCACATTCATCGCCATCGACCCCTCGTACGGTGTGGCGACCCCGGCCATATTCAGCCCGGCAATCCTTCCTTGGTTCAGCGCCTCAGGCCAGATGGCGTTGACCACGCGTTCGCCGCTGAACATATCGACAGTCTCAGCGACGTCCCCGGCAGCATAGATCCCATCCAGGCTGGTTTGCTGGTGAGCATCCACGAGTAGACCGCGATGGATCGTGACGCCGGTCCCATCAAGAAAGTCGATGTTAGGCGCAACGCCGGCGGCCATCACCAGGAGCTGGCACGGAAACACCTCGCCACCTTCAACCTTGACGCCGGTGACGTAACCATCCTTACCCAACAATTCCGTAGCTCTGACGCCGCACCTGACTGTTACTCCGGCTTCTCGAAGCGCCTCCTCCGCCATCGCGGCGGAGACCGGATCGGCCATAGCCGGCATCACGTGCGGCATCTGTTCGATGACGGTTGTATGCAGGCCGCGACGGGCGAATGCGTCAACCACCTGGATCCCGATCAGGCCGGCGCCGATAACCACAGCCTCTTTCGCGCTGGGGATCGCCGCATTGATCTGTTTGGCATCGTTGTTGGTGATACAGGGGTAGATACCCTGGAGATTCGTCCCTGGGATCGGTGGCATCACAGCATGAGAACCCGACGCCACCAACAAATTATCGTAGGTCAGGTTCTCGCCGTTGCTCAGCGCGACACGGCGAGCAGTGGGATCGACGGAGATGGCGGCGACCCCCATCACCCCCCGCACCCCCATCCGGTCGAAGTAGCCGTCGTCCCGCATCCGCATCCCGTCGTAGCCGACCTCGCGGGAGATGAAGTGGGTGAGGCCAACCCGCGAGTAGAGCGGCATCGGTTCTTTGGATACGACCGTAATCAAGCAGCCCTGGTCCACTCGCCGAATCGCTTCAACGGCTGCAAGACCCGCCGCGCTCGCCCCGATGATTACATGGTGAAGCTTATCCATACCGGTTATCCGACATTATCCGTCAGCGGGAGCGTGGCAATCTCACCGTTCTTCCGGGCGACCACGTGTCCCAAAGACCGTGAGATTGCTTCGGTCCCCTTCGCTTCGCTCTGGGCTTCGGCTCACCCGTCCCCTCGCAATGACCCGCGAGGGGACATTTCAGCGGTCGGCTTGGAGTGTAGCGGAAGGCCGATCCGTCCGCAAACGCTTGTTCGCGCCTTCGACCTTATCGTAGAGACCCTCGGGCGAAATGTCGGCACCATTCGGCCAACAGATCGTGCCCCCGTCGATGGCCGCTCTTTTGAAGTATTCAATGTCTTTGAGAGGTTCAAAGATAGGACCGCAGCTCAAATAGGGTGCAAAATTCACATCAGCCCTAAGTCCGTCGTCAAAAATGATCTCGTAGACGTAGTCGTGCCTGCACTCAATGTGTTGGACTTTATTCATATTCCACATGGTTGCCCTCACTTCAGATGACATCACCTCAGATTCAAAGGGCATTCATAGGCGCTGACGACGTTGAAGTAACGATTTCGGTTCGAGAAACTATCTCGACACTCAACAATTATAGGCGCTTTTTCAGTTGGCTAGAACTTTTTCGACGAACTCGCTGAGGAAGTCTCCCATCCTTTAATGAGGCACACGTTCTACCGGATCGCCTGTACCGACGCCGCCCGCAATTCTAGTTCCGGAACCTCACACTGCCTAATGTTGGACATCAGGCACAGCTAAAGACCGGAGCGAGAGATCAGTAGACGCTGGAAGTCGTCGCGTGCGTCCCGTTATTCGGTTGTTTGTCGGTCAGATCTGACCTCTCGGTCTGTATCCTGCGCTAGGCAATGATTCCACAAGATGCGCCAATACCGGTCCCAGTACGGCCAATAATAACACGTACGCAGCCGACAACGGTCCCAGTTGCGGTTCTAAGCCTGCGCTTACTCCCAAGCTCGCGATGACGATAGAAAACTCACCGCGTGCCACTAAAGCGGCTCCGGCCCGCACGCCACCCGCTGCAGGTAGCCTCGCGTGACGGGCGGCCCACCATCCCGTCAGCAGTTTTGTCAATGTGGTCATCACACCTAGTCCTCCTGCCGGCAGCAGCACCGAAGGCAAGGTTGCAGGGTCGATTTGCAACGCGAAGAAGAAAAAGAAAATGGCCGCAAACAAGTCACGCAGAGGCGCAAGGACACGGTGCGCTTGTTCAACCATCGGCCCTGACAGTGTCACGCCTACCAGAAACGCCCCGACCGCCGCCGATATTTGCAGCCGCTGCGCTATGCCGGCTACCAGCAGTACGATGCCAAACGTCGTGAGTACAATGATCTCATCGACCCGATGAAAGACCACGTTACTGATTTCCTTGCCATACCGCAGCGCAACGAACAGCACCGCTCCAACCGTAACCAATCCACCCACAACTGCTATGAACCCCGCCATGACGCCTTGGCCGACGAGCAGTACGGCGACGAGCGGCAGAAAGACGGCCATCGCCAGGTCTTCCAGTACCAAAATCGACAGGAGCGTGGGTGTCTCCGGATTGTTCTGCCACCCCAGTTCCACCAGAACCTTGGCGATGACGCCGGACGAAGAGATGTAGGTCACCCCTCCCAGCAGCACTGCAGCCAGCGGACTCCACCCCATCATAAACCCGGCGATCACGCCGGGAGAAAAGTTCAGGACGCAATCGACGGCACCCGCAGGGAGCCCGGTACGCAGACTTGCCCACAATTCCTCCCCGGTGTACTCCAAGCCGAGCATAAAAAGCAGCAAGAGAATACCGATCTCTGCTCCGACATGAATGAACTGTTCGCTGAAGTCGAGCGGCAATAGCCCGCCATTTCCAAACGCGAGTCCAGCCAGGAGATAGAGCGGAATTGCCGAGAAGCCGTAGCGGTTTGCCAGACGGGCCAGAACGGCCAAGCCAACAACGGCAGCGCCTAATTCAATGAACACCCAGGAAATGTCACCGCCAGTCGCGGCAATCGGCCCAGGCATATGGATACGGCGCTCCTTTCAGGAAACCGCTATGGCACCAGGAATTACCTTACAGCAAGGTTGAAGGCTGATCTTCTTCGCGAGGATGCGGCCCCACAATCAATCTGAGGAAGCGGCTGAACGGGGCACAAGTTCTACCGGATCGTCCGTGGCGACACTGCCCGCCTCGATGACCGACGCGTACAGCCCCAGAGACTGATTCGCTTCACGGACGATCGTCCGCAGCACAGATGGGTCGCGCGGCAAATCCGCCTGGGCGTGCATCGGCATCGCGCAGCGGATCGTGGGAAGTTCCCCTTTGACGACGAGATCGCCGATGTGAATCGTGCGGCCAACCCAGTCGTTCTCCGTGACACCGGTCGTAGACCCGGTGTCCACCAGCACATTGGGCCTGAACCGCCTGACATCCCAATTGGCGGCCGGATTGAGCTGCGACATCAACTGTAGCGTTGACGTTGTCAGTACGTGAATCGGGAAAAGATCAAAATACGTGCCCGGCGGCGTGTAGAATTCCCACGCGACTGGAGGAACGCCGGACAAATCGGGTAACGGGTCCTCGGGTTCGAGCCCGAACACCGCCCGCAGTTCCTTTTCGGCCGGGCCGCGAAGGATGAGCCGTTGCAGCAGACGGCGAGCCGATCGATACGTCCATAGTCGGCCGAACAGGGCAGCGCCCGGCTCGCGCCTACGGTAATACGCCGTGTCTGCGGCCGGCTGCACAGGGCGGAGGGTAACGTGCCGTCCGATCAGTTCCGACAAGCGCTGCGAGGCAGCTAGCGAATCGCTGGAGACGGTGGCGCCGTCGGGTAGCGTGATCTCCACGTGCGGAATGTGGTCGGTGCGCGGCTCTGCGTGGTACACCGCCGCGCACTGCATCAGGATGGGGTGGCGCTTGGCATTATGAATCTCCCCGGTCGCCTCGTCTCGAATCGCCCAACCCCGGTCGCCCCATAATCCTTTCGTACCCACATAACCGCGATCGAGCCGCTCGCCGATCATAGACTTCACGGGGTACCGCCAGATCTCGCGGACGCGCCCAACCTCTATACTTACCTCCTTGCTCACCCCTCACACGTTCTGGAGCGATTTCTTAGATGCTATCCTCTTGTAAACATCTTCCCACGGAGAGCCTAAATCAGGGTTCCTATGATAAGCCTCTAATCGTTCATCAATCACCCTTTTTTCTTCCTCTGTTAATTCGATAGCCTCCGGTTCAGTTGCTATCGTATCCCAGATGTCTTCTACGAGTTGAATCCTTTCAGGTATTGACAGCGTAAGGGCATCAGCGGCGGTTATCTGTTTCATCTTGTTTACCTCCCGTTAATCTCGGACAAGTAGGCGCAGGCATTACGCAACAGACAGCATCCGCCGCGTGTACTCGATGTCGCGGGCAATGTACGGGTTCTTCACGGCCCCCGCCATCACCAAGTCGATCTCCATACCCAACAAGGCCCTGAGTTCTTCCAACATGCCCTTGTTCAGCGTTTCACCTCAGCTCTAGTTGCGAAACCTCGCTCTACCTAACGAGTCTGTAGGAAAAGTCCCGGCCAGCTAAAAAAGCACCAAAATTGGGGGTACGAAATGGTCTCTCGAACCGAGATCGTCGCCTAAACGTCAAATGTGGAGGTCGTTTTTCGTGTGACACTTTTCACTTTGACTTTTTCTACAGACTCAACGTCCCGGGTGGGCGGCGAGTCACTCGTACGCTTGACCCGATTGTTGGTAGACGCTTCTCATTAGCGGTCAGATTGGAATGGCTTTCTCCCAGCCAGGAACTCTACACACTTTTTGAGTTCCTTAACATCGTATTTATCAACTAACCCCTTTGCTGCCTTGATGGCATCATCTGCCAAGCTACTTTGAATCAAGTTTTCTTCTCTGGCCAAAAAAAAGGTGGCAATAGCCGCTAAATGATACTGATTGATGTTCTTGAAGCCAGCTATCGCCTTTTTGTAAAGGTCTCGCCCTTCAGAGGCGTTCCCCCTTCTGAACTCTATGAGACCCTTTGTGGCGGCAAAGGTGTTCCGCTCTCTCTCTGTCAAGTTTGATTCATCGATACGTGTTATTACTTTTTCGGACTCTGTGAGCCGGCCAAGGGAGGCTAGCGAAAACGCATGATTGTTGTTGAGATAAAAATTCTCTAGCGATGTCGCTTTGGCTTTCTCAATTATCGCAATTGCCTCGTGGTCATTTTGCAGGCAGACAGCAGCAATGTATGAAGCCATAATAGCAGGCCGGGTAGTAAAAGGCTGGAACTGAAACCATTCCTTGGCACGTTCTAGAGCGTGTCCATAATCACCGTCACGAAGGCTCCGGCGCGCATCCGCTTCGTACATTGCTAAAACATTAATTTGCGGCCTGGTTACCTCCTGCCCCAACCTTGATGCTAGCCATTCAGCCTGGGCCAAAGTGTTTTCATTTGGCTGTTGGAGGGCCTTTGAAAGGAGTTTCTTGGATTTACTTGCCGAGCCGTGACGTGCCTCCACAGTACTCAGTGTCGCGGCGAGTTCGTTGATTGACCAAGGGGATAAATCTCTGTCGCTAATCATGGCTTGAGCCGGCTTCATCAGCCGCGTTTTATTCTCGATCCCCTCTGATATTGCGATTTCCGCCGACGCAAGCCACGGGTCAACTTTCGAAAGTGGAGACCGACGAAGATGAAATAGAGATTTGTCTGCTTCACCCATGTGGAGGAAGTATCTTGCCGCCGACCGCAAGATGAACCGATTGTCTCTCCCAAGTGAGACTGCGATGTCCATGCAGTGCTCCGCCCTCTGCTTCTGTCCGAGCAGTGTATAATGAAATGCTAGATCTGCCCAAGCTATTGCATTTCTGGGGTATCGCCGCAAAAGCTTCT
Source organism: Candidatus Methylomirabilis sp. (assembly GCA_002634395.1). Lineage (GTDB taxonomy): Bacteria > Methylomirabilota > Methylomirabilia > Methylomirabilales > Methylomirabilaceae > Methylomirabilis > Methylomirabilis tolerans. Next base: position 31,502 of record NSJM01000025.1, read on the forward strand.
TGAGATAAGCGATTTCATAGCGATGTCGTAAATTATCGGTAGGTAACTCGATAGAGCAGGTATTATCGATGTTACGGTCACTCTTGTAGACTTCCGCTATCTGTCGCCCTAAAGATGTTGGAGGCTCCTCTGAATCGAGAATGAACACCGCCGCCTCATTGGCATACGGGTTCAGGAAGTCGCCACCGATAAGCGCGGTACCGACGAGTTCCAGTGCATGGAAAATCGTGCGCTTCTCTCGCCAGTCCTTGCCCTTCTGATTGAAGGAAGCGGGCAATTCGAGCTTTGGCTTTTCTCGTATTGTTTCCGGCTTCAAGTCTCCAAGCTGACACGCTGTCTTGAATGGATACCAGCGCGGCATAACCTGTCGATTACTGTCGTCGTAAGTTCCGCTCATATGATGTTGAGTTCTGCTTTGGATGCTAACACATTGAATGCAGAGATAAAGCGCTCTAAGTTGTGTTGGGGCACTAGAGAACCGATGTTTTTCGGATGACCGCGTCGTTTCGGATCGGGCTCGCACAACTGAGAGACCAACTCCATTATCGAAGGAGTCAGAGCACCAGCCAGCGGCCGAATTTGTACCTCTAGATCAAGCATTGCTTCTTGGAATGCCTGCCGTATATAGGGCAGATCATTATTAAAGTCAGCGTTAGTGAAGTTGATGCCGGTGAATCCCCGTATTTTTGCGTGAATCGCTTGAGTTGCTGAGCATTTGGCAAAGTAGAAAAAGAACAAGCTCCCTAATAGGTACATATCTGCGAGGCATCTCTCTGGAAATGTCCGTTGCTTCTGGACATCATAGAACTGTTCGGGGGAAGCATATCCAATGTCGCCAGGAATCTGGTGGCCATCAGTTGGGGAGGAGACGCTTGAATCGGAAGCTCGGCCTAGATCAGCTATTTTGGAGCCAAGATCACCAAAAACTAAAACGTTAGACGGTTTGAGGTCTTGGTGGGCAATACCTGTAGAATGGAGCTGTTTAAGGCCAACAGCAGAATTGTGAAGCGAACGCAGACACCACGCTAAATCAAATGCAGCAAATTGGGCCACGGCATCGCGAATATCGCCCTTGGCCTTCTCAAAGATCAAGTAACAAACGTTTTCCAGCGGGCCGAAGTTCCCAGGGACTTTCACTGTTCCGTCCGCGAGAGGTGTTACCACCCGGTCCAGCTTGCGGTCCTTGCATTTTGCCAGGAGATCTCGCTCAAAGTTGTATGCAGAGAGCATGGACTGTAACTCTCGAGCAAAGTCCTGAGCTTGGAAGGCAATCGAGAAATCGAGCGCCTTGAGATACGCTTGCCTACCTGATTGATCCCCCACAAGGTAGCCAACAGAGAAATGCCCGCCAGTAGCGTGTGGGGGCGGTGTGACCCGCTGAATTACTTTCCAATCACCGTCCAGTGTAAGTCCAGTCAAACATTCGGCAGGTCTCATTTCTGTACCTCATTTTCGCGTGTTGCTGCCAACATCACGCATGTGCGGCCCGGCGTAGCCGGTCTGAGCTTTGCGACTGTTAGGTAAGTTGTTTGATCCAGTGCTTAACCAGCACAGGTATTCTGGTGATGACTTCCCGGCCCACGAGGACTTCATCAACATAGCCCATGTGGAGCATATCGACAATCCGGCAGAGGTACGATTTTCCACAGTCCCACCATGTGAACCGAGCATCAATCATAAGGTAGTGAAGAACGTTGATGTTTTCAGCCGCCGCAAGCTCTTCGATCTCCATCCCATCCAACAATGTTTCATAGACACCATCAGCGACACGGCTGCCAAAGGTGGTCGTGTAGTAGTACTCCTTGACTTCCCAGACCGCGACCGGATTGATAACGGAGGGGAAAGCACCATCCATGCGGCGGGCGAATGTTCGGAGAGGGAAGCCGCCCGCGGCGACTGTGGTCAACGCGCGAGGATCATGATCGCAGGCTTTGCCATCGGCATTCGCCTCAATCAGCATGTTGACCATGCCGGTGAGAAAAGCGGGGGCTTTCATGGGGCCCTTCTGCTTGTTCATCGGCAAAGGGCAGGTGGGTTTGAATCTACGCTTCAAGCGAGTGAATTCTTGTTTCGCTTGGGCCGCATCCATGAGATTGGGCTCGACATGCTGATGAAGTAAGTCCCGGCGATACGCGAAGTACTCCAACAGGACATCCCATGTGATATTTCCATCAGGAAGAGTCCTGGTCAGGGTCTCGGTTTTCAGACTGAGCGCTTGGAGGGCGGCCGCTACTGCTTCCTTAGTCGGTACGGTAATCTGGCCCCTGCTTGCATATCCGCACTCCTGGCCGATGAGACGAACAAGCGCCCAGAAGTTCTTGGGCATCTGGACAAACCTCTTGTCAGGCGTCATGATGTGGTAGATAATCCTTAAGAAGAACCGCGGGATCTATTCCCAAGGCTCGGCAAACGTCAATGGTTTCAACGAACGATAAGAGTCTTTCACCCGCCTCGTACTTGCTGACGAAAGACTGGGGCTTACCAAGGGTTGCCGCTAGGTCGGCCTGTGTCAGTCCGCGATCCTTTCTTTTCTGGCGGAGCAAATTCCGAAAGTGCTCCTCGTTGTTGGCATATCTGTTGTGTTTCATGTAGCCGAGTATAGAAGATACTTGACAATAATCCCAAATCAGGATATGTTGACGGCATGAAGGTTAAAGAGGATACCCTTGATCTTTTTTACGGCATGGAGTTTCAGCACGTGCCGCCATTCAGGACTCAACTCCTAAAATGGATAGGAAACAAGCAACGCTTCGCCCATAAGATCGCCTCCTACTTCCCCAAGGATATCCGCACCTACCGGGAGCCGTTTCTTGGAAGCGGGGCAGTGCTCGCGGCTCTCCAACCCCCCAATGCCGTTGGTTCAGACATCTTCGGCCCACTCATGGAGATATGGCGATGTCTTCACGAATCCTCCGAGAAACTGACAGATTGGTACCGAACCCGGTACGTTGAATTTATAACGGTGGGAAAAACCGAGGGGTATGAACGTATCAGGGCAAGATACAACGCCAACCCAAATGGCCCCGATCTCCTCTTCATTTGCCGGAGTTGTTACGGTGGTGTTGTTCGGTTCAGGAAGAGTGACGGGTACATTTCCACGCCTTGTGGCATCCATGATCCGATCAATCCCAAGTCATTTGCCCAACGCGTCCAGATTTGGCGAAGGAGGACAGGTGGAGCGAACTTTCGGCAAATGGATTTTGAGGAAGCCATGTCATTGGCCCACGAGAAGGATCTTGTGTATTGCGACCCGCCCTATGTATGCAGTCAGACAATTCTATACCAAGGACAGGGCTTTTCCTTGGAGCGTTTGATGCAGGCCATCGCGGACTGCAAGAAACGTGGCGTTAGGGTAGCGTTGAGTATCGATGGGAAGAAGAAGTCAGGCCGGGTTGACTGCGAACTCGAGATTCCTGATGGCCTCTTTGAGCGCGAGGTATTCCTCGATTGCGGCAGAAGCATGCTGCGACGCTTCCAGAGGGAGGGTGAATCTCTTGAAGACGAAATCGTCCATGATCGGCTTCTTCTTACCTACTGATTTTATGGCCTATTTCGGTGATTGCTTGAGCCCTTCCCACGTTAGAGATCGTTGAATACAGCACGTTCTGAAAGGTCGATTTTGGTGCATCACAGCTCCGGTTTTTCGTTGGGGAGTTTTTCTACAGCCTCAACGTTCAAACTTGACCGGCCAGCGAGAAGCGAGCGCAGCGACGATTAAGGCCGGTTCCGTCGAAGCACTTATTGGGCGACGAGATAGGTGCTGTTTAACGCGCTGCAAGTTGCTGGTACCTTTCAGAAAGCATGTAGGGCGCAAGCCGAAAACGACATCGAACGATTACCCCGACAGGTTGGTAGCCCTGACAAGCACGACGCTGGTACTCTTATGCAAGAACCAGCCACTACTTAGTTCAGTCGGCCCACTTGAAGGCCTTCACATTGTCAACGCATATCGTTCCCGTCCCATCCTGGATACCAATTCTGAGCTTGGCTTTACGAGTAGCAGATAGATTGGGTGTCTTAAACTCTTTTCGCGTAAACCCAAAGCTGTTCTCAAATTCATCTTTAGGCCATGCGATTTCTCGCCCTCCCTCGACAATTGCAGCGTTGAATTGCCCAGCCGTCCAGGTGGGACCCCCTCCTTTTACGTTCTCAGCATAGATTAAAGCTTCAAACTTAAATTGACCAGGACCGTGAAATTCTCTGACCAAGTATGTTTCACCTAGCTCATCCGATCGGCGTATCTGTACACACTTTCCACCACCCTCGCGGGTGGCCAGCCGAATACCATCACCTTTTGTGGTCCAATTACTATTGCTTAGGCCCTGTTCAAAATCGTCTTGGAAGATTAGCTCCCAGCCCCCTTCCGCTTTAGAAGTGGAAATCCCAAGCGCGACAGAGATGAAGATAATCAGTACAAGTAGCCGGTAAGAACTCACGGTTGACCCCCTTTTCTTTGGGTGAGAAGAATTAAACGATCCAGCTACTGGCGATTCCTCAGTTGGGCCTCCCTTCCGGCAGCGGGTATTGTTCCGATGATCCTTTGCTTCGTTCGTCGGGCGGCGACTTGGCCGTCTGCTCCTTGGCTGAGAGGGCGTTCGAGTCTTTAGCGCCTGTTCCTGCCGAACCAGATTGACTGTTGATGATGATATGGTTGGGCGAAGAAGACATGCTTTGCGGGGAGATGGTCGGCGGGGCTTGATTCTTCCCTGAACCGAAAACGGTTATCAGCGCGGCAACCGCTGCGGCCAAGACAGCACCAGCAGCTCCTATCCAGGCGATCTTCACTTGCTTCGTCATCATTTCGCACCAGCTTGTATTTCGATCTTCCAGGCGAACTACCGAGTATACTGGTCAGTATATCCCGATCATCAGATCTCTAATGAATACGGCAATGCTGCCGCATTTTCGAGAAGTTGTCAGGCTCTGCAGACTCCGCCGTCGCAAACAAATACTGGTTAGCATAATCCGATTAGGGCTGCAACGGATGCGCGCCTAGGACACTACCCGCCTGGGAACCCCCGGGCACCGTTGATGAACAGCGTCACCTGGTCGAATGGAGTGAGCGCTGCCTTCAGGCCGTCGAGAAGCGCGATGTTTCGGTCGTTGACCAGCACCTCGACATCCTGCCGGAGCTTTTCCCCCTCAAATACGAACTCCTGGAACGCGGGGCTCATGACCCGCCTCAGCGCTTCCAGGAGTTCTTCCACCGTCCCGGCATCGGTCCCGAACGATGACTTTCCTGCAACTCTTCGGATCGCGCCAAGGAAGCGTACTTCAGCCATATTAAAGATAGGGTAGAGGGTTTAGGGCGCAGGGTAGAGACCTAGATCCTTCAGTTTCTCTTGCGTCGGCACACCTTGGGGGTCCCAGCCTCGAAGGCGATAGTATTCCGGAAGCATCTCGCCGAGGCGGGCCACCTTCCCCTTGGCCGGTCCCGCT
>NSJM01000121.1 GCA_002634395.1 Candidatus Methylomirabilis sp.
GTCTGTGACTTTAGTCTCACGGATGACAAGAAAGGCAAAAGCACGATCAGAGCAGGCGGATCAGGGCGGCCCGGCTCACAATCACAACCCCGTGGCGATCAAACGTGATGGCGCCCTCCTTTTCCAGGGCCTTGAAGGCCCGGCCGATCATCTCGCGGGCCGTTCCTACAACGGACGCCATCTCCTGTTGCGTGGACTGTTGCTTCAGGCGCAGCCCGCCGCTCCCGTCATCTTCGGCCATCTCCAGGAGGTACTTCGCCACACGGCTGGTCACGCTGCGAAACGACAGGTCCTCCACCTTGCGGGTAAAGTAGCGGAGCTTTCCCGCAAACGCCTTAAGAAAACCGATCGCAATCGCCGGGTACTTCTCGACCAGACGCCGCATCGCTTCCCGCCGGATACCCCACAGCGCCGCCGGCTCCGCCGCCTGAGCGTTGGCGGGGTTCGGCCCGCCGTCGAAGATCGGGACCTCATTGAAGCAATCGCCGGCCTCTGCAATCCGAAGGACCTGCTCACGCCCGTCCGGGGACAGCTTAAAGATCTTGACCTTGCCGGATCGAACCACGTACATCGCCTCGGCCGGCTCCCCTTCTGTAAACAGGAGTTCTCCCTTCTGTAACTGCACCTCAAAGACGTTGGCCCGAATACCCTCCAGCGCCCGCGCATCGAGGTCCTGAAAATACGGAATCGCCTTCAACTGCTCCGACAACATGGCCACCCCTGGATGACACAACGAGGGATACCCCAAACAGCCCGTATCATTGTAGAAGGACGACCCACGCAGGTCAATCGTTCTCCCGATTTGATCTGGAGGGGGTTTTCCGGTAGTTTCGATGCCAACAGAACCATAATGGTAGACTACCACTGGGAGGCTTTGAACATGCCAGGCATCCCCATCCATCCCAGTGAGCGTCTCGCCGAAGAACTGACAGCGCTCAACATGAGCGCCGTCGAGCTTGCGCGCCACCTCAGCGTCCCGACTAACCGCATCACCGAAATACTCAACAGCCGGCGCGCTATCACGGGGGACACCGCCCTGCGTCTCGCACATTTCTTCGGAACCAGCGCACAGTTTTGGCTGAACCTTCAGGGCCTCTACGAGTTGCGTCTCGCCGAGCAGAAGGCCGGAAAACAGATCAAGGCGCTTCCGACTCTCAAGCACCGCAAGACCAGGATCGGACCGCGCCACCAACCTGTCCATCCCTGACCCTGCAGTCCGTACCCGTTCTAAACCCTCCTCGCATCCTGCAGGCTTATTGTATCCGACCGCTACTCGATTTGTAGATCTTGTATTTCTGAACCTAAGGTGCAAAACTGCATGGTATGAAATATAGCTAACCCCGCGACAGGCCGATCGTCTTCGGTTCCTCCTCCGGTCGTTCCCGACCGTGCTCCTCGTAGGCCAAGGTTGCCTCCGGCCAACTCGATCTGTTCTGAGGTGATTCCACAGCCTTCTCAATTCGGCGGTTGCGAGCGGTGCGACAGTCGAGCCGATTGGCGACGCCGGCAGTGAGACTTCTCAAGCACCGCGATCACCTTGGCTCGACTCATTGTCCTCTTCAGCGAGGTCTCGTCCCCTTACTCCGCGTGCCGATCATGAAACATGAGTAATATTACTCCGTGTACATTCGGACTGACATTCCGAATATTCATGGATTTTGAAATACTTGAGAAGCTTGTGAGATAAACTCCGCAACTGAGCTAAGGTGTCGAATGCCGGCAACGGTAAGGCAATGGCGGAATTGATAAGGGGGGGGACGGATCTCCCTACACGTTCCTGCTAAGGAGGCGTCAACAATGAACATTTACATCTACTAAAGCAACAAACCCCCTTCATCCCCCTTTCGAAAGGGGGATGAAAGGGGTTTGTGCATTTTTCGGATCCTGAATATGTAGATGTTATTCTTTGACGATTCCTAAGGGCGGAAAAATAAGGATGGTGCCCGTCAGTAGGTCAAGGGGAAGTGCCGCCGGCTTGGCGACGTAGCGACTCTACCAGACTCCGTACCTCGCGGTCACCGGGCGTCAATGTGGCGAGCCGTTCGGCGTAGCGAAGTGCGCCTCTGCTATCCCCGCGTTCCCGGAGGTAGCTCACCAGCGCGGTCAGGACGTCCCGGTCGGCCGGTCGCCGCTTATGAGTCTCCTCAAGTACCGCAATAGCCCCGGCGGGATCACCCGTCCCATAGAGGGCAACCGCATAGACGTACGCGAACCGCGTGGAGTCCGGCTGACGCTGTGCCGCCCGGCGCAGGAGAGCCACCGCCTCCGCGCGGCGGCCTTGTCGCACCCGAAGCAGACCAAGCGCATGGAGCGTTTCGGCGCTGTCGGGGGCGACCCGGAGCGCTCGTTCCAGGGCGCGCTCGCCGTCGGCATCGCGCCCCAGTGCCCGGAGGAGATCAGCCAGGTTGACGAGGGCCGGGACAAAGCGTGGGTCGAGCGCGAGCGCGGTGCGGAGTTCGGCCTCGGCATCGGCCGCCCGGCCGAGTCGCATATAGAGATTGGCCAGATTCAGGTGCGCCTCCGGACGGTCGGCGTTGACCGTCTCCGAGGCGATGAGCTCTGCGAGGGTCGAATCGAAGTTGGCCTGCTGCTCGGCAGAGAGCGTCTGCCGCGGGACTCCGGCCAGCGCATGGGCCGCCGCCAGGCGCACCGCTCGTACGGGATCACGGAGCCCTGGGGCGGCAAGCCGCACTTGCTCCGTCGGCGGGAGCGTCTCGATCGCAGCCAGCGCCGTGGATCGCACCAGAGGATCAACATCATTTATCGCCGTCTCGACCGCGGGGAGCGATGCTGGGCTCAGGTACTCGGGGAGCAGCGCGAGCGCCGTCGCGCGCGCGATGCCGGGCTGGTCCTGGTCGGTGGCGACCACGGCAAGCGCCTTCCCGGCGGTCACGAGGCCGCGGCGTCCGGCGTCGAGCGCAGGCGCGAAGTGCGGCCGCCGTGCATGGCTCGCCGGGCCGTACCATCTCACAATCTGCTTCGCTGCCCATTTGGGGGGCCGGTCCCGGTGGCACCTCGAGCACACATTGGGCGTGCCGACCGCAGCCGAGAGGTCCGGCCGCGGGACTTGAAAGCTATGGTCCCGGCGCGGGTCCACCACCATGTACGTACGCTCCGGCATGTGGCATGTCACGCAGCGGGCGGCGTCCGAACCCGGCTTGTGGCGGTGGTGGTCCGGGGTGTCGAACTTGGCGGTCAGGTGGCACTGCGCGCACACGCCGTTACCTGCCGCGCGGAGACCGAGGCCATGCGGCTCATGACAGTCCGAACAGGTCACGCCGCGCCGGAACATTCGGCTCTGAACGAACGATCCGTACTCAAAGACCTCTTCCAGAATCTGGCCATCAGCGTGATAGAGCACAGTATCGAGGAGCGCCGGTACGTGGGTATCAAGGAAAGGGCGGCCATACGGATACGGGTCCGTGATGGGACGGCGTCGAGCGTGGCACCGGGCGCATGCATCTACCTCGGCCGTCGAGCGTGGCGCCCCACTCCATTCTGCGATACCGTGCTGCCTATCCTTCATCACCCAACTTCCCTCGTCGCGGCCAAGCCGCACCACAAAGCCTGTAGTGCCGGACGGGGCCTTGGGCGCGCCTGACGGGCGCTCCTCGGCCCACGCCACGTGCGCCGAGCCCGGCCCGTGGCAGGCCTCGCACGACACGGTCAGCTCGGCCCAGGTTGTGGCATACCGATTCTGCGCCGCATCGAAGTTCTTCCGCAGGTCGGTCGAGTGACACTCCGCGCACTGGTAGTTCCAGGTCTGCTCCCGCCCCGTCCAGTGCAGCGGGTCCGATGGCCTGAGCGTCTCTTTGGGATAAAGGTGGAACCAGCGCTGGCCGCCCTGGGCCTTCGGCCGTGTGTCCCAGGCCATGCCGAGCGCCTGAAGCCGCCCGTCCGGGAACGGCACGAGGTACTGCTGGAGCGGCGTTATTCCAAAGGTATGGGTGACCTCGAAGTCGCGCAACTTTCCTTTGGGGCCATCCGTATGGACGAAGAACTTGCCGTCCCGGCGGAAGAAGGTAGACGTCACCCCGCGACGCGTGAATCGCGCGTTGGCGAAGTCGCCGAGCACCGTCTGTTCGTTCGCAGGCTGCATGGCCCGAGCATGGTCCGACCCTCGGTAGGCATTCGCTTCCTTCTGGTGGCAACCTGCGCACTTTGCGAGACCAACGAATGTCGGCGCCCCGCTCGGCGGGAGCGCCTCACCCCGCTGGTAGCCGACTACCGTAGCGAGGACTGCCAGCACAGGGCATACCGCCCCTCCGAGCGTTATTCGGATCCACCTCCGATTCACACCTTGGAAGTTGCCCACATGCGTTCCCCTCAATCCCCCTCTCTATCTCGGCCAAAACATCCCTTTGGCCCTTTCTCTTCTGCCTTGGCAGCCACTGACACGATTCGCCCCGATCGTCATTTTCCCGCAAGGGGAAAATCCGCCAACATTCTTGTTACGACGTCGTTAAGCCGTTGTTCGCGCTTCTCGATGGGGGCGGAGGGATCGATAACGCCTTGCGCGACACTGCGCCAGATGAGCTGCTTGCTTTTCGAGTCAATAACGTCCAGGATCAACGTACCCTGCTGGTATTGATACACGTCAACCCTTGAGGGCCCTCTCCAGCCATAGCCATAGCCCCAATCGGTTACGGCGATTTTATCCTCTACGCCGATGTGATAGGTAACCATAAAGTCCGAATGGGTGACGTTCACTTGATAGCCCTTGGCGGTCAACTGTACCTCCACCGCTCGCCGAATGCGTTTGTCCATCAGGCTGTTGCGCTCCAAGGCCTCTTTGACGCTGGCCGCCGGATTGACCGGCATTGGCAACCAGGAAAAGGTCTTCAGCGCCGCGAAGTCGGCTTCTTTGTCGTAATCAAGTTTCACCGTAACGGACGGAGCGCAGCCCGTCGCGAAAACTATCAAACCGAGTACGAGAGCTTTGGTAAGAGTTCGCATAGAAATCCTCCTTAGCGGCAGTAGCGCGAATGGTGCCGACTGCCGGCATCGAGATCATCCCGCGGACAGAGGTCGCCTCCAGCCAGTTCGAGTTATTGTGATGTCATTTTGCAACAGCCTCCCACGATAGATTGGCGATCGCACGGCCGAAAGGATCTTTTCGAGGACGAGGTCGCCTGTCGCGCCGAAGAACACCACAGCCTCGGACCGCACACGGGAAGCTCCAAGGCCCACAATGATACGGCAGCCGAGGCGAAAAATAGCCTGTGATCACTTCGCCATGGGAATCTTGTCGGCAAGCTCGAACCGG
>NSJM01000122.1 GCA_002634395.1 Candidatus Methylomirabilis sp.
TATTCTAAAATATTGGACTTGTCAACCGGAGAGGTCAAATCGGGCAAATTGGGTAGACCTGTAGTTTCGAAGAGAACGGACAAGTGTGCAAAGCCGTGACGGCCTCGAAATCAAGGTCAAGAGGCGTCAGATACACCACGCCGGGTAAACCCGGTTAGTAGTCTTTGAATGGATCGATCTGCTCGTCAGACCAGGGGGGAACTCCTCGGGTAGACCCCTTGTAGTACGGGTTGGTGCCGCCCGCATGGTCGGTCGTGTCGAGGACTTGGCGGATCTCTGGAACCGCCTCCCGGATCGCCACAGCGACCCCCTGCTTCAGTGTCACGTCGGCCATTCCGCAGCCGTGGCACCCACCGCCGAAGGTGATGTAGGCGATACCATCCTTGACATCAAGGAGCGTCACGGATCCGCCGTGCGCCGCCACGCCCGGATTAACCCGAGTGTCTATCACCCGTTGAACGGCCGCCGCTATCGGGTCCTTCCATCCGACGTTCGGATTGTCGATCTTAAAGCCGCTTTCGTGGACCCCCTCGACGAAGTCCACCGTGGCGCCCTGAAGCTTGGGCGCGCTCTCCGCATCGATGTACACCATGAGACCGTCAATATCGACCACGGTGTCCCCGGCCTCCTTGTTCTCCTCTGTCGCAAACGCCAGCTCATACCGGACACGTGCAGGACCTTCCCCAACAACCGCCACACGCAGCCCTAGACCTGGTTTCCCCTCGGCCTCTATAATTGCGCGAAGCTTCTTTTGCGCCGATTCAGTGATTGTAAGCATCTGTTCCTTCCTGTCCTTCCTGTAGGGCTCTGCACCCATATTGGTTTGCGTCTCCGGTCCATGCCAAAGCAGGACCACCTTTATGGTAGACACAAAGGCCCCATCACGTCAACCTGAAGCGCCCCCCCAAGGATGGATTGACAGCGCAATCCGCTCAGCGGCCTGTCATCATAAAAAGGATTTTGGTATAAGATACTGAACCTCCGTATAATTGGCCTTGGTGCTCGTTGAATAAGTGTCCTGAACGTTTCAGGTGGTTACCGGGTCGCGGTCTCCCGGTTGAAGGCAAGGAGTGGGGGAACGGGTGGAGAACATCAGGCACACCGTAAAGCGTGTGTGGGGCTACGACGCGCTCCTCCCATTGCAGGAAGAGGCCATAGGGGCCGTGCTGGCGCGGCGGGACTCCATCGTCATCCTACCGACGGGAGGCGGAAAGTCGCTCTGCTATCAGGCGCCGGCGGCGGCGATGGGGAAGCTGGCCGTGGTGGTGTCGCCCCTCATCGCCCTCATGAAGGACCAGGTGGACGGACTCACGACCGCCGGGGTGCCGGCCGCCTTCCTGAACAGCAGCCTAACGCCAAACGAGCGACGGCTGGTGGAAGGAAACGTGGCCAACGGGCGGTATCACCTCCTGTACGTGGCCCCCGAGCGGCTGATGCTTCCTCCCTGCCTGAGGTTGCTGAAGCAAGCCGGAGTGGCATTCTTCGCGATCGACGAGGCGCACTGTATCAGCCAGTGGGGGCACGACTTCCGGCCGGAGTATCGGCAGCTTAAGGCGGTGCGAGAGGCCTTTCCGGACGTAGCCATCCATGCCTTCACCGCCACGGCCACGCCGCGGGTTCGGGTGGACATCGCCACGGAGTTGGCGCTGCGGGAACCCGAGATCCTGGTTGGGAGCTTCGACCGTCCAAACCTGGTCTACCGGGTGCGCCGGCGCACGGATCGGCTGCAACAGGTCACGGAAGCATTGGAGCGGCACCGGGGAACGGCCGGGATCATCTACTGCATCCGCCGGGCAGAGGTGGACCAGCTCACCGATGCGTTGCGACGGCGGGGATATCGGGCAGTGGCGTATCACGCCGGGTTGGCCGACGCCGAACGACGGCGCGCTCAGGACGACTTCATTGCGGAACGGGCGGATGTCGTGGTGGCCACGGTGGCATTCGGGATGGGCATTGACCGGTCCGACGTGCGCTACGTCATCCACGCCGGAATGCCCAAGTCCATCGAGCACTACCAGCAGGAGGCGGGCCGGGCCGGGCGCGATGGTCTGCCGTCGGAGTGCCTGCTGCTCTACTCCGGCGGCGACTTCGGCCTGTGGCGGTCCATCCTGATGGCGGAGGGGCTGCCGGCGCCGGGCGCCCTGCCGAAGCTCAGCGAGATGTACAACTACTGCCAGGGCGCCGCCTGTCGGCATCGCTTTCTCGTGAACTACTTCGGCCAGGCATACCGCACGGACACGTGCGGGGCCTGCGACATCTGCCTCGGCGAGGTGGCCGTTGAGGACGGCTCGGCGAGGCTGGCGCGACAGATCCTCGCCTGCGTTACAGAGATGGGAGAGCGATTCGGCGCCGACTACGTGACGGACGTCCTGCGTGGGGCCGAAACCGCCCGGATCGCGAGGATGCGTCACAGTCGGCTGGATACCTACGGCGTGCTGCGACAGTATCCGAAGGCGACGGTGCGGAACTGGATTGAGCAGCTCGAGGGACAGGAGTATCTGGCGCGTGGCGAGGGCGAGTACCCGACGCTCGACGTAACTGCACAGGGTCATCGGGTCCTTCGGGAAGAAGACGCAGCGCCGCTTCTTCGGACGGTTAACAGGCCCTCGCGTGAGGCGCCGTCCAGGCTCGCGCGCCGGGCCGTGTCGCCGGGTCTGGGCCGAACGAGCGATGAGGATTTGTTCGAGACGCTCCGCGTCCTCCGTCGAACCATGGCCCAAGAGCGGGGCATCCCACCCTACCTCATCTTCAGCGACGCCAGCCTGCGTGAGATGGCGCGAGAACGCCCCACCACCGAGGACGCCTTCCTGCAGATCAAGGGGGTCGGCCAGCGCAAACTCCAGGATCTCGGCTCGCACTTTCTGGCCTGCATCCGTCAGCATGAAGCCGCCTCCACGGGCGGCACTTCGCCTGTGCCCTCCATCACCCGCTCGCCTACTACGCGGGACTGACTCATCCTTGAATCTTGACATTCCCAGCATGCGTGTCTATGCTCCCTGCTGTACATAGCGTCGGCAGTCGTAATAACGAACGTCACTCCCGCAAAGCTTGTCCCCGCATACTTGAAGCGGGGAGCAGGAATCCGGAAAAGCACTGGATTTCGGGTCAACCCTTATCGGTTTGTCAGAGGAGGAGCAACCAATGGCTTACGAGGCAAGAAATTACGAGCAGTTGCTGGGAATCGAGGGATTGAGCGATCCGCTCATGAAAAATCATTTTACACTCTACCAGGGGTATGTCGCTAATACGAATAAGCTGGCCGACGCGCTGTGTCAGATGCTGAAAGACGGCAAGACCGCTGCGCCGGAATACGCGGAGTTGAAGCGGCGATTCGGCTGGGAATTTAATGGAATGCGCTTGCATGAGTACTATTTTGGGAATATGGTGAAAGGCGGGAGGGACCTGGATCCGGCCTCAGAGCTTGGTCAGAAACTTACAGCAGACTTCGGCTCATATGACAACTGGCAGAAGGACTTCAAGGGATCGGGAGCCATGCGGGGGATCGGCTGGGTGGTCTTATACCTGGATCCGGTCGCCAATCGAATGTGCAATGCCTGGATCGGTGAACATGACACCGGGCACCTGTCCGGAGGCGTGCCGTTGCTGATTATGGATGTGTTTGAACATGCGTTTATGATTGACTATGGGCTGAAGCGGGCCGATTACATCGAGGCCTTCTTCAAGGGCATCGACTGGTCGGCTGTGACGGCGCGGTATACCAACGCTCCGAAAGTAACCCTATAGAGGTAGGCTGAGGAAGATGAGCCTGTTCTGGGACGACACGTACGAGATCGCGGAGGCCCTCATTCAGTCACATCCTGAGCAGGATCCCCTGGAGGTCCCGTTCACCACTCTGCACAAGTGGATTACTGAACTCCCGGACTTCGACGACGATCCCAACGGCTTCTCGGAAGCCAAGTTGGAGGCGGTGCAGATGGCTTGGTACGAGGAGGCGACAGGCTAAACTCTCAGGTCGGAGTGGCGCCCAGATGCCTGCGCGATCATACGACACGCTCCAGGGAACGCTGGAGCGAATCACGTACGTCAACGAAGAGAACCACTATGTGGTGGCCAGGCTCCAGGTCTCCGGGCGGCGCGACCTGGCCACCATTGTGGGGAACCTGCCGACTGTCACACCGGGCGAAACCCTCAAGCTGACCGGCGAGTGGATCCAGCACAACCGATACGGCGAACAGTTCAAGGTCGAAGCCTTCGAAACCATCTCCCCCGCCACGCTCACCGGTATCGAGAAGTATCTGGGCTCTGGCCTCATCAAGGGGATCGGCCCGATCTTTGCCAAAAGGCTGGTGGAGGTCTTCGGCATCGACACCCTGCGTATCATCGAGGAGGAGCCCTCCCGCTTGCTCACGGTCGATGGGATCGGCGAGGTCAGGCTTCAGCGGATCCGGACCGCCTGGGAGGAGCAGAAAGAGATCCGGGAGGTCATGATCTTCCTGCAGGGCCATGGCGTATCCTCCGCCTATGCCGCCAAGATCTTCAAGACCTACGGAAAATCCTCGATCGCCATCGTCCAGGAGAATCCCTACCGGCTGGCCAAGGATATTTACGGAATCGGCTTCAAGACCGCCGACCGGATCGCCCAGGCGATCGGGATCGAGAAGCATTCGCCGCTGCGGGTAGAGGCCGGCGTCATCTATGTCCTGAATGAGCTGGCCGGTGAAGGCCATGTGTACTACCCGATCGGTGACCTGACGAAAGCAAGCGCCGGTATTTTAGAGGTGGACGAGGATCTGGTAACTCAGGCGGTTGAGCGGCTTCGACACGAAGAGCAGGTCATCTGCCTGCCTGTGCGTGACCGCACGCAGATGGATGAGCCAGAGCCGCAAGGAGTGGCGGCCTACCTCGCCTCGCTGTATGCGGCGGAGGAAGGGGTCGCCCGGCGTCTGCAGGCCCTGGCTGAAGGCGGCGAGCTCCCAGCGGACATCGACATCGAACGAGCTATCCTCTGGGCGGAGCAGACGAATAGGCTGCACTTGGCGGAGCAACAGAAAGAGGCGATCCGTGAGGCCCTCATACGCAAGCTGCTGGTCATCACCGGCGGTCCCGGTACCGGTAAGACGACCATCTTGAGATGCATTCTGCAGATCCTGGACAAGAAACATCGCCGGATGCTCCTTTGCTCTCCCACGGGGCGGGCGGCGAAGCGGATGAGCGAGGCTACGGGTCGGGAGGCCAAGACCATCCACCGCCTCCTGGAGTTCAGCCCCAAGGATGGTCGATTCAAGCG
>NSJM01000026.1 GCA_002634395.1 Candidatus Methylomirabilis sp.
ACCTCCCTTCTGTTTTTGAGCCGTCACCGGACTCATAATGCTCGACTCCTGTTACAATATGAGATGGGTCAATCGATCGAGCACATATCCGATCTCGTGATCACCGACGTAGGGCAACCGGAGGGGGAACAAGGCGATGCGGATGTATGTGGCCGGGCAGTGGATCGACACGGCAAAGCATATCGACGTTCTGAACCCGTACGATGGAGCAGTGGTCGATACCGTACCATGCGCGGAATCGGGAGATATCGAAAAAGCCCTGGAGAGCGCAGCACGCGGCGCACGGACGATGGCGGCGCTGTCCGGCTATGATCGCTATCGAATCCTGACGGCGGCAGCAGGGCTGCTTGAGACTCAAAGCGAGGAGTTCGCTGCGACGATTACCCTCGAAGAGGGCAAGAGTCTGGCCGAGTCGCGCTTTGAGGTAAGCCGGGCAGTGCAGACGCTGACCTTATCCGGCGAGGAGGCGAAGCGTCTCCATGGCGAGACCGTCCCCTTCGATGGGGCCCCGGGCGGCTCCGGCAAGTTCGGCTTTACGCTGCGCGTGCCGTGCGGGGTCGTCGTCGCGATCAGTCCCTTCAACTTCCCGCTGAATCTGGTGTGCCACAAGGTGGGACCCGCCATGGCGGCAGGCAACGCAGTTGTCATCAAACCGGCCACCGATACCCCTCTTTCGGCGCTGAAACTGACAGAGATCCTGCTGGAGGCGGGTCTGCCGGCCGAGGGAATCGCCTGCCTGACCGGCTCAGGAGCGGTAATCGGCGACGCGCTGTGCAGCGATCGGCGGGTCCGCAAGATCACCTTTACGGGGAGCCGAGATGTTGGCGAGCGGATCTGCCGGATGGCGGGGATCAAGAAGGTGACGATGGAGCTCGGCAGCAACTCGCCCGTCATCATCATGCCCGATGCCGATATCGAGAAGGTCGCTACCGCCGTGGCGGCGACCGGCTACACGAACGCCGGGCAGGTCTGCATCTCCACGCAGCGGGTCTTGACCAGCGGCAAAGTCTACGGAGATTTTCTGGATGCCCTGAGGCCGAAGGTCGTGGCACTCACTACCGGCAATCCCATGGACGACAAGACCAAGGTAGGCCCGATGATCCGCGAGCGGGACGCCATCCGGGTCGGTGAGTGGGTGCATGAGGCGGCTGCAAGCGGCGCGCGGGTCCTGACGGGCGGGGAGCGTCAGGGGGCCGTCTATTCCCCCACGGTTGTCGCCGACGTCACGCCCGACATGCGAATCTTCTGCGACGAGCTGTTCGGACCGGCTGTCGCGGTCACGCGGTTCGACACGATCGACGAGGCAATTGCGCTCGCCAACCACTCGATCTACGGCTTGGCGGCTGGCATCTTCACCGAGAACCTGGAGTGGGCAATGCGGTTCGCGCGCGAGGTCGAGGCGGGCAATCTGATGATCAACTGGGGCCCTCAATGGCGCGCCGACCTGATGCCGTATGGAGGACTGAAGGAGAGCGGCTTCGGCAAGGAAGGCCCGCGCTACGCCGTAGAGGAGATGACGGAGCTGAAACTGGTGTGCTTCCACCTGAAGGGCTAGCGACTTTCGACAAGGACGGACGTTGATGAAGGCTGCTGAGTTGCTGATTCGGTGCCTTGAGCATGAGGGGGTGCGCTACGTGTTCGGTGTCCCGGGCGAGGAGACACTGGATCTTATGGACGCTCTCCTCGACTCCAGTATCACTTTCATCCCTACCCGCCACGAGCAGGGGGCGGCCTTCATGGCCGATAGCTACGGCCGTTTGACTGGAACGGCTGGCGTCTGTCTGGCCACCCTGGGGCCTGGCGCCACCAACCTGGTGACCGGGATCGCCGACGCCAACCTTGATCACGCCCCCTTGGTGGCCATTACCGGTCAGGCCGGCCGGGACAGGATCCACAAGGAGTCGCATCAATACATCGATATTGTGGAGAATTTCCGGTCGATCACCAAGTGGAATACGCGGGTGGAGGTCGGAGCGGTCATCCCTGAGGTGGTGCGAAAAGCGTTCAAGATCGCGCAAGCCGAGAAGCCCGGAGCCTGCCACCTGGAGCTGCCTGAGGACGTCGCGGGGGAGACGGTGACGGGGACCGCACTCTCGACAGCGCGGCCGCGGCGACCCTCACCCGACCGCCCTTCTCTCCATGCGACAGCCAAGTTGATCGAGGAAGCCTCCTTTCCCCTCATCCTCGCCGGCAACGGGGTCATCCGCGGCAGAGCGGATCACGCTCTCCGGAAGCTCTCCGAGCGAGTCGGAATCCCCGTGGTCAATACCTTTATGGCCAAGGGGTGTGTCGCGGCTGACTATGACCTCTTCCTCATGACCATCGGCCTGCACGTCCGCGACTACGTGGCGTGCGGGATAGAGCGGGCTGATCTCATCATCGCCGTGGGCTACGACCCGGTCGAGTACGCTCCGAACTTCTGGAATCCGGACGGGACCTGCCGCGTGATCCACATCGACTTCACGCCGGCGGAGGTGGACAGTCATTATCAGCCTGTGGTGGAGGTTGTCGCAGACATCCGGGAGACCCTCGAGCTCCTGGCGGACGAGGTGCATGGCTGCAAAGACCCTGCCGCTGCCAAGTCCCTTCGACGGTGGATCTCGACTGAGCTAGAGGCGGATGCCGATCACGACGGCTTCCCCCTCAAGCCCCAGCGGATCCTTCGCGACATCCGCGCGGTGCTCGGACGGGACGACATCCTGATCTCAGACGTCGGTGCCCACAAGCTCTGGGTGGCCCGCCTCTTCCCTGCGTATGCCCCCAACACCGTCCTGATCTCAAATGGCTACGCCGCGATGGGCTTCGCCCTCCCGGCCGCCATCGCAGCCAAGCTGGTGTTTCCCGAGCGGCGCGTTCTTGCGGTGAGCGGCGACGGCGGCTTCCTGATGAACTGCCAGGAGTTGGAGACGGCTGTCCGATTGGGTCTTCGCTTGGTTATCGTCATCCTTCGGGATGACAGCTTCGGCGTCGTTCGCTGGAATCAACTGACCCGATTTGGTCGGGAATCGGGCGTCTCTTTCGGGAACCCGGACTTTGTGAAGTTCGCCGAGTCGTTCGGGGCGAGGGGCTATCGAGTAGAGGAGGCCGCAGCCCTTCGCCCCATCCTCGAGGAGGCCGGTCAATGGCAAGGCCTGTCCATTGTGGATGTCCCGGTTGACTACACTGAGAATTTCAAATTAAGAGAGAAGATGGGACGCATCGTGTGCCCCTTGTGAGGGCACGCGAGTGATTCAGGAGGGGGATGCGATGTTGAAGGGTGTGGATCATGTGGATCTGGTTGTTTCTGACATGGATGAGGCGATCGCGTTCTATACAGAGAAGCTGGGCCTGAAGCTTCGATACGACGGCCGCCCCGACCGTGGCCACAAACACACCTTTCTTGGCAATGCGGAGGTGTCGTTTGTGGCTCTTGAGGAGGATCCTGCAGGGGGGGTTCGCGAACCGCCCCTGCAGGGACATCTGGCCTTTGCGGTAGATGATGTCGAGGCCGCGCGCAAGGAACTTGACAAGCGCGGCGTGGAGATCACAGGCGAGCGGACTGATGAGGATGGCCGGGCCAAGTCCTACTACTTCACCGGTCCGGACGGCATTCGTCTCGAAATCTACGGACGGTGTTAGGGGGTTCACGTGTAAAGGGGCGGTTCACGAACCGCCCCTTTACACGATCAGGCCCTCTAAGGCGGTGTCACGATATGCGTCAGGCAAACGGGGACGTGAGAGTTGGCGGTCCGGTGAACAACCGCGACGTTGCAGAGGCCCACAACTACCATGCGGCCACCAAACACTCTTACTGGAGTGTCCGGTTAGGAGGTCATTTCCTCGACTGGGCCAACAAACCGCATCCGCACAAGGTATATCAGGGGCTGCCGGTTGTCCCCCTTCCGTGCGATGTAACACCGCCGACCATGGCGGCGCTCGAGGCCGTTGCAGCCTTTCCGTCGATGGGAACGAGTATTCGTAATCTGGCCGAGCTGGCGCAGGTCCTGTTCTTTTGCGGTGGTCTGACCAAGAAGAAGGTCTATCCTGGTGGCGAGGCGCAGTACTTTCGTGCGGCCTCCTGCACCGGTGGGCTGTACGAGATCGAAATCTATGCCGTCTGCGGCGATTTGCCTGGACTGTCCGCCGGGGTCTATCACTTCTGCCCGGCCGACTTCGCCCTCCGCCGGTTGCGGGCGGGGGATCTCCGGGGGGAGCTCGCTCGTGCGACGGCCGACGAAGAGTCGATCTCGGATGCTCCTGTTATCCTGGTGCTGACGGCTATCTTCTGGCGGAACGCCTGGAAGTACCAGGCAAGGGCCTACCGCCACTTCTACTGGGATGCGGGA
Organism: Candidatus Methylomirabilis sp.; assembly: GCA_002634395.1. Lineage (GTDB taxonomy): Bacteria > Methylomirabilota > Methylomirabilia > Methylomirabilales > Methylomirabilaceae > Methylomirabilis > Methylomirabilis tolerans. Next base: position 4,326 of record NSJM01000026.1, read on the forward strand.
ACGATCTTGGCCAACCTGCTGGCTACGGCTGCTGCCACGCAGCTTGCATCTCGTATTGTCGCAGGGTTCATTGATACGCGTGTGGATCGTCTCCTTGGTCTGGATAGCGAACGCGAGGGGAGTCTCTGTCTTGTCCCGATTGGAGCACACTCGCCTGCTGCGGAGCCGTCGGAGGTTCTGCCGATTGCGCCAGAAACCGTCCCGCTCTCAAAACGAGAGGTGGACTATCCGCTGATCACGCAGATACGCGCAGCCTCCATGCTGCTGAGCGAGGAGGAGGTTCGAGTCTGGCGATCAGGCTTTGCTCCAAGTCCCCCGCCGCCGATCAATAGGAAATGTTTTCCTCTGAACACCATTAAGCGAGACGCTCTCCCCAATCGAACCCTGGGTGAGGTCATTATCCGCCGTGGTTCGACACGCCAGTTTGCTCAACTGCCAATCTCATTCCGGCAGCTTTCTACGATCCTTGAGCGATCGAGCCGTGGGATCCCGGCGGACTTTCTCGGAGGATCAGGAACGACGTTACTGGACACATACCTCGTCGTCAACTCCGTCGAGAATCTCCCTACAGGGGCCTTCTACTACTCGCCGTCCGAGCAGGCGCTTGAACTCTTGAAAGAGGGTACCTTTCGGCGCAAGGCGGGCTATCTCTGTCTCGAACAGGGGCTGGGCATCGAGGCGAGCGTCATCATCTTTTTCCTCGCCGACCTGGACCGGATCCTTGAGCGCTACGGCAATCGGGGTTATGGCGCCGCCCAGCTCGAGGCGGGGATCGTCGGCGGGAAAATCTACCTCTGCGCATATGCCCTGGGATTAGGCGCGACGGGTACTACCTTCTACGACGACGACGTGACCGAGTTCTTCTCTCCCCATGCCGCAGGGAAGGCCGCGCTCTTTGCCGTGGCGATTGGGCATTCGGCGCGTGTCCCTGGGCGGGTCAAGCTGCTTGCCCCCGGGGCCCGCTGACTGGTGCGCGGGTCGACAGAGCGATGCAGCAATGCTAGAGTAAATCGCATTTGAAATATCCAGGAACACCTCATGCGGGCGCAACCGCACCACGGCCCATGAAGCGGAAAAGAGGCACCTCATGCGGACTCCTCCCCCCTCGGAGGGGGGATGAGTGAGGTGCGGGAGGATTTTCTAGGGAAGAGTTTGCGGGAAAGTTAGACGTGGCATCCCTCAAAGCAAGGTCTTATCAACCTACTTCTGCCCTCCATTGCGAGATTGGAGAGTGCTATGCCTGAGACACCTACCTTCATCATCAGCGATAAACCTGAAGAGCAGGCGCCGGGATTTCAATTTGACGGGTACGCGAAGACGATCGCAGACCTGATTGCCTACAAGAAAAACAGGACGCCCCTCGTCATCGGCATTTACGGCCCGTGGGGTTCCGGCAAGACTACGCTCATGAAGGCGGTCGTCAAAAAGTTGTGCGGATACGAGTCAGACGACATCTTCCGCGTCTGCAAGCCGGTCTGGTTCCAAGCCTGGAAATACGCCGAGGAGGACGCCATTCTGGCGGCGCTCCTCGAGGAAATCTTCAAGACGATGGAGGCTGACGGCCTGATTGGGCGAATAAAATCCGAAATCGAGAAGCTTGCGACGGGCCTCCAAGGTCAGAAGATCGTCGGGAAGCTGTCGCAATTGCTGACAGCCGGGACCGTTGACGTAACGGAGTTCTTTGCCGAACCGGAGTATAAGGAAAAGCTCGGGTTTGTCTCCGAGTTCCAGGAGTTCTTCGATCGTCTTGTGGCCGCATATGTAAGCAAATCCGAGCATACGGGTGTTATCGATCACCGTGCAGTTGATGACACCGAGGGCGTCCTGGTCGTGTTCGTTGATGACCTGGACCGCTGTCCCAAGCCCAGGGTGCTCAAGGTCCTCGAGACCATCAAGCTGTTCATGGACAAGACGGGCTGCGTGTTTGTGATCGGCGCAGCCCAGGAGGTGATCGAATCGGCCATCCGCGAAACGTACCAGGGCAGGGGCGAAGCGGAGAAGTTCATGGATAAGATCGTGCAGGTCACCTTCGTACCGCCCAAGATCCCGGAACCGGAGATCGGGACGTTTATCGCGAAGGTAGTTCAAGACCAATATAAGAACAAAGACTGCTGGTCGGAGAACGGCTGGAAATGGAAGGAGACGGAAAGAGTCAACGAACCGGCGTCCTGGAATGCTCCTGAAGGGAATCAGCCGGACCATCCGGTCGTGGGTGTGAGCCTTTACGAGGCCGAGGCGTATGCCAAGTGGGCCGGCAAGCGTCTTCCAACGGAGCAGGAATGGGAGAGGGCGGCGAGGGGAACCGACGGTCGCGTCTATCCTTGGGGAGATGAGTTTGACAAAGAAAAGTGTAACAGTTGGGAAGCGGACATTGGGAGAACAACGCCCGTCACGAAATATGTCAATGGTCTCAGTCCCGATGGCTGCTACGACATGGCGGGGAATGTGTGGGAGTGGACGGCGAGTCGAGAGGAGGATTTTTTCGTCATTCGCGGCGGGTCTTGGTACGATGCCACGCAGCTCGTCCGATCCGCGTTCCGGTCCAAGGGCATGCTGACGTTCCGGTACGACAATGTCGGGTTCCGGTGCGCCAAGACGCCATAGCCCTTAGGGCTTGGGCTCTTGGTTCTCTCTGGCTCCTTCCCCGGGTGAATGACTTTCCCCGCGCCTGTCGCTTTGTGCTTGGAGACCGGCTGATTCAGGTCATGCTTGACATCGGCCGATGACGGGGGCTCGCCCTGTCCGGTTCTAATCGCCGCTTAAAATCAGAATATCCAACTCAGAAATCCGTTTGAGCTGGCTGTCGTTCCCTATGAAACCGGTGGCGCCCGCCTCGATGGAGGTTGCTGTCAGCATGGCATCGGGTGTTTTCAGTTGGTATTTGGCGCGACCAAGTCGGCGATTCTGATCGATAATTCGATCCATTGGAGGTGAGGGCAGGTCGTGAGGAGGGCATAGAACTGATTGGCGAGTTCGTCATTGCTCTCCCGGTAGGGTTGGACCAGGACCTCAAGAAGAGAGAGTGTGGCGCAGACCCCGGTGTTGCGTCCCGTTTCAATTGATCCGAAGATCTTCACGGCTAATCGATGGTACTCCGGGTGTTCCTCGATAAGGTAGATCAGCAGATTTGAATCCAGCCCAATTGCGGGGTGTCTTCGCAGGAAGCCCTCGATGCGCTGAGCGCTCACCACGCGCAGCGTTCCTTTGTCAAATAATCGGAAGGGTAGAGCCCTCGCCCCTTTCCTGTAAGGGCGTTTGTATAGCTCTTGGGCTTGGGCAACAGGAGGGTAATCCCTCCTTTGACGACCACCACGATCTCATCCCCTCCCTTGACCCTCATTGCCTCGCGCGCTTCTTTGGGAAGGACGATCTGGTTTTTTGAAGAGAGTTTGATCGAAGGTCAATCTGCTTGACCCCCTCTTGGTGGGGTGATACGGTCCAAGAAGGACTTTACGTCTTAAAAAGGGGTATGACGATAGCCACGTACATCTTGTTGAGCTGGCTAATCTGTGAATGGCAGAAGTTAGTGAAGGGACAGTAGGCTTGGCTTGGCGTGACTTGGAATGACCAATCTCTTTCAGCCAAGGCTCCTCAATGGGGTGTTCGGCGATCCCGGGCTCTATGTGAGGCTCAGGTGGGAACGGCGCGCCCTTCTGTTGGACCTCGGTGACCTGACGACACAGCCATCTGCCGAGCTGCTGAAGGTCACCGACATCTTTGTCTCTCACACCCATATCGATCACTTCATCGGCTTCGATCATTTGCTGCGGATCGTCCTCGGTCGCGATCACACGATCCGCCTCTTCGGACCGCCGGGCCTCATCTCGAACGTCGAAGGGAAGCTCTCCGGCTATATCTGGAACTTGGTTGAGGGGTACACCCTCGCATTCGACGTCTACGAGATAAGTTCGGACAAGATTACCGCAGCCCGCTTTCCATGTGGCGCTCGCTTCGAGCGGATCGATCTGCCGCCATCTTTACCGTTTACCGGTGTGCTGGTTGACGATCCGTTGTTCCGGGTCGAGGCGGTACACCTCGATCACAAGATCCCGTGTCTCGCTTTTGCCCTGGTCGAAGCGCAGCGGATCAATATCGATCCCGAACGGCTGAAGCGCCTCGGTCTCTTGACCGGGCCCTGGCTGACCGAGTTCAAGCGGTTGGTCCGCACTGATACGCCGGACGACACCGTGATCCGCACCCCATGCGGGGATGAAACTGGCGAGGCATTCCGGGAGTTGCCGTTCGGTGACCTGAGAGACAAGATCGTCACTATCACGAACGGCCAGAGGTTGGTCTATGTCACTGACACGGGATACTCCGACGAGAATCGACAGAAGATCGTCGCTCTTGCTCATGACGCGGATGTCCTGTTTTGCGAAGCGATGTATCTGGAGCAGGACCGGGATTGCGCGACCGAGCGGCACCACTTGACGGCGCGGCAGGCCGGACTGCTTGCCCGCGAGGCCAACGTGAAGGAGCTGGTAGTGTTTCATTTTTCCCAACGATATCAGGAGTGCCCGGAGGCTCTCTATCATGAGGCTGCTGAGGCTTTCGGCGGCCCGGTCCGCTCGCGCTAAACCTTGTCCCGCCGTTGGGTGTCGAAGGGAAGAACGTTGCAATCAGGCGTTGGGCTGTCCCAGCGGACATGGATCCGCAAAAACCGTAGAAACCATTTGAGAAGGAGAAAGTCGCTATGCGAGCAATCGTGACAGCCGTGTTGGTTCTGATGGGTGTGCTGGGGTCGGCGATTCCACAAATGTGGAACCAGGTTGCGTTGGCCGAGGAGGGTGCGGGTGGACCGGGGATGATGGGGTACCGGATGACTCCAGAAATGATGCGCGGGATCTATGAGATGATGTGGGGTATGGGGATAGGCCCTTCGTTCTATAGGCGGGGTGGCCATGAAGGACCGCTCATCAGCCAGATGTTGATGTGGCAAGACCAGTTAGGGCTCACCGCAGATCAGGAGCGTACACTCAGGGAGCTTCGAGCCAACTTCGAGAAGGAGTCGATCAAGCGGACTGCGGAGATCGATGTAGCAGAGCTGGAGTTGAACGGCCTGCTGGAGCAGGACAAGGTGGATGTGGTCAAGGTGGAGGCGCTGGCGAAGAAAAGTGCGATGCTGCAGGCGGAGCTTCGCGTGGGTCGTATCAGGACGATTGAGGCCGGAAGGGCGGTACTGACGCGGGAGCAGGTGGAGAAGCTCGAGCGATTGGGCCACGAAGCGATGATGGGTGGCATGGGGATGAGGAAGTCGGACCCAGGCAGGCCACCGAGACACCCTGGCGTGCGGTAACCGGCGAAGCGGTATTGCCCCCCACTTACACGTCGAGGGTGCGAGCTGTCTTGTGTCGGCGATGGGCGAACTTTGTGGCCAACAGGATTGCTTCCACCAGACTGCGAGGATTCGCGGTCCCTGTCCCCGCGATGTCGAAGGCGGTACCATGATCTACTGAGGTGCGGATAATGGGGAGACCTACGGTGACATTGACCCCTCGATGGAACCCGATCAGCTTGAGCGGGACATGGCCCTGATCATGGTACATAGCGACGACGGCGTCGAATTCACCGAGCTTGAGCCGATGGAACAGAGTGTCAGGAGGGAAGGGGCCGCTTACTCTGATTCCTTCGGACTTGGCGGCCTCGACCGCCGGCATGATCTCTTCTATCTCCTCCCGGCCGAACCGACCGCTCTCACCAGCGTGGGGGTTGAGGCCGGCGACGCCGATTCGCTTCTTCCGTGATCCGAGATCGCAGAGAACCTGAGAAGCTAGGCGAATGACGGTCAGGACTCTGGCCTGTTTCACCTTGTCACAGACGGTTCGTAACGAGGTGTGGGTCGAGACATGGAGAACCCGCATCCGCCCGACGACCAACAGCATCGCGTATTCCTTGGTGTCGGTCCGCTCGGCGAACAGCTCCGTTTGGCCATCGTACTTGAACCCTGCCAGGGCCATCGCCTCTTTGTTCAGGGGGCCGGTTACGACTCCGTCCAGTTCACGCGCTATCGCAAGATCGATCGCCTTGTTGAGATACTCCACTGCCGCTCTGCCGCAGTGGGGAGCAAGGACGCCTGGTGGACAGTTCGCGGTATCAACATTCTTCAGGTCCAGCACCTCAAGACAGCCCGGGTCTGCTGTGACCTCAGCCGGGGAGGCGATGGATCGAACGAGGAGGTCAAGGCGACAAAGTCTGATGGCCCGTCGCATGATTTCAGCCTCGCCGATGATCAGTAGACGGCAGGCTGCCCGTACCTCCTCCTGCGTTACGGCCTTGGCTACGATTTCCGGACCGATCCCTGCCGGGTCGCCGATGGTCAATCCCAAAAATGGACGAAAGGTCGTATACCGGGGCATGATTCCTCCTGGAAGTGAGTTACATGATAGCACAAACCGCTTCTTCCCCCCAGACATTTCTGATATAGTGATCCCGTATCTCGAAGCTCGCAGGCGTCCTTGATGGCGGATCGAATAGCTGAAGGAGGCACTGATGCATCTGCCTAGCCGAACCAGTATAGTGTTCATTGCTGTTCTTACTACCGCTGTTTTTCCCTTGCTTCAGGCTTGCGCTCCCACGGCCACCCGCGAGAGCACCGGGGAGTATCTCGATGACACGGCTGTCACCGCCAAGATCAAGGCGAAACTGCTTGGCGACCCCACAATCAGTGGCTTCGCAATTTCGGTGGAGACCTTCCGCGGTCGGGTGATCCTGGCCGGGTTTGTCAACTCTCAGGCCCAAGTTGATCGAGCGATTGCCCTGTCCAGAGAAGTGTCTGGCGTCAGGGAAGTACAGTCGGCGCTGGTGATCAAGAGCAGGTAGCGGCCTTCTCCGCCCTAGCGCCACACACCTCGATACTGCAGTCGAAACGACCTGATCCTTGCGCGGGACAACATGTTGGCGATAATTGGAAGCGCACTAGATCTGGTTTCTGCCTTCATTGACTTCCTGATGGTCTCATCAGTTTCAATGCCGGTACTTCAGTTTATCGGGATCATCCTTATCGCGTTTCTGCTGGGGCTGCTCCTCGGGCGGATCACGAAGCGTGAAGCTCAAAAGGCCGTCGAGAATTCAAGCAAGCTGGAAGTGGGCCGCGTCTCATTAGATTTCCAGAGATTGACACCGCTTGGTCCCTCTGAAGAGGAGGTCGCAGAACATTCGGCGATGGATCTCTCCGACCTTCGGCCCGATCAGATACGTGAGGAGCCTACGGCAAACGACCAGGAGGAACAACAGGGGCTGCCACCACAGACTTCGTAATCGCTCGATTCTTCGCGTCCTTGCGAGCACCCAAGGGTGCGTGGCAATCCCCCTGAGATCCCTCGCTCTGCTCGGGATGATCCTCCGGGTCAGATCGCCTCACTTCGTTCGTAATGATGACTTTCCATCGCTGTTCTTAGGGGTCTGCTGTCTCCTTGATTTTTTCGACGGGTTCCGGTATCTTCTACGAGTATACTCCCTGGTTCAATATTCACGCACTGCATGGCACAGACAATGGATACAGCATATCTGATGACGAGTTCGCTCACGGAGATCTTTGCCAACACGGCCGATGGAGCTCTCGGCGTCGATCAGGACCACATGATTACCCTGTGGAACGGGGCGGCTGAGCGCCTTGTGGGGTACACGGCCGCAGAGGTGATAGGACGACCCTGTTCTGATGTCTGGTCTGTAAAAAACCGGGCAGGCTGCCGACTATGTGGATCTGACTGCTCCCCAATTACCTCGGCCAGGAATGAAGAGCCGGTCGAGGGACGTGAGATCATGATCCACACCAAGGTGGGGCGCCCCCTCTGGCTCCATGTCAGCACCATCGTCGTCCCCGGCGGCGCGCCGAGCCTCTTCACCATGGTGCATATCTTTCACGACGTGACCCGGCAGGTGGAGACCGAAATCCTCCTCGGCAAGGTGCAATCGCTGTTGGGAAGTGAGGGAGACCTTCCGGATGGGAGCAGGATGAGCGCTCCGGAGAGCGCCTCTCCCTTGAAAGTGTTAACGCCCCGGGAGCAGCAGGTCCTTCGATTCATCGCCCACGGTGAGAGCGCCAAGGAGATCGCGAAACAGCTTCATATTAGCACCACTACCGCTCGTAACCATACCCAGAAGATCCTCGCCAAACTTGGCCTTCACACCAAACTCGAGGCCGTGGCGGTCGCCTTCCGCTACAAGCATTTCTAATCCCGTTCCGGCTTATGTCCTACAGCTTTGAAGATGCGGCTTCCCCATACCTGAAAGGATTGCCCCCTTATCGGCATGGCAGACCGTTTGTGGAGTGTAGCAGGGGGCCGGTGAGTGAGGATTGGGTGAAGCTCGACTACAACGAAAATCCATTAGGACCTTCGCCGCTGGCGGTCAAGGCGATACAAGGTGTCCTTCACGGGATTAACCGTTACCCCGATTGTCAGGGGCACGATCTCAAGGGGCGGTTGGCTGAGCGGCTCGGGCTGTCTGCCGCGCATGTCGCGCTTGGGAACGGCAGCAGCGAGCTGATCGATCTGTGCGCGAGATGTTTCCTTGGTCCGGGCGTCGAAGCCATCATTGGCGACCCCGCCTTCGCGTTCTATGGGCGGGTGGTCCAGGCCGCTGGAGGTCAACGGGTATCAGTCCCATTGAAAGCATTTCGTCATGATCTTCAGGCGATGGCTGAACGGATCACGCCACGGACCAGGATGGTCTTCATCGGCAACCCGAACAATCCGACAGGTAGCTGCGTCCCGCCCCACGACATCGCCGCCTTTATCGAGGCACTCCCGGAACGGGTTATCGTTCTTCTCGACGAGGCATATCGTGAGTATCTCCCCGACGAGCTTCAGCCTGACACCGTGCGCTACGTGCGGGAGGGCCGCCCGGTGATCGCATTGCGGAGCTTCTCGAAGATCTACGGGTTGTCGGGGCTGCGGATCGGGTATGCGATCGCCCCGCCCGATTGTGTTGCGCTCATTGATAAGGCAAGGCAGCCGTTCAACGTCAACGCTCTGGCCGGAGCAGCCGCCGCGGCTGCCCTCGGCGATGAGGCACACCTCGCCGGCTCGAAGCGCCTCAACGAGGACGGCAAGCAGTATCTCTACCAGGCCCTTGAGGAGCTTGGATTGCGCTACGTACCGACAGCGGCGAACTTCATCCTTGTCGATATCGAACGGGATGTCGACCAGGTTGTTCGAGCCTTGGCGGAGAAACGGGTAGCCGTCTGCTCTCTAGCCCGATATGGTCTCCGGACGTCCCTGAGGGTCACCATCGGCTCCTCCCATGAGAACGAGCGCTTCATCGCCGTCCTTCGCGAAGTCCTTACGACAAGCTGAGTCATCATCGCCCCTCGTAATACTCCATGTACTTGTGGCACACCCATGCGCATGAAAGTCGAAATCTCGCATTCCCCAACGCGCCTTTAGCAAATGGGGGCACGGGGGTTTGTCCGAAGCTGATCGCTGACCGCTGAACGCTACTCTCTGGACAATGGGTCAAGACACCCACTTTTGGGCGTTTGCCCCACTATCCATCTTCCCTGCTGAATTGGCCTGCTAACACCCCTTATTCTCGCCGGGCTCCATCATAAGAACCAGTAACTTACATCGCTCGCCTCGAGAGCGGTTGGCACTTCATATGCACTTCCCCCTTTGTTCTTCGAATCGTAAGCCCTGCTCGCTACTTATTCTATAACGAACAGTGGAGGCGGAGATGTTTGAATTATCCACGCATATCCCTGGTCCGAAGCAGTTGCACGAGATCGATCTGTCTGCGTACGACGCGCTCTATCTGGGCGACTATACGTGCCCCCTCTATCCTGGGAATTTCTCCCGCCATATCGAAACTCTCACCTCTGGGGTAGAGCGCGTCAAGTCGTTAGGGAAGAAGTGCTACCTGAGCCTGTATGCCATCCCGAAGGACAGTGACCTGGTCTGGATTAAGGAGCTGCTCCAGGGCGCTCGCGGGCTGCCCCTCGACGGTGTCGAAGTCCATAACATGGGCTTGCTGAGGATGGTGCGCGAGATCCTTGGCGATATCCCGATCCATCTTGGGGTCTTCGGCAACCTCTACACGCACGAGACCGCGCGGGTACTCCAGGCGTATGGGGTGGAACGGGTCTTTCCGAACGCTGAACTGAGCCTGGAAGAGCTGATCTATATTCGGGATCACTCGCCCGTTCAGGTGATTGTCCCTCTGCACGGCAAGATCCCGCTGGCGATTTCGGGGACCTGCTTCGTGACTGACTACACCGGTCAGGTGCCGCTCCATTGCGAAGAGAGCTGCTCCCAGGGACATTGGCTGACCCATGAAGAGTGGGAGCTCAAGAGCATCGGCAGGGCAAACCTGAGCGGCAAGGATCTGTGTATGCTTGAGTACCTGGATCGCCTGGTCCAGAGCGACCTCAACCTGTTCTACATCTATACGCTTGGGGAAACGGGCGCCTACGTCGAAACGGCAGGACGCGTCTACCGGGAGGCGCTCTACAAGGCTCAGTCCGGCGAGGAGTGTGCCGCTGAGCCGTGGCTGGATCAGTTGAGATCGGTGTCGCATAGCGGACTCTGCAATGGATTTTATTTCGGCGTGTCCGGGCAGGAATATCTCAGCCCTCAGGCGCTGTCCCAGACCGCGTAACGTAAGGACTTTTGGGGCCTGTCCAGCAAACTCCCGTTTATGCTTCGACAGGCTCAGCACGAACGGCAACACGTCAATGTTGCCAATGCCCATACCGTTCACCCTGAGCGTGTCGAAGGGTGGTTGAGGGTTTGTAGGACAGGCTCTCAGGAGGAATAAACAATGGCGAAGCTCATGGCGCCCGGGGGAACGCGGACGATGGCTTTCTCAGTTCTGGAGGCGGGGGCCGATACGGTCTATGTCGGCGTCAGGGGATGGAGTCGAAGGGGTTCTGACACCGAGCTGACGGATGCTGAGGTTCGGGAGCTCTGCGCTGCGGCGCGCGCTCAGGGCAAGCATGTGAGGGTTGTGCTGAACACGATGCCAAGCTCGGAAGAGGTCCCGCTCCTCTTGAAGAAGGTAGACATGTATGCCGGGTGGGGCGTATCCGGGTTCATGATCAGCGACATCGGCTCCATGGTTCAGGTGCGATCCCACTTCCCTGATATCACGATCCACGTCAGCGTCGGGGCCGGGCTGAGCAATGCTCAAGAGGTGAGGTTTTACCATGACCTCGGGGCCAGTGTCGTCATCCTGCCGTACCGAATGGGGATCGACGACGTTCGGGCCATCAAGCGATCGATCGACGTGGGCCTGGAGGTCTTCCTGTTCAGGACCGAGAATCTGGATGGGATCGTCTGTCCGGGGAAATGCACGATGAGCAGTTACTTCAGCTCCAACCGGTGGCTCGATAACGAGGGAAAGGACTACTTTTACGGCAGCGCGAACCGGGGCGGTGATTGCCTGCGGGTCTGCCAGGTCGGGTGGGATGCGACGGCCGATGGGGGAGAAATCGACGGAAAGTTCGGCCTGAAAGGCAACCCGAAGCTCTGGCTGCAAGAGCTGGCAGACTACGTTCAGGCGGGCGTGGACTATTTCAAGGTGCCTGGGAGGGATCGGTCCGATGACTTGGTCCGGGATATCGTCCGCTTCTACCGGAAGGTCGTCGACGATCTGCAGATCTTTCCAGCCGACGAGGTGACAACGCAGTACGCGCCCGAGTTGGAGGAGTTGAAGAAGCGGTGGGCGAGCGAGCGGAGGCGGCGAGACGACCGTCTCGTTGCGCGGGCGAAGGCCTGACGCCGATGACTACGGGCGCGCATCCCGTGACGCAGACGGTGAAGTTACTCGCCCCCGGCGGGACGCTGCGGATGGCCTGTAACGCGCTGGCCGAGGGCACCGACGCCGTCTATGTCGGGGCCCGCGGGTGGAGCCGCCGATCGTCCCAGATGGATTTGGTTGATGAGGAGATCAGGGAGCTGAGCGAATTGGCCAACGCCATGGGGCGAGAGGTCAAGGTCGCCCTCAATGCCATGCCCGGCCCCACCGAGATGCCGCGCCTGATGCAGAAGGTCGAAGCGTATGCGGGGTGGGGTGTGTCCGGGTTCGTCTTGTCGGATCCCGGGTGTATCGTCGCTGTCCGGCGCCAATTTCCTACGATCGACATCCATGTCAGCATCGGCAGCGCCGTGACCAACCGCCAGGATATCTACTTTTACAAAACGCTCGGGGGAAGCTGCATCATCCTGCCGTACCGACTACAGCCCGATGAGGTGAAGGCGATCAAGGCAGAGGTCGGCATGAATGTGGAGATCTTTCTCTTTCAGCCCATGCCCCTCGGGATCGTCTGTCCGGGCAAGTGCATTATGAGCAGCTACCTCGTCTATAAGGAGTGGTCGGATGGCGCAGATGATGAGGTCATCGGCTCCGCCAATCGCGGTGCCAGGGGCTGCTCGCGGGTCTGTCAGGGAGGATGGGACGTGGCGGGGTCCGACGGAGAGTTCGACGGCAAGAGCACGTTGCGCAACGATCCCTTCCTCCAATTATGGGAGCTGCCGGGTTTTGTCGAGGCGGGGGTCGATTACTTGAAGATCCAGGGGCGGGAACGGTCGGAAGAGTTGATGCAGGACATCACCCGGTTTTACCGGAGATTGATCGATGCGATCGTGGCATCCGGGACCGATCTGTCGCTGGAGCCGTATGTTCCAGAATGGCAAGAGCTGAGAAAGCGGTGGACGATGGAGCGTACCAGGCGGGCGGGTCTGCTACTGGGAAGCGTCAGGGATCCGCAGTGAGGAATAGAAAAAGGAACGCAACGGCATGACGGGATCGAAAGCCAGAGTTCAAGGTTCAACGTTCAAGGTTCAAGGTACGGGAAGGAGCGGATCGGGTTGATGGGAACGAAAGAGGGCACAACCGGACTACCGGTTCTGCGGGCGGCCTTTGAGCCGACCGGGAGCCCCCGCTGGTTTGTGTATGCGATGAAGAAGCTGGAGCTTGATGCCAAGCACGGCTTTGACCTGCAGATTACCCTGGTTCGGGATCAGATCACAGGTGCGTTCCAATCGTTTGAGGTGGCCCTGAAAGAGGGGGCCGTCGATCTGATCGACATCGATTGGATCGTCATCGGCCGCCACCGGACGGATGGTCTACCCGTCACGGCGTTCTTCCCCTATGGACGGATTGCGGGAGGACTTGTGGTTCCTTCCGACTCATCGATCAACGGACTACAAGATCTTCGCGGGAAGCGCGTCGGGGTAGTTCGGCTGCGCGACAAGAACTGGATTATTTTGAGGGCGGCGTGCATAAAACAGTTCGGCTTTGATCCCCAACAGGAGAATACGGTCGTCGAGGCGCTCTCCAAGGGGACCCTGGCCGAGCTGTTGACAAGCGGACAGGTCGATGCCGCGTTGCAATGGTGGCAGTTGATCCCGCCTCTGGTGGCGACTGGGGCGTACCGCCGGGTCGTGGATGTGCTCGACCTGATCGCAGACCTCGGGGTCGAGGGCGCTGTCCCAATTACCCTTTTTACCGTCACCGATGAGTTTGCCAAGCGGAACCCCGAACTGCTGCGCGGCTTCGTCCGCGCATTCTGCGATACGGCCGACTATCTGAAGGCGAACGACCAAATCTGGGTTGAAATCGGCGAGCAGGTCATGGGTGGAATCGATCCCAGGATTGTGACGATCCTTCGCGATAGCTGGCGGCGACGGGTGATGACCGCTTGGGATGGCTCAACCGTCCGGCAGATCGAACGCCTCTTTGGCGAACTCCTGAAGGTGGGAGGCGGGCCGCTCCTCGGCATCGACCGGTTGCCTCCAGGGACCTTTGCTGCGGAGTTTATAGAGTGACCCTGAAGCGCCGCAGCACCAGGGCGTACGAACATTCCCTCAATCCCCCTTTATGAAAGGGGGAGGTAAGGAAACATAGACATATCCCCCTTTAGCAAAAAGGGGAGGCAGGGAAGTGTATCAGGAGTCCCCCCCTTTTTTTGAAAGGGGGGTCAGGGGGGTTTGTCTGACGCCGACGGCTGACTGCTGAAAGCTGCTTAAGAAAGGAAACGATCATGGCGAAGTTGATGGCGCCCGGGGGGACACAGGCGATGGCCTTCGCCGTGTTGGAAGCCGGCGCAGATGCTGTCTATGTGGGCCCCGCGGGGTGGAGCCGGAGACCTCCTGAAGATGAGCTTCAGGATGAGGAGATCCGGGAGATTCACGAGTTCGCGCGGAGCAGGGGGCAGGAGGTCAAGGTTGCGATGAACAGCCTGCCTGGTCCGCAGGAGATCGACCTCTTTTATCAAAAGGTCGAGCAGTATATCGGCTGGGGCCTGTCAAGTTTCATCCTCAACGATATCGGCTGTATCAGGCAACTGCACCGCCGGTTCCCTGGCGTCGACATTCATGCCAGCGTGACATGTGCCGTCTGCAATCGGGAGGATGTGCGATTCTACCAGGAGATCGGCGCCAACGTTGTCATCCTCTCCTATCGATGGGGCGTCGAGGTCGATCAGATCCGCGCGATCAAGGCAGAGGTGCCGGTCGGCATCGAGGTGTTCCTCTTTACGTCGCTTCAGGAAGGGATTATCTGCCCTGGCCGATGCACGATGAGCCCCTACCTCCGTTTTGATCGATGGATCGATTCCGAGGGAAAAGATCATTGCTTTGGGAGCGCCAATCGCGGCGGAAGCTGCCATCGTGTCTGCCAGGCGGGATGGGATATCGACTGCACGGATGATTCCGCCACGAAGCGGGTAGGCCTCAAAAGCAGTCCATCCCTCGTTCTTCACGAACTGCCGGACTATGTCGAGGCGGGAGTCGATTACCTGAAGATCCCCGGGCGGGAGCACCCGGATGGGGTTATGCGGGATATTACCAGGTTTTACCGGAAGGTGCTCGACGAGGTCCTGGCTTCCCCGAACCCTGCCGTGGTGGAACATTTCATTCCGGAATGGGAGGAGCTGAAATATCGGTGGAAGGTGGAGCGGGTCCAACGCGACCGCTTCCGTATCTGGCGGGCTGAACAATCAGCCGTCTGACAAACATGACGGAGCGGTTCTATATCATCGATCTTCAGGATGTCCGGGAGGGTGATCTGGCGCGTGTCGGACGGAAGGCGCTACACCTGGGTCTGATGATGCGGGCCGGCTTCCCGGTGCCGAGAGGGTTCGTCATCCCTACCGACGCCTGCGAGGAGGCGATACGATCGTCTGGCGAACAGATCGAACTCGATGAGCCGTTGCGGGCGGCGATTATCGCGGCCTATCGAGCGAGAGGATTTCAGCGGGTGGCCGTGCGAAGCTCGGCGACCCTGGAAGATCTCCGTCATGCCAGCTTTGCCGGCATCTACACGACGCGCATTAATGTCGCCTCCGATGCGGAACTGATCCAGGCCGTCGTGGAGTGCATCCGCTCCCTGCAGGCGCCACCCACTGCCTTGTACAGGCAACAGGTGGGCCTGGAAGAGAACGGCTGCGGGCCGGGCATGGCTGTTGTGGTGCAGGAGATGGTGGATGCTGAGGTCTCCGGCGTCATCTACACTTTGAACCCGGTCACCTTCAGCCGAGACGAGTGCGTGATCAACTCGGTATTTGGTCTGGGAGAGCCGCTGGTGTCGGGCCGGGTGCCGGGGGATACGTTCCGCGTCAATCGAGAGGGCCGGGTATTAGAGGCGCGAATCGGCGAACATGGTACGACGCTTACACCTGCTCAGCTCCGCGACCTTGTTGATGCCGGTAAGGCGCTGGAGGCGTTTTTCGGCCGCCCTCAGGATATCGAGTTTGCCATCGCCGGGCGGCAGAAGCACATCTTGCAGACCAGGCCCATCTCGGCCATGAGCGACTCGCTTGGACGCAAGGCTGTACGGTATCGGCAGACGGAGATCGAGCGGCTGCGCCGTCGGATCGCCGGGTTGAGACGAAAAGGGACGCTCACCTGCGGCGAGGCGGTCTATAGCAACGGCAACATCGCCGAGATTTTGCCCACGCCAACGCCCATGAGCTTTGGAATCTTCACAGCGATCTTCAGCGACGAGGGCGGCATTCAGCTTGGCCGCCGCCGGCTTGGGTATACGCTCGGTGACGAGACCTCCGAAGGGCTGTTCGAGCTGATCTGTGGCCACCCTTACTTCAATCTTGAGCTGGATGCGAAGACGTTCCAGGTCGACTTTCCCCTCGATATTACGGCGTACCTGAACCGGGTAAAGGCCGAACCACACCTGGCCCACTACCCGGAGCTCGGGCTCTATCAGCAGGAGTTGACCCTCGATGAGGCTGTGAGGAGATTCGGACCGGATGAGGGTCGGAAGTACCATGACCGCTTCCTCGAATTCCTAAGCGGGATGATGAGGTGGGGGGAGGCGTCCTACACACAATTCTCTGACGCGATAGAACCTGGACTGCAGCGCTACCTGGCCCGGGAGCGATCAGTTGCCCTCACAGACCTTTCATCTGAAGAGATCGTCGTAAAGGTCTGGGGCTACCTGGATCACCTGAAGCAGTACACTGCCGTGCACTTCGTGATCGCGGCGAGGCTCGGCTTCTTTTTTACTGAAAGGGTGAAGCGACAATTGCAAGTGTGGTTTGGTCCGGAAGCCGATGGGTTGATTGAGAAGCTGCTGCATGGGTTAGAGCGAAGCAAGATCGGTCAAGAAGGGATTGATCTGGCGAGACTCGCGCAACAGGAGATGTTGCGCGAGGAGTTTCTCGCGACGTATGGCCACCTCGCTCCGAACGAACTGGAGATTGCGATGCCTCGCATGGCTGACGACCCCCAGAGCCTCGATCGGTTGCTCAGGAAGGCCGCGGCTGCCACTCATCACCCTGCAGCGGAATCGCTTCAGCAGGTAGAGCGCAGAGAGCGGGCCGAGGCAGAGGTTCGAAGCCGAATGGCGCGGCTCGGCGCGAGTCGGCTCGACATCCAAACGTTGTTCGCGGAGCTTACGTATGCCCAGCGATACCTGCCGCTTCGCGAGTCGATCAAATTTTACCTGGCTGCCGAGTACGCGTTCATGCGACGGGCGTTGATAGTCTTGAGCCAACAGCTCGATCTGGAGCCCGAAGAGATCTTCTATCTGTTTCCAGGAGAGCTGTCGGAACTGCTCGGTGATCTCAAATCGGCGCGAGAAAAGATGCGGGTCAGACGCGAGGAGCGGGAGATCGCGCTGCTGTTCTCAAAGCGCAAGTGGATGCCGAGGGTGATCTTCGAGAGCTCGCTTGAGGAGATCGGCAGGCCGCCCAGGCTTGAGGCCTCGCAGGAGTTTGAAGCTGTTCCCGTTTCTTCCGGAGAAGCGGTGGGGATAGTGCGGATTATCGACCCCGATAGGCTCGATGCACTGAGCAACGGGAATGGCTGTCACGCCCATGACGTCATTGTCGTTCCGGCGGTGAGTCTTGGCATGTTCCCCCATATCATGGGAGCGGCTGGACTGGTGATGGAAACTGGAGGCATCCTTGCGCACGGCGCGTGCCTGGCCCGTGAGAGTGGAGTACCCGCTGTGATATTAGAAAACGCCTCGTTGCTGCTTCCCGATAGGAGTCGGGTCAGGATAGACGGCAGCAGCGGGAAGGTCTCCCTGTTGAATTGTCCGGTCTCCCCTGGGGGGTCATAAATCTCTCGATAAGGAGATTGCCCACCGCCCGTCGTTCCACTGTGCCTGTACCGGACTCTCCCCCATTTGCCCAACTGATGCATCCATTTCTAGCATTTGACCGCCGGGTGGCTCGACGTTATAATTCGTGCTATTAAAGCGAAATCTGTTGACTCCTTAGCATACGGCGAAAGGTGGAGGGTGAGCCAATGGACCTATTAAGAAGGCAAAAGCCGTATTGGTGGGCTATGGCGGTTGCCGTGCTCGCCCTTGCCGGCTGCGTGCGCTCGATCCCACACGTTCCGAGTCAAAACATCCTTATGTTCGACGGCGACGGCAAACCGATAGATCCGCGCAGAAACCTGGGTCACACGTTGTCGACGTCGAAGCAACAGACGCCATCACCCGGGACCGAGACTACCTCCGGCAGTCTTACCCATGTCAACGTCCTCTCGTATCCGGAACTTCCGAATAACGAGTTTAAGGACACCTACCTCAAGAGCCTCTTTGAGTGTATGCAGGAGTACTTCCGGACAGTGTCGGCGCCAAGTGGCCGGCCACGTATGGCGTGCAGGCAAAAGCCGACGCTCATTGGTCCCGACCCGCCTTCGGACCCAAGTAACAATCCAAAAAAGATTATGATCTTCGTTCATGGCGGCATGAATACGCAACTGCACACGATCAAACGGGCGGAGCAGCTCTACAATAAGATTGCAAAGGCGGGGTATTACCCGCTTTTTATCAATTGGCGGGCGTCCCTTGCGGCCAGCTATCTTGAGCAACTGTGGTACATCCGGCAGGGCGAGAAGCGGCCGGTCATCGGTCCGGTCACATTGCTGCCGACATTCGGCGTCGATGTCGCGCGCGGCATCGCGCGCGCGCCGTTGGTCTGGACCGCTCAAAGGGCGAACGACCTCAAGACAGCTCCGCTACCCGCGGCCCTGAAGTCAAAGGATCCCGATCACATCGCTCGAGAGCTGATCTGTAAGTACGAGTACGAAGATAAGAATAAATGTCTGGAGAAGTTCAGATTTCGAAAGTCGCCTGTATGTCTGCCGTTTAACATCGCTCCCGATAACGGCGCAAGAAACTTTACGAAACTGCCCAAGCCGAGCGAGCAGACCATCGCCATCTCCGTCGGGGACGATCTTCGCGATTGCGGGGAAATGGACATGGCGCTCCTGATGTATTTGGCCACATTACCCTCCCGGCTCCTGGCTGAGCCCGTTGTCGATGCGTTGGGTACTGGGGCCTGGGACAACATGGTGCGGCAAACCCGATTACTCTTCAATATCGATGACGAATTCACCAAGAAAGCGTCTCAGATTGCCGGGCACGAGACAGACACCGGTAACCCGGTGGGGGTGGCGAACATTCCGCGCTCAGGGGGGCTCTCGATCTTTCTTCAGCAGCTCAGCGATACGATCCAGGAAGATATAAAAAATGGCGATACGCGTCCATGGGAAATTACCCTCATCGGCCACAGCATGGGAACGATCATCGTCAACCAGATCCTCCGAGAAACTATGGAGTTGAAGCTGAAACTGCCTATTACGAATATCGTCTATATGGCCGCCGCAGCGACAGTTCGTGACTTTCAGGACAGCGTACTCGTATATCTCCACGAGCATGAGAGGGCCAAGTTCTATAACCTGACGTTGCATCCTATTGCTGAAGAGCGAGAGGTGTATGGACAACTCGGCCCCGTACCGTTCGATCCCGGTCCCCGCGGCTCCCTCCTGGTGCTGATCGATAACTTTCTCTCAAGACCTCTGACCTATCTCGACCGGACTGCCGGTCGCTACGACAACTTTATGCCGGCGGTGCACAACATTCCAGAGACGCTGTGGCCTCGGGTGCATGTGAAGACGTTCAGCACGAGTCGACGCGAAGAGGTTATGGAGGAGAATCCACAGCGGCACAGCGATTTTACAGAACGATTCACGTTCTGGATTGAGGACTGCTGGAAGCCGGAGCCTGGCATGAAGGAGAAAAAGCCCCGCGGCTGTATCTATAGTCCCTGAGCCTTCGCACCATCATCTGCAGAGTCTTTGATAATCGCACCCTCGCCTGCTGCCTTGAGCCATGAGCATAGAGCGCCCTTATGGTTGGGCACACGAATGCCTACCTTCCGTCCGGAAAACAGTTGACACCCTGAGACAGATACCATAGGTTTGCATTATGACGGCGTGTTGCGTGAAGGGCCCACCCGGAGGCCGCTGGTGCCGCAGGAGCGGCTGCCAAGGATAGCGCGAGGTGGGTATAACGATGTGGAGGAGGAAGAGTGATTAAAGCGCTGGGCGAGCGGATGATCCGGGCCGCCAAACTTGATAGAACTCTGTACGAGGAGATTAAGGGCGATCGGTGGGCGCCGATGCAGGCTGCGATGGTGGTGATCTTGGCGGCTGCGGCCGCCGGAGTCAGTGCCATCGCAGATGACGGGATGGGCGGCTTTTTTTACAGGACCATGCAGGCGATGGTACAGTGGTATGCCTGGGTGTTCTTTACCTACCTGGTTGGTACGCGGCTACTTCAGGAGCCACAGACTAAGATCGACTTTGGCACAACGGTGCGGATGATCAGTTTTGCCAGCGCTCCTGGCGTGGTGAGTTTGCTCGGTGTGATTCCTGTTCCTGGATTTAGTAATATCGTCATCGGGTTGGTTTTAGCCTGGATGTTTGGGGCCATGGTTATTGCCGTGAGAGAGACCCTTCACTACACGACGACCTTCAGGGCGGTGGGGGCGTGCGTGATTGGATGGGCCGCGCAGTACCTTTTTATGGGCATTTTAGAGAGTCTGAGAGGTCCCGCCCCTGGGGCATAAACAACACCAGTCAGCGGTCGGCTATCAGCCGTAGGTCGGATTAGCGCAGCGTAATCCGGCAACTCGGCTAACAGTGTATTTCATGACACAATTGCACGTTCTCATCACAGGATCGACCGGGTTCGTGGGTTCGGCGCTGGTTCCGTTTCTCGCGACTGGCGGACATCGCGTCACGCGCCTGGTTCGCGCCACCCCTGAGCATGGGATTGCAGAGGTCCAGTGGGATCCAGAAGCGGGAATCATAGATACTGCTCGCCTCGAAGGGCTGGATGCGGTGGTCCATCTTGCGGGAGAAAACATCGCGGCTGGAAGGTGGACGGCCGAGAAAAAAGTGAAGATCCGAGACAGCCGGGTCGGCGGCACCAGATTACTCTGTGACTCGCTCGCCGGACTGAAGCAGCCGCCGAAGGTGCTGGTGTGCGCGTCTGCCATCGGCTACTATGGCGATCGTGGTGATGAGGTGCTTACGGAAGAAAGCACCCTGGGATCCGGCTTTCTCGCCGAAGTCTGTCGTGAATGGGAGGCAGCGGCCAAGTCGGCCGTTCAAAAGGGGATTCGCGTCGTCCACCTTCGCTTTGGGATGGTGGCCAGTGCAACAGGTGGAGCGTTGGCGAAGTTGCTTCCGCCATTCAAAATGGGCCTCGGCGGGGTACTGGGGACGGGGAACCAATATATAAGTTGGATCGCCTTGGACGACCTCCTGGGTGTCATTGCGCACGCACTGACGACTGAGGCGCTCCAGGGTCCGGTGAATGCGGTCACGCCGAATCCGGTGACCAATCAGGAATTCACGCGGACATTGGGACGGATTCTCGGTCGGTTCACCCTGTTTCCGATCCCTGCCACCGCTGCGCATCTGGCGTTTGGCGAGATGGCTGACGAAGTGCTGCTGGCCAGTCAGCGCGTCCAACCCACACGGCTGCTGGCCACAGGGTATCGCTTCCGCTACCCTGATCTCGAAGGCGCGCTTCGGCACTCGCTTGGGCGCTAGCGCTCAGTTCTCAGCATTCAGCGTGATCATCCTATTAATGGTCTCATGATTGAATGGACATCGATTGAGAAAATCTCCCCTCGCCCCCCCTTTTTAAAGAAGGGTTAACCCTCTCTTTGGCAAAGGGAGGTGAGGAGGGTTTGTTCGATAGTTTGAAACTATTATTTTGAGATAGTTAATAAGCTGACAGCTAAACGCTGAAAGCTGATAGGTTGATTTTCTGAACATGGCAAACATTCTCATAGCCGGCTGCGGGTATATCGGAACGGCGCTGGGCTCTCTGCTCGCGGCTGAGGGACATGCCATCTGGGGGCTGCGTCGCCACCCTGCTATGCTGCCGCCTGAGATTCGCCCATGGGTAGCCGACCTGACCTCGCCCGAGTCACTTCAGACGCTGCCGCCGACAGTTGATTGGGTATTCTACACGGCTGCGCCCGATACCCATGACGAAGCGGCCTACCGGGCAGTCTATGTGGAGGGGGTGCGAAACCTGCTCCACGCTCTCACGTTTCAGCAGACCCGTCCAAGACATATTTTCCTCACATCGAGTACGGGGGTGTATGGAGAGTCTTCCGGGGCCTGGGTGGACGAGACGTCCCCTACCACACCAACGGAGTTTGCGGGCATTCACCTCCTCGAAGGTGAATGCCTCCTGCTGGAGGGCCCTTTTCCGGCCACGGTATTACGCCTGGGCGGCATCTACGGCCCCGGCCGCGCATCACTGATTGAGCGTGTGCGTCGAGGCGAGATTGCATGGGGCAATGATGAGTCGTCCGTCTATTTTAACCGCATCCACCGAGATGACGCTGCCGGAGCGCTACGCCATCTGATGATGCTTCCGTGCCCGGATCCCGTCTACCTTGGGGTTGATCACGAGCCAACCACGATGGCCGTCCTCCTTGACTGGCTGTCTCACGCGATTGGCGTGCCGCCGACTCGGCAGAGTGAATCTGTCTCGACTCGGACGGCCCGGCATCCCGCCAACAAACGTTGTCGCAACGCGAAGCTCGTCGCCTCCGGCTATGCGTTCCGCTATCCGACCTTCCGCGAGGGCTATGCGGCCCTCCTCACCCCACCTTCGCCAAAGTAACGCGTATCTGCTTCAGATTCAGAGCCTTGGTCGCGGATAGTCAGTAGGTCGGGTTAGCCAAGCGTAACCCGACATGACACAACGATTCGTCGGGTTGCGGCCCTGCATCGGAGCCGCCTAAGGCCAATCCGAAGACCTCTTGCCCGCAATGCGGGGCAGAAATGGTTCTACGGACCGCCCAGCGCGGCGCGCACACCGGCGAACGGTTCTGGGGCTGCTCGCGTTTCCCGGTATGTCGCGCCACCATTCCCTATGGCCACTA
The DNA here is from genome assembly GCA_002634395.1 of Candidatus Methylomirabilis sp. GTDB lineage: Bacteria > Methylomirabilota > Methylomirabilia > Methylomirabilales > Methylomirabilaceae > Methylomirabilis > Methylomirabilis tolerans. The sequence goes on from NSJM01000026.1 coordinate 26,989, forward strand.
AGGAGAAGCAGAACGGCTCTTGAAGGCCGGTACGCATTTCTATCTTGGTGCAGGTGAGTGGTTGAAATCTGCACGCGATGTCAAGAGGGCATCCCCGCTGTCACCTTGCCCGTCCTTTCCCACGCTGTCGAATTGCCCGGTTGCGGATTCCAGAACCTTGGGAGATTGGAAAACGAATCATAGAAACCGAGGCGATAGGGGAGGCCACAGCCCTGTTGATAGACTGGGATTGAGTTTGGGCGGCTCGCTGTCGGAAAGTTGGATAGGGTGATACGGGTGCAGCTTTTGCCGCCGTTCGCCTTTATGCAAATGTCTTGTTACGTGCCAGAAAAGGTTATAGAGTTTGGGCTAACGCTAAGAACGGTTGATCGCGATAGACTGATCACCATACATAATAGTTATACCGACAAAGCGAGCCCATGAACACTGACGAACGCTATCGGAACGCGATCCGCAAGATCGATGCCCTAATTGTCGAAGCGACTCACGTGTCAACAGCAGCGGCCGGCCGGTCGGTCCCAGATCCTGCATGGTGGGCCTGCTTATTGTATACGCGCCTGTGTGTGACCGGCATCAGCTTGCTGTCGCTCGTACCCGGCAGCAGATTTGCGGGACGGGTTGTTGACCACTATGACTTCAGTGCTATCGCGTCGCTCACGTGCAACGTGTGGGAGTGCTATTTCGTCTTCTTTTACCTTGGCGTCGATGCTACTGAGGGCGATGAGTGGCTCACCCGTCTGCATGTCCTGCAGCTCCACGACTGCACGTCTCGACTGAAGATGTTCACAGAGTTCGGCTCGGACGGTGCGGACCCCTCTGGATTCCAGGCTCAGGCCGACGAATTGCGCGATCGCATTACGTCGCGTGCATACTTCGGCACGCTTTCGGAGCGGTGCCGACAGCACGTATTGAGGGGCGACAACGCGCTGTTGCTGTCGCAGGATGAGCTACTCACGAGAATGAAGGAGGATGTAGGCTTCTTCTGTGGCATGTATCGGTTTCTCTCGTTCCACGTTCACAGTCTTCCCGTAGCGTTCTACCGGATGGCAGACCGCGAACAGGGTAGAGGCGTCGAGAGCGACTGGGAAAAGGACAACATAGCAATGGCGCTTGAGTTCGGAGGACACCCGATTGAGCGCGCAACCCGGGAGATGCGTGGTCTCTTTCCCGATCTACCAACCATTCTACCCACAGCGCCGCTCGAAGGCAGTACATGAGCGGTTTAACTTCCGGCTCCAGCCGCCCGCGGCTCCGCTACGCTCGCTGCGGCTGACCCGGCCGTTCGGCACCGGTCAAAGCGAGCATCTTGATGACCGCTGGGAGCTCGATGTCAGCTGCCAGAGTGGAGGTTCGTAGTACCCGCAGGCACTGCTCCTGCCACCGAGTGGGGTAAAGATTGTACCCCCGTAACCTGCACCCGCTTGAAGCGATTTCCGCCCACGATACCCCAACGCGCATCGAGTCCCTGCGAGAGTAGCCGTATCCGGCCAGCGCCGGATGATGTCCCACTACTGATACCTTCCTTTGGGGTAGGGGCGCCATCTACAAACTTAGCCGCATCTGTTATTCTATCGCTAATCACCTGATTGAAATGGGCAACGACTGGGGTGATGCGTGTGCCTTCCCCCATCGGCGCGTGGCTTGACGTGCTGAAGATGGATCAGACCTGCTTGAAAGGATTGCGAGCCGTGGTAAACCCGTTGGCGCGTTCACAGATTGACATTGCTCTGTTATTTGCCACGCGCATCATGCGCCTGTTCGCCTATGGCTTTTTGTCCGTTGTGCTGGCCTTGTACCTGGAGCAGGTCGGGCTGAGCGAACAAGCAATCGGCGTACTGCTGACCTTGACGCTGGTTGGCGACGCAGGCATTTCGCTCTGGATTACCACGTCAGCCGATAGGATCGGCAGACGCCGGATGTTGGTGCTGGGTGCAGCACTGATGATCCTGGCGGGGGTGGTGTTCATCTCAACGGGCAATCCACTCGTCTTAACGATCGCGGCGATTCTTGGCGTCATCAGCCCGAGTGGAAACGAAATCGGCCCGTTCTTGTCTATTGAACAAGCCGCGCTCTCCCAACTCTTGCCACACCAACGGCGCACGCAGGTCTTTGCCTGGTATAACCTGGTCGGTTCATTTGCGACGGCCTCAGGGGCGTTGAGCGGGGGCTGGCTGGCTCACACCTTACAAGGGTCCGGGGTTTCCCCGCTGGAGTCATACCGTGTCGTACTGATTGGGTACGCACTGGGCGGGGTAGCGTTGGCATGCTCTTTCCTGTGTCTGTCCCCATCGGTTGAAACGACAGCACACGCCTCGCCGGCCCATCGCACCTTGGGACTACACCGTTCCAGGCAAGTCGTGATGAAACTGAGCGCCTTGTTTGCCTTGGACGCGTTCGCCGGCGGGTTTGTGGTGCAAAGTCTCTTGGCGTACTGGTTCCACATCACATTCGGGATCGACGTCGGTCTACTCGGCAGCATCTTCTTCGGCGCGAATATCCTGGCGGGCATCTCAGCGTTACTGGCCGCTCGCATCGCCGCCCGCATCGGCCTGATCAATACCATGGTGTTCACGCATATCCCCTCGAATGTGCTGCTGTGTCTCGTACCGCTCATGCCCACGTTGCCGTTGGCGATAGGAGTGCTTCTCCTCCGTTTCAGCATTTCACAGATGGATGTGCCAACCCGTCAGTCGTACACCATGGCAGTCGTGGCGCCTGACGAGCGCTCCGCCGCATCCGGGGTCACGGCGATCGCGCGTTCGGTGGGCGCGTCGCTCTCGCCGGCACTCAGCGGCCTGTTCCTGGCCACTCCGTCACTCATCGGGGCACCTTTCTTGGTAGCGGGCGGTCTGAAGATCGTCTACGACGTGCTGTTGTATCGCAGTTTTCGAGGGCTCAAGTCGCCTGAAGAGTGAACACTCATCCATGTGGAGCGCCACCGTCCATCGAGCCGCCAAATCGGCTTCTTTACATCTAAACACTGCTGTCCGACTTGAAGCATCGACGATCAGTCGACGTTACCCCGTTGATATCTGCTTCGCCCATTCGCGGTTGGTCTGATACCATCGCACCAGTGCGCCGACACCGTCCTGGAATGTCGATTGCGGCTGCCAGTCCAGCAATCGTTTGGCCTTGCTGATCTCCGCCCATGTGGCCTGTACGTCGGCCGGATGACGGGGCGTGTGCACGATCTCTGCCTTCCTTCCGACGAGCGCCTCTACAAGCCGTATCGCCTCGATCAGGACGATCGGAGTGTCAGAGCCAAGATTGATGACCTCATACCCGAGCGGCTTGAGACCGGCGATTGTGCCTCGCGCGATATCGTCCACGAAGGTGAAGTCGCGGGATTGCCGGCCATCGCCATACACCAGCACCTGGCGCCCTTCGCTGATCCACTGCACGAAGCGAAAGAGGCTCATATCGGGTCGCCCGGCGGGACCGTATACCGTGAAGTACCGAAACACTGTGACATCGATCCCATACAGATAGTGATAGGTATAGCAGAGGGCTTCAGCCGCCTTTTTGGAAGCGGCGTATGGCGAAAGGGGGGCGTCGGTATTCGCATCTTCCCGGTAAGGCATTGCATTGCCCTGACCGTACAGGCTGGAGGTAGAGGCGAGGATAAACTTATTGATGCTGAGTTTCCGGCAAAGGTCCAACAGGTTCAGCGTCCCGGTGACGTTGGTGTCGAAGTACACCCAGGGGTCTTCAACGGATTGGCGCACGCCGGCTCTGGCCGCCAGGTTGATGATTGCCGACGGACGGTTACCTGGAGTCTCGCATGCGCTCTCAAAGAGTGCGCTTAGAGCGGCCCGATTGCTGATGTCGAGCTGGTGGAATCGAAAGCCGGGGTGGTGGAGGATCTGCTTGAGGCGCCACTGCTTGAGCCGGACGTCATAGGCATCGTTGAGATTGTCGATCCCAACGACAATGTGACCGGCCTGGAGGAGCAACTCGGCGACCTTGCAGCCGATGAAGCCCGCACAACCTGTCAGGATAATCGTTCCTGGTTCCAAGCGTCGGTCCTTAGCGCGCTATATCCAGCTCAGGATGTTATTCTTGGCGCTGCCTTCAGTGCCGCTGCGACATATGGCGCTGCGGGATCTGGTCAACCATGCAGGCACAGGTGGCCGTGTAACACACAACGAGTATGCGCATGGTGCCGAAGGGGGGACTCGAACCCCCACGGGTGTAACCCCACCGCCCCCTCAAGACGGCGTGTCTACCAGTTCCACCACTTCGGCCCGCTGTATAATGGCAACGGCGGCCGTTATCTGTCAATGAAAATATGGACGGAAAAAAGCCGAGTTTCGCCCCTTGAATCCTCCCGCCTCTCTCGGTATAGTCACGGGAAGGGGTGTTGAGTATCAGTCTTGACGTGAGGGTGAATCAGGGAGACGGGGTGGAGGTAACATGAGGGAACGCTGGAGGAGAAGTATCGGATGGGCAGCATGCCTGTGTCTGGTGTTCGTTGCGGGCGGATGTGCAACGGCCCGGATCGCGGAGCACCGGATCGTTAGCGGCCGGATTACCGATCAGCAGGGCCGGCCTGTGCCTGGGACGCCCGTGCTGGTGATGGGACGGCAGCTCGATTTCACCACGACGCTTGACTACGTGGAACGCGACCGGCGGACGCTAAGGGTCTTGACTGCCGACGACGGCCGGTACATGGCCGAGTTCATCCCCAGCGAGCTCGGGAATAACCTTTACCTGTTCTTCTACGCCGAAAAGGGGTTCGATGGCGTCCGATTTCAAAGGCCGGACGGAATCGACATCACCAAACGGTTAACCGAGAGCAGAGAACTGAGGTTGGATCAGGTGCTTCTCGACCATTCGCAATGGAAGGAGGTACAGCGACAGATCGCGCAGTTTGGCGCGGATTCAGCCAAAGGAAAGATTCTGCGTCAACTAGGCCTTCCGGAACGGATCGACCGCGGGACCGGCGATCAATCCGCGGAGACGTGGTGGTTTTACAGTAAGGGAATGAGCTACCGCTTTGTCGGGTCTGCGGTCGAAGGATCATATACCTTCCAGCCCATCCAAGGCGTGCTGCCGCTTCCCTCCACGAAGTAGCCCACGTGGGCTCTTCTTTCTCCCAAGAACAGTGATAGACTTCGTAATCGCTCGATTCTTCCCGTCATTGCGAGCATCCGCAGGGTGCGTGGCAATCTCCGAGATTTCTCCCCTTGGCTTTGCTCCGGGTCGGAATGACCCTTTGGATCAGATTGCTTCACTTCGTTCGCAATGACAACTTTCTATCTGTTCTTGGGTTCCCCTTGTACCTTGCCGGGCCACAAGAATCAGTTATAATAACAGGTTGGGATTGCCCAGCAATCCCCTTTTGAATCTCTTTCCGGATCTGAACAATCTTAATCTATAGGAGTCAGTCGGCATGGCGAGCAACAAGATTCTTATTCGGGGCGCGCGAGAGCACAACCTCCAGTCGATCGACCTGGAGATCCCTCGGGATAAGCTTGTGGTGATCACCGGCGTCTCCGGCTCGGGGAAGTCGTCGCTGGCCTTCGACACCATCTATGCTGAGGGGCAGCGTCGCTACGTCGAGTCGCTGTCCACCTACGCCCGTCAGTTTCTGGAGCAGATGGATAAACCGGACGTGGACCTGATCGAGGGGCTCTCGCCGGCGATCTCCATCGAGCAGAAGACCACCAGCAAAAACCCCCGTTCAACCGTCGCGACAGTGACGGAGATCTATGATTATCTCCGTCTTCTGTTTGCTCGGGTGGGTAAGCCGCACTGCTACGCCTGCGGCAAACCGATCGCGTCCCAGACGGTGCAGCAGATCGTGGACCAGGTGATGACGCTGCCGGATGGAAGTAAGTTCCAGATCCTGGCCCCGGTCGTGCGAGGGCGGAAGGGGGAATACCGCCAGATCTTCGCTGACCTGCGCCGGCAGGGGTTCGTGCGCGTCCGTGTCGACGGCAAGCTTCGGGAGCTTGAGGAATCGATCGAACTGGCCAAAAACAAGAAGCATACGATCGAGGTCGTGGTAGATCGGCTCGTTTTGAAGACGGATATTCGAAAACGACTGGCCGATTCGCTCGAGACTGCGCTCAAGCTCAGCGAGGGGATTGTGGTTGTCAATCTCCTCGAGCCGTCGAAGGATCTGACCTTCTCCGAGCGACTGGCCTGCATCGACTGTGGCGTCAGCTATCCGGAGATCAGCCCTCGCATCTTCTCCTTTAATAATCCGCACGGCGCCTGTCCTACGTGCGACGGCCTGGGCACAAAGCTGGACGGTCGGATGGACGATCTTCCCGGTATCCTGGAGCCGTGGCACGGGGGTCCGAACATCCACTATCTGGACCGCCGCTACAAGGAGACCTCCTCGTCCAAGGTGCGGGAGGAGATCGAAAACTACGTCAAGCGGTTGGCCAGCATCCGCCCCTGTCCGTCTTGTCAAGGGGCGCGCCTGCGGCGGGAGTCGCTGGCCATCAAGGTAGATGGCAAGTCCATCGCGGACGTGACGCGCTACTCAGTTAAGGCGGGACTGCAGTTCTTCCAGGACCTGCAGCTCAGCGAAAAAGACCGTGAGATTGCCCGCCGCATCCTGAAGGAACTGCGGGAGCGTCTGACGTTCCTCGTGAACGTCGGCCTCGATTACCTGACCCTGAACCGAACGGCGGCCACTCTGGCCGGCGGAGAGGCGCAGCGGATCCGGTTGGCGACTCAGATCGGCAGTTCGCTGGTGGGTGTCCTGTACATCCTGGACGAGCCGAGTATCGGCCTGCATCAACGGGATAATGCTCGCCTCCTGGATACCCTGAAGCGGCTCCGCGATCTGGGGAACACCGTCCTGGTCGTGGAGCATGACGAAGAGACGATCCGCGACGCCGACTACGTCATCGATCTGGGTCCAGGGGCAGGGGTCTCTGGTGGGCGAGTCGTCGCGTGCGGCAGCCCCCGCGACATCATCCGACACAAGAGCTCGCTGACCGGTCAGTACCTGTCTGGACGCCTGACGATCCCTGTTCCTGCCCTTCGGCGGCGAGGGAACGGTCTTATCCTCACCATCGTTGGGGCGCGAGAACATAACCTCAAGAACATCGAGGTGGAGATCCCCTTGGGCGTGTTGACCTGCGTGACCGGCGTCTCCGGTTCCGGGAAGAGCACCCTGGTGAATGAGATCCTGCGACGAGCGCTCGATCGCCAACTCTACGGCTCTCGGGAGCGGCCGGGTGAGCACGACAAGATCCTTGGCGCCGAGCATATCGACAAGGTGATTGACATCGATCAATCGCCCATCGGCCGTACCCCGCGTAGTAACCCGGCTACCTACACAGGAGTTTTTGGTTTCATCAGGGAGCTGTACGCGCTGGTTCCGGAATCGCGTATCCGAGGCTATAAGCTCGGCCGCTTCAGTTTCAATGTCAAAGGCGGTCGATGTGAGGCCTGTCAGGGCGACGGGCTGATCCAAATCGAGATGCACTTTCTCCCCGACGTCCACGTCACCTGTGAGGTCTGCAAGGGAGCCCGATACAATCGGGAGACGCTGGAGATTGTCTATAAGGGCAAGAGCATTGCCGATGTATTGGACATGACCGTGGAAGAGGCGCTGGCCTTCTTCCAGCCCGTCCCCAAGATCAAGGAGAAGCTCCAGACCCTCTTTGACGTGGGTCTTGGTTATATCAAACTGGGCCAGTCGGCTACGACGCTTTCTGGTGGTGAGGCGCAGCGGGTCAAGCTGTCGCGGGAACTCAGCAAACGGGGGACCGGCCAGACCTTGTATATCCTTGATGAGCCGACTACCGGACTGCACTTCCATGACATCAGCCAGCTCCTGGAGGTCCTGCACCGCCTAACCGATGTCGGCAATACCGTCCTGGTGATCGAGCACAATCTGGAGGTCATCAAGACGGCCGACTGGATCATCGACCTGGGCCCGGAGGGCGGGGATGAGGGAGGGCAGGTCGTCGTAGCAGGACAGCCGGAGGATGTGGCGACCCATCCGACCTCGTACACCGGCCAGTTTCTCAAACGGGTGCTGTAAGGTTCAGTCAAGGTAAGAGTGAATGGAGGGGAAAGATGCCTGTTCCGACAACCGGTCGAAAAACTCTTATGGAGAAGATCGCGACCCTGCCTCCAGAGAAGGTGGCTGAAGTGGAAGATTTCGTGGATTTCTTACGCCTGCGTAGCCAGGACCGCGATGACCCAGGCCGCGGCCAAGTTGGCTGAGGAGACCTTTCGAAGGGTCTGGGATAACCCTGACGATGCCGCTTATGACCAGCTATGAGCTTGGCGACATCGTCTTGGTTCCTTTTCCCTTTACCGATCAGACAACCACCAAGAGACGCCCGGCTTGCACTCCACGCAAGGGTTATAGTCGATCGGCTTGTCGCAAGCGGTCACCTCCGCGCCCATCAGGATGGTCCCAAGAAGGATGAAACTTCCGAATCTTGGATGAATGACATTGCGATTGCAGTGCTAGGCACGCCGTCGGCGCCGGCACCACCAGCCTAACGAATAGAGCCTAACGCTCGGCTCGCTGGCCACAAATAAAACCCTCTCACGAACATTGACCCTATCATCGCAAGAGGGTTAATTTTTTGTCAAGAATATGTTCAGGCCACTTTCTTCTTTCGTCTTACATAGAGTACGGTACCAACGGCCATACCTGTAACGGCCGTTGCCAGAATCGCTGGATTGCTCATCATAGACGACGAAGCGCCACCACGACTTCTTGTTGTCTTGAGTCCAACTGTAAAGGGGAAGCTGAAGGTGGAGTCATAGGCATGGTACGCCTCCTCCTCTGCCGTACTGGCGTGTTTCTCGGTCACCGCCGCGGCCCCATCACCATCGTGACCATGGCCTACCACCTCTGCGGCGCCTCCGGCGTGGGTACCATACGCCGCATGTTCCTCAACCTCCACGACTGCCCTGTATTTCCCTGCCTTCGCAAAATCCGTCTCCGCTTTCACGACACCTGAAGGATAAACTTGTTGTGGAATATACAGGACCGTTTCGGAGTCGCCGCGCTCCGAGGCCTCAACAACGCGAACCGCCACCGGGACCCTTCGCAGCACAGTACTGATGAGATCAAAAGTCAGCGTCGCCTTACCTGTTCTCGGGATATCTCGGCAGTGGGACTGAAACTCTTCCTTCGTGGCATCCAGGTACCGCCCTAGATCCGCATCCTTGAGTTCCTTGATATGAGCAAACTGAGTGGCTGCGCCTGCAGTCGCATGCTGATAAGCGCTGAAATGGATGAAATACTGCCCCTTCTCCATCGAGCAGAGATCATTCTCTGTGATCCCACCCATGCTGCCCCCACCGTGGGCCCATGCCTGCGACACTCCAAACGCAGCCATCAGGATCGCACACCCAATTGCAGCTACATACTTCATGACCCTACCTCCTTCCTTCTCCCTCGCCCCTTCTTGGCCTTTCCGTCCTCGAATCCCCATCTGATCGAAACCCTCCGCGACGGCCCCGGGCTTAGGGAAGGGGGGGCCAGAAGCCACCCCCTTCCACTATTTGGACGTGCGGACTTCGAGGACCTTCAACAAACGATCCTCAACGTGTGTGTTCATTCATGCCGCCAACTGACTCAGGCTTTTGGTGGAT
>NSJM01000123.1 GCA_002634395.1 Candidatus Methylomirabilis sp.
GGGGGGACTTGTGGGGCAACGATGATCGACACCAGCGGCAGGTCATCTGGCGGAATCATGATGGGGACCTCTGGGTCGCGCTCCGATAGAGGCGGCCTCTTCCAGGACCTTCAGGGTCTCGCGGGCCGTCCGTTCCCAGGAAAACTGGCGGGAGCGCTCCCTCCCTGCTCGCACCAACTCCTGCCGAAGTTCCGCATCGGTCAGGATTCGATTCATCGCATCGGCAATCGCCTCAGGATCGTGGGGATCAAAGAAGAGCGCGGCATCTCCTGCCACCTCCGGGAGACTGGCGACCTTGGAGCAAAGGACCGGGCAGTCTGCCGCCATCGCTTCGATCACCGGGATGCCGAACCCCTCGAACAGGGATGGGAAGATCAGGAAGCGGGCCCCGCGATACAGCAGGGGCATGTCGTATTTCTCGACATAGCCCAGCAGGCGGAGTTGCGCTGCGAGATCGTATTCCTCGGCCGCCTTCAGAAGGGCGTTGTGTCCCCCACGCGCGACTCCGGTAAAGACGCACGACAGTCGCCTGCCATGCTTGACGCGGAGGAGATGCAGGGCCTTCAACAGGGTCGCATGATTCTTGTGGGGCCAGGTGTTGGCCGGGTAGAAGGCGTATTCGGATGGGACGGCGTACTTTGCCTTGACGGCCGCAATAGCCACGTCATCCTGGGGCAGATAAAATTCGTCCCCCACCGCAAGAGGGATCACATGGATCTTTTCCGGCGCGACACCGTACCGATCGACCATGCTCGTTCGGGAAAATTCCGAGAGGGTGATGACCTTTGTGGCGCCTCGGCAGGAAGCGGGATAGCGCCGCCTCGACCAGTCGAGGAGATCCTTCCAGAAAAATTCAGGATAGAACTCCGGCAGCAAGTCCGGGATTGAGACCACGCTGGGGAGCTGGACGTGGCGGGGCGCCAAGTTGATCAGCGGGCAGAACCAGAGGTCGAGCCTATGCCGACGGATACTGTACAGCATATCGGCGCTCGCGACGGCGTTGACGAGCCATCGCGACAACCTGGGAAGCCGTCGGCCCGCTTTTCCGGCCAACCTCGCCGCCCCCCGCTCGGCATATCGCAACCCTTGCAAGCTGAGCGTTGGCACGTTGGACACATTGGGGCGTTGACAGTGGGTCTCGAAGAGCTTTCGATTATAGCGGGCCACAAACAGGTAATAATGATGTTGGCGATCGATCGCCGTCAGGTGGGTCAGGAGGTTATAGGTATACGTCTCCATCCCGCCGATCTGGCCCGGGAAGAGCGGGAGCGTGTTCACGCCGATCCGCACGGTTCCTTACCTCGCCCATCGCTGTGGCGATGACGCTAACGTCCTGTGTGCCATTCGATCGTTTTGCGAAGTCACTCTTCGAGTCGTGTCGGGTGCATTCGTCTGACCGTCACCTGCCGTTTACCATCTACCAACACTAATCCTGCCCAGCCGAGCACACAAGCGTGTACTCCTAAGGAAGTATCATGCTTATCGACAGCACACAACATTTCTTACGCCACAAAAACAGCGACCAGAAGGCTAAGGCATCGTCAGAGAATAACATGTACATATTCATGATCCGAAAAATGTACAAACCCCCTTCATCCCCCTTTCGAAACGGGGATGAAGGGGGTTTGTTGCTGAAGCAGCCTCACGCAAGCTATATCCACTCCAGCACGGCGGCCTTATATCGGGTAAAATCTTCGAGACGCTCACGCAGGATCTGCACGACGATCGCGGGGTCTACCCTCGCGTAGTCGCGGACGATCACATTGCGGAACTTGCTCATGCGCACCATGGCATCTCGCTGCGTGGAGTCCAGGAGCCCGGCCTCGCCCATCACCTCGAACGCCTCCGCATAGGTGGCCGGGACCCGAAGCCTCCGATCAGCGATGATGTGGCCCGCGATATCCACGCACGCCTCAATGGCCATCTGGAGGGTCCGCTCGATAATTCGCTGGGTCTTCCAGTCGCCTCGATACTGCTCGATGGTGATGTCTCGGTACTCTGTGATTTGGCCCAGATACTGGTCAAGGTCGGCAAGCTTCCGGAGGAGCAGATCTCGGTCAACCACTCCCGTACCTCCTGACCAGCAGGCGGTGCTCGAAGATGCGAAAGTCGAAGAACTCTCGCAGCACAAGGGACTCAAAGCGGTGTCGGCGGAACGGATCGCGGTCACAGATGACCCGACGGGTCTGCAGGATCCGACCCGTCAGAACCGTTGGTGCGGTATTCAGGACCACCAGATCCACTTCGTCGGTTCCCAAATGCGTGGTCACCACCCCAACGGCCTTTAGCCTCCCCTCGATCGGATCGACCGAGTCATCAAGATAGACGGCTACATCCACATCGCTCAGGGGCCGAAGCCGTGAAGTTGCTGCCCCCCCGAACAGATATGCAAACATGACGCCGGGGCACCGGTCCAGCGCCTGGCCGAGTGAGCCGAGCCGCTACTGAATATCTTTGGGAAGCGGAGCCTTCTGGATCATTGTTCGCATCCTTGACCACGTCTCAACCCTGTGGCGCCATACGGCACGGATGGATCTGACTTGATCTCTCGCCACGGCAACTGTTCTCTTAGCCATTCGGCCATGTCAGCGCAAAAACGGTACCACATTGGATCGGAAGCGGGCAAATATTTTTACGGATATGGCCCGCCAAGTCACGCGCCACAGCATCGCTTATATTTCGCGCCGCTGCCGCATGGGCACGGATCGTTGCGCCCGACCGCCTGGCCATCCCGTAGTTCGTCAGGCATCCCCCAGAATACGGCCAGGCTCCCCCAGTAGAGCAACAGCGCGAAGAACCCGCGCCCCATGAATTCGAAGAAGGCGTAGAGCCAGTCACAAAGGATACGCTTGGCCCGGGAATAGTCGGCGGAGAGCACGATACCGGCGGCGGCTTTGGTCGGCCAGAGTGTGGTGTACTCGATGGTAACGAAAATCTGCCTTGACGATTTCGGAAGGGAACGCCTTTCTCCTTGCGCCGTTGTTCAGAGACAAGGCCGTCATAGAAATCCTCCCACAGCGCTCTGTGTTTGCGACTGAGCGGGCGTTTAGCGAAGCGGCTGTACGTCCTCGAGGACTCGATCCAGCGAGATCGCCCGGATCCTCCGGTCCAGACTATACGAGCGTGAGCCGGCATGAACAACGACGATGCCATCAAGATGAAGATCGCGCAGGGCGGCCCGCGTGGATGGGGTCACGGTCGGGGCTGTGGTGCGCTTGAACTCGAAGCCGAGCCGACGGTTGCCGCGTACGATCAGGAGATCGAGTTCGGCACCGCCGTGTGTGGCCCAGAAAAAAACAGTCTTCCGGTCGGGCGGCAAGCCGCGACATGATGAGGTCGAGCGCGAAGCCTTCCCACGAGGCCCCCACCTTGGGGTGCGATTCGATCTCGCGTGCAGTCCCGAGGCCGAGCAGCGCGTGCAGCAGACCACTGTCACGGAGGTAGATCTTTGGTGCTTTGGCCTGCCGCTTACTGATGTTCTCGTACCAGCTCTGAAGCTGCCTGACCATGAATGTCTCCGTCAGCACGTCGAGGTCCTCGGGACTCTCGAGATCAAAGAACGTGGCACGGCCGCTGCGACGGCTCACGAACTGGCGGGCGAGGGTAGTCTTGCCAATCTGGCGTGGGCCGAGGATCGCCACAACTGGGAACTGGCGCAACAGGGCCGAAAGCGCGCGCACGTGAGCGGTCCGTTCGATCATGGCCGGGATACAACCATGAAATCTGATCGTCTGTCGAGCGAATTTCAATGTTACGATACGCGCCGCCAAGCCCACCGGGCTCTGGGCCTGCGGGGACCCGGGGCCACGATCAACCGCTTCTTCCCGTCGTTGGGCAACCACGATTGGGCCACGACGGGGGCGCAGCCATATCTTGACTACTTCACCCTGCCGAACAACGAGCGGTACTACGACGTCGTCTGGGGACCTGTACACCTGTTTGCCATTGACAGCGACCCGAACGAGCCGGACGGGGTGACGAGTACCTCGGTTCAGGCAGGGTGGCTTCAGGGTGAGTTGGCGGCCTCGACAGCCTGCTGGAAGCTGGTGTACATGCACCATCCGCCGTATTCGTCAGGATCGACGCACGGATCGAGCACCTGGATGCAATGGCCGTATCAGAGCTGGGGCGCGAGCGTGGTCATGGCCGGCCACGACCACGACTATGAGCGGATCATCCAAGGGGGATTTCCGTACTTCGTCAACGGCCTGGGCGGCAGGAGCATCTACTCGTTCGGGACGCCCGTGTCCGGCAGCCAGGTGCGGTACAACGGCGACTACGGCGCCATGCTGGTCGATGCGGACGAGGCCGGCATCACGTTCCAGTTCATGAGCCGTACCGGCACGCTCATCGATACCTACACATCGACTACCAGCCATTGCGTGCTTGCAGCGCCGACCAATCTGACGGCAAAGGCGGTCTCGATCAGCCGGATCGACCTGGCGTGGACGGACAATGCCGGCAACGAAGACGGGTTCTCGATCGAGCAGTCGTTGAATGGGACCAGCTTTACACAGATCGGGCGGGTGCGAACGTCAAGACGTACTCGGCCACGGGCCTTTCGCCTTCGATCACCTACTATTACCGCGTCCGCGCCTACAACAGCGCCGGCTCCTCCGCGTATTCCAACACCGTCCGGGCAAGGACGAAACGCAGATAGTGGTATGGCACGCCAGTTGACCGTCACCCAATGCCCAAAGGTCTTGGCCACCCCGCAGGGGCTGCGCGGATAGAAAGGGGTGTGCTCGTTCTGGGCACCTCGACAGCCTTGCCGAACATCTCGCTGGAGCTCGCCTGGTAGCGTGATTCTTTCCAGGAGGTACGTGATCCGGGACAGGGTGTCCGTGCTGGACCGGCGCACAGTGCCACACATCTCGTACCCTTTTGCCGGCGGGAATTCGGTGAGGTAGGAGCCATCCTGGCCGGTGATCCCGGTGATGAGAATCCGGCCAGCCTGTGCGTCGCACGCAGACAGGCCTCGCTATCCCCCTCCAGGGCGTACCCAGCGGGCGCTCACGCGATCGAGGAGAAGGGGGAACTCTTTCCGCAGCCAGCTCTGGGCTCCTTGAGGCAGGATTCGCCTGGCCGGCCACAGTACCCATCGGGCTAATGGCCACGAGAGATCTACGAGGCGGTAATAGGACCGGCAGGCCTTCCAGTGCGGCGGAACGCGGCCGAATGATCGCTCGA
>NSJM01000124.1 GCA_002634395.1 Candidatus Methylomirabilis sp.
TGGAACGCGAGGTTAGGCCGCCCTCCGTGACCGTTTGACCTGACGAATCCCCCGCAGCGTCTCGGCCTCGGCCTGCTGGGCATGAGAGAGATCCCAGCGGAGTTGGAGATTTAGCCAGAACTCGGGCGACATGCCGAAGAACCGTGCGAGCCGAAGCGCGGTGCTCGGGGTCACACCGCGGCGACCGCGGACAAGCTCGTTGACTCTCTGATAGGGAACGTGGATACCCTCAGCGAGATCCTTCTGGGAGAGTCCCATAGGCTTAAGGAACTCCTCCAACAGCATCTCACCTGGATGGGTAGGCTCTCGATGAGTTGGGATGTGTACCATCGCTGCACCTCGCGGAGTACCGCTTAGTGATAGTCCACGATCTCGACCGAGTCGGGACCATCGGACGTCCAGACGAAACAGATCCGATACTGATCGTTGATCCGGATGCTATGCTGACCGGAACGGTCGCCAGACAGCGCCTCGAGACGATCCCCCGGCGGGATACGAAGGTCCTCCAATCGCGCAGTCGAGTCCAATTGCTCCAGCTTCCGCCAGGCAACCCTCCAGAGTTCCTTCGGACAAGTCCACCGGGCAGCCTTCGTGTTCCGCCCGTTGAAGATGTCCTCCGTCCCAGAGCTCCGAAAGGATCGGATCATGTAGACACAATAGCACGGTCATCATGCTACATCAAGCTCATATGGCCGAACATGAGTGAGCTGCTTGAGGGGCCGACGAACATTGCCCACTTCGGTGAGCCTATCTGCCGAATTGGCGGCCCATCGCGGCCGTCTTCTAGCCGTATTGAGGGTGGCACCGGCGGAGTTGGCAGTGTAGATTTCAACCACCAATCTGCACAAGTATCGGAAAGCAGGATCATCGGCTTGGGCTGATCATGGGTAGGCGGGTACGCTACTATACTCGCGGAGGCGACCACCCGCTGGAGTCGCGTGATCGCCGGTGCGAAGCACCGTACAAAAAAGGCGGCAATCCGCAACGCCGCTCGCCAAACAAGACTGTACTGCAACCATGATGCGAGGCCGTTTATGTTCGACCTCGCTGCACTGCATACTAGCGGCCTCATTCACTTCACCGCGCTGTTGGGCAAGCGTTTTCTTCTCAGGCCACCCTTCGTATACGAACCGCACCAGGCGTGATCACTGTGAAGGCGCCAGGAATCTCAGCAGCGCGCTCTCGAAGAACCGCGAGAACATGGTCGCATTTTGCGTCAGCGGAGAGACCCGCCAAGCGCAACAGAATCACGCCCGCATGAACGCGACGCATTCGGTAGACGAGCTCGCCGAAATCCTTGTCGGACGTCAAGACTATCGCGTGATGCTCATTGGCGTATTGCAAGAGATGGTCATCAGGGCTAGCCGGAGCAGACTCGGCCGCATAGCACACTTCATGCCCACTTGCTCGAAGACGGTCGACGATCTGGCGATCGACGCCCTCGTCCGCGAGGAAGTTCATGCGGCCTTGTCAGGAATGGGATAGACCACGTCCGCGCGAAGCGCTCGCGCCGCAAAATCCAGAGCCGCCAGAATCCCCTCGCGGGTCAGGCGAGGATGGGCAGCAAGTACCTGTTCGACCGTCTCACCGGCCGCGAGTTTCTCCAGAATCAGCTCAACGGTGATGCGCGTTCCCGCGACGATCGGTTTGCCCATCATGATTGCAGGGTTAGACTCGATATGAATAGCCGCCATATCTCACCTCAGTCTAAAGAAAGTCCCACAGCATGTCTCGGCCCGAAACTTGAATAATCATAACACAAGAGCGCCAATTTCTGAGAGTGCTGCCGTCTGCATGAAGACCTTCTTTCCATCACTCCCCGGCGGCGCCAATGATGGCGCGATCGGGGTCGATCTCCTCCCGAAGGATGCGAAGCTCCTCAGGCGTCGGGGGGGACAGCTCCTCAACCCATTCAGCAATGAGCGGGGTAAACTCCATCTCCTGAAGGGCGTCATCAACGCTCAGGCCACGCAGGACCCCGAGCAAGATCATCTGCTTGGTTCGGTCATCGAATCCGTACAGGGCCTTGGAGGTCGCCACGCGCCAGGGTCCGGTGTTCTTGGGTAAGCCGGCCCGTTCGCGGGCTCCGGGCGTGCCATCTAGATAGCCTGGAGAGGTCACGAAATCGACCTTCTCCACGAAACGGCGGCGCTCGTGCTTGATGACGATCACCGTCTGCCAGCACTGCGAGAGGACCTCGTTGGCCCCACCGCTCCCAGGAAATCGCTTCCCCGGGCGGTGGTGATCGGCTCCAAGCATGGTCGAGTTCAGGTTGCCGAACCGGTCTATCTGGGTAGCACCGAGGACGCCCATATCGACCATCCCAAGCTGAGCCTGCGCGAAGATGGTGTTCATGCTCGTCCAGGCAAGCGACCGATAGCAGTTGCGCGGTCCGCCCATCGTGAAACGGACGAACGGCGTCTCGGGGAGCGCCCCGACCGCGCCGAATTCATAGACCTGGACCATCCGAGGGGCGTGCAGACGCTGGGCCAGAATCGCGGCGATCTGCGGCATCCCATACCCGATGAAGATCAGTGTGCCATCTTGAATCAGCCTGGCGCACTGGCAGATCATGAACTCTGATTCGCTGAACTCCATGTCGCTCAATGATACCCCTCTTTGATCGTCGCCTGCCGCTTCAGCTCCAGGAGCCTCGCCATCCCCACGCGCTTGTCCAAAAACTCCTCGTGGGAGGCGACGCTATAGACATACTTGTCGAGATAGGCGGCCATCTTCTGCTCGTCGCGTGAGGCGCCCATGAACTCCAGGAAGTGCGGGATATCCATCTCGTAGAGCCCTTGTGTCCCCCCAGGCAGGCTGCCGAACGGGGCATAGACGACGGCATCGACCATATAGTACGGGATGGTGGTCTTCGACGGCTCCTTGCGAATGTCGTCGGTCGTGATGATCTCTTCGGTCGAGATAATGGTCCGTTTGGAGGCCATGGCCGTTTCCAGCGGTGACACGCCAGGGCCGAAGCAGCGGGCGTTGCCATAGATATCGCACTGATGGACATGGACCAGCCCGACATCGGGGTTGACGGCTGGGACCAGCGCGATCGGCTTGCCGGTGAAGGGATCCTGCACCACTTTGGCGCCGGAATAGGTCAGTGTGTCGGTGGCCAGGAGACTCCTGGTCGGCAGAAACGGCACCCCCATCGCCCCGGCCAGGTGGCGCAACGTCAAGGTGCCGTTGGTCCACTCCGTCACCTTGATCCGCCCCTCCTGCACCCACTTGCCGATAAGCCGGCCAAGGCCCAGAAATCCCACATCGACCCCACGCAAGCAACCTCCGACCGCCAGCAGTGTGGTCTCCATGAGCGTGAACTTGGCTGCAAACCAGAGGTCCCGCCTCCGTTGGCGGATGATCTCCCGAACGAGCGAGGCCGGGCCTCTGGTGAAGGAAGAGAAGTCGAAGCTGACGTAATCGCCGTCCTTCACATAGCGGCGAATCGCCTCGGCTTCGGGCATGACCTTGTCCACCATCGCCCGCCGCTTCTCGGTCCGCATGAAGGCGCGCAGCTCGTCCGGGTCTGTGACGCTGAATTCACCGATCCCTGCCTGCAGCACATCCATAGTATGCCTCTCTTATCCTTCCGCTCTCATCAAGCGTGTCGTCATTTCTCTCATGGCCTGACGTATAAGCTTAAGCATTTTAGAAGGCAAGTAAAATCACTGATTGTTCCCAACTCTCACCAGCCACTTCCCGGCGGCAATGCGCGCGTGGGACTTCTGCGCGCGGGCCAACCTGACCTGCCGCGCTGTCCCGATGAAGCGCTAGTAGGGGAGGCCACAGCCTAACGGATCGACTCGGATGGGGGCTCGGGAGCGCAGCCGGTCCTTTGACAAATAATAGCGTTCTGCTATTATCACTCAGTGAAGCTTATCGGACGAGATGTGATCCAGCTCTTCGCACGAAAACACCCCGACTCCAGGTCTTCTCTGAAGAGCTGGACGCAGGCCATAGAGTCGAATAGCTTCAAGCACTTCGTCGATCTCACACAGACCTTTGGTTCAGCGGATCAGGTCAAGCCGTACACCGTGTTCAACATCGCGGGGAACAAATACCGGCTGATTACCATCGTAGATTACGCCCTGCAATTCGTGTCAATCGAGTGCGTGCTGACGCACGCCGAGTACGATGAGGCACGCTGGAGAAAGTGACATGACAAGTGCCACACTGGCAAAGAAGCTCAAGCCGCTCGAGTCCCCGGTAGACAACGAGCTGCTTCGGTGGCTCTATCTCCATCTGCCGCCAAGACCTATCAAGAGTCGGAAGATGCATCACGGCTACAGCGAGGCGATTCGTATCCTGATGCGGGAATCCGGAGGACTGGACGCCCAGAACCGTACGGCTGTCGGCCAGTACCTGAGCGCTGTCATTCCCTTCATCGAGGCGTATGAGAAAAGGGCGTTCCCTATCGGCCCAGCAACCCCTGAGGAAGTGCTGGAATTCCTCATGGAGCAGCACGAGCTAAGCCAGTACGACCTCGCCAAGGAGCTTGGGGGCCAGCCGGTCGTGTCGCAAATCCTCAGAGGGAAGCGAAGGCTTACACGAGAGCATATCGAGCGGTTGAGCAAGCGATTTGGGGTAGCGCCCGCCACCTTCTACCCCGCAAGCACTACAATCTAACCCCTCGGCTCGGTTTGGTCTTACAGACATTGCGGGCCAGCCTGACCTGCCGCACCGTCCCGCAGGTTACCGGCGGCGTTCGGTGTCAGCATAAGGCATCTGGAAACTGGTATGTCATAATTAGTACACTATAGGAGACCATCTTGAAATTCAGTGAGTTGGTGAGGCTGCTTGAAGCTCATGGATTCGAGCTGGTGAGGGAGAAAGGGTCCATCCGATATTATGGGAAGGCTGGCTGGCCTGCATTGATTCGGATTGACTATCATGGGGCCAAGGAAGTGCCCAGCGGCACGTGCCATCATATACTGAAGTCAGCAGGAATGCAGAAGGGAGGAAGTCATGATTGATCTGCCCTATTCTTTGACCATCGAGGCAACGGAGGAACCCGATTATTTTGGGTTTTTTTCTCCTGACCTGGAAGGATTTACGGGGATTGGCCACTCCATCGAGGACTGCGTGTATAAGGCAAAATGGGGAATGAAGGAACACGTAGAACTGCTCCAAGAACGAGGTTTGCCCGTGCCTCCGAAAGT
>NSJM01000027.1 GCA_002634395.1 Candidatus Methylomirabilis sp.
CCTGATACTACTCCGTATTCGCCGGAGTTGTTCAATATTAGCGATATCCATCCCCTGTCTGGCGATATTTCGAGTCGGGTGGCCGTTCACGCCCATGTGTACTACCCTGATGTGATAACAGAGTTAGCTTCTTACCTGAGGAATGTGCCCTTTGCTTTTGACCTGTTCATTTCGGTCTCGACCGACGGCGCGCGTGAGACCTGTTATCAGGCTTTTTCAGAACTGCCACGAGCCGGTCGAGTTGTCGTGGACGTTGTAGTAAATCGTGGAAGAGATATCGCGCCGATGGTGTGCCATTTTGGTGCTACGTTAGCGACATACGACTATATTTGTCATGTGCACACCAAGAAATCTGTGTATACACAGGGCAGGATGGACGGCTGGCGGGAATATCTTTTCCGCCAGCTTCTGGGCAGTGAGGATCAGGTTCGGCGGATCTTTTCCATATTTGAAAAAGACCCGGGCGCAGGGATTGTTTATCCTCAAAATTATGAGCATCTGCCTTATTGGGGTAATACCTGGCTGTCCAACAGAGCGCTGGGCTCCAGAATGTGCCGGCAGATAGGGATCACCGATGTGCCGGAAGGGTACTTCGACTATCCGGCGGGATCGATGTTCTGGGCCAGGAGTAAGGCCATTCAGAAACTTTTTTCTGCCGATATTCAACTGACGGACTTTCCGGAGGAGGCGGGCCAGACAGATGGGTCTCTTGCGCACTGTGTTGAGCGGCTGTTGGTTCTCGCAGTCAAGCAAGCCGGTTACAAGCCGTTGATTCTGGCCGATCCCGTTGTTCGAAGCTGGTCAAAGTGGAGATTCGACCGCTATATGGCCAGGACGGTTCATTGCGTCAAAACGATGTTGGACGCGCAAGATGTCAAGGTCATTGCCTTCGATATCTTCGATACGCTTCTTATCCGTCCGGTCATTCATCCCGAAACTGCGAAAACGATTATCGGCCACCGCAGCCGGAATATGATCGGCAATGATTATGCCGAACTGCGGGCGCATGCCGAGGCGCGAGCGCGCTCGCGCCTCGGGCGAGACGTAGGGCTTGACGATATCTATGCTGAGTTCGCATCGCTGGCGGGCAAACAGGTCGATGAGGTTGGGCATATCCGCGCCCTGGAGGAAGACACTGAACTCCACCTGGTCGCCCCTCGATCGGAATGTATAGATTTGGCGAATTATGCGGTGCGTAGCGGCAAGCGCGTCGTGCTTGTGAGCGACATGTTTTTGCCGCGTGGCGTTGTTGAGAAAATACTCTCAGAGAACGGGGTCACAGGGTATCACGCGCTGTATCTATCGTCGGATATCGGTGTTCGCAAGGACACCGGAGAGCTGTACCGCTTCGTGCTGCAGCAGGAACAGATTGCCCCGAGTGCGCTTCTCATGGTAGGCGATAACGAACATTCTGATGTGCAGATTCCATTGAATCTCGGAATTCAAGTATGCCACGTGTTGCGGCCGGTCGAAATCGCCCGGGCATTGCCGAGATTTTCGAGAGCCATCGAATGGGTTCAGACGAAAGGCAGCCTGGACGAGCAGTTGACGCTCGGATTGGTGATCCGCAAGCTTTTCGGGCCGGTCTTTTATCAATCGTTAGACCCTGACAGCCTTCTTAACGGCGGACCCCGGCATATTGGCTACGCTGTGGTGGGTCCTGTCATTATGAGTTTTTGTTTATGGTTGATAGATACGGCACGAAAGGACGGGATCGAGAAACTGTTTTTTCTGGCTCGTGAAGGTCAATTGCTCAAAAAAGTGTACGACCATGTTGCAATGCACGTAGAAGACGCGATTCCCTCTGAATATCTCGTGTTGTCCCGTCGGGCAGTCACGGTGCCGGTGATTGAATCCATCGATGATATTTTCAGAATTGCCGGGGATTCCGAGTACTTTCCAAATGAGCTTCATGAGTTCCTGAAATACCGATACGGACTTACCCTGAAAGACGATGACCTGCATGAGCTGTACTCGCGAGGTCTCTGGAAGAAAGGGGAATTGGTGGAAGTCAAAGGAGATATTCGCCGTCTTAAACCGGTGCTGGAAGCGTTGGCGGAGAGCATTCTTGCCCGCAGTCGTATCGAGCGTCCCGGCTTGACAGCGTATCTGGATAACATCGGACTGAACGATGTTCAGCCGGCAGCGGTCGTCGACGTCGGGTATTCGGCGACTATTCAGGGACTGTTATCCGGGTTTCTCAAGAAGCCGATCCAGGGGTATTACATGCTGACCTCCGCACGATCCCGCGAAAACAGCAATAAGCACAATGCGTTCGCGCGCGGATACTATGCCGATCAGATTGGGCGCGCGAAATCCGGTGTCTCTTCGCTGTGGCGAAGGAGTTTTGAATTAGAGACCCTTCTAAGCTCTAATGATCCACAAGTGATTTGTTATGTAGCGGATAAGAACGGCACACCTGAGGCGCTCTATCAGGAGCATTCCATTGACGAACAACAATCCATGCGCACCCGCGCCGATATTCATCGCGGCGTTGTCTCATTCGTAGATGACTTCTTTTCGCTTAAGAACAGTGTGTATCCCGAGCTCACGTTGCCGGCGACTCTTCCGGAAATGTTGTTTGGGGAGTTTGTTGAACATATGTCAAGTTCGGAAAAGGAGATGCTCTCAAGCCTCGCACTGGATGATCATTATTGTGGCCGGGGCATTGTTGCATTCGGTCAAACTCCGATATCGGGGAAACGTATCTCAGCGTAGGAGTAGTGCCAAGCCACAGCTCACTCACTCGGAACGGCGCGTTCGGTACGTAGGGACCGAGGGTCCGCGCGGTCTTCGGCTCAGCAGTCGTGTCGGGTTCTTTTCGCATCTGTCGGCTGTATTCCCAGCTCCAGGGGTTACCCTTATACGGAAGTAGGGCGCTGCACGGTAACGAAAAACGAGAGAATTGGCATGCGGATCCTTCAGGTCGTCCACGGCTTTCCGCCGGAGTCGATTGCCGGGACGGAGAGATATTGCGAGGCCGTGGTCCAATGTCTATTGAAACGCGGGCATGAGTGTGCGGTCCTGGCCGGTTCAGGTCGTAACGATACGGAAGCGACCTTGGCGGTTTCCGAGCAGGACGGCTTGCTTATTGCCAGATACCGGCGGGCGGCGAGGCGACCGTACCGATGGACGGATGAGTATGACGCTGACGCAGAACGCCTTGTGCGGCGCCTGCTGGCTCTGGTGAATCCGGATGTGGTTCACCTTCACCACTGGTTGCACCTGACCAGTAACCTGGCGGCGATCTGTGCCGACTTAGAGATCCCGGTAGTGATCACGCTGCATGATGTCTGGACATCCTGTCCCCGCATTTATCGGATGCGTCCCGACGATGTGTTCTGCGAGGAACCGCCGGCTACTGCGCCATGCCTTACCTGCGTCGAGCGTGCCTCATGGCAAGGCGACGGGGAGACAGTTCGGGCGCTCACGCTGCGCCGAGAGATCGTAGAGGCCGAACTGGCGCTGGCCGAAGTGGTGATGGTACCGTCCGAGGCGCATCGTCGCCTGATCTTGACGTTGCTCGATCTACCGGATGACCGTGTGACCGTTCTTCCTCACGGTACGTTTGCGGCGCTCACGGGCCGCAAGGATCATGAGGAGAATGGGGCATTTCCTCAGAGGCCGTTGCAAATCGGCCATTGGGGCTATCTCATGCACCTGAAAGGCACCCACCTCATCCTGGAGGCGGTTCACAGGTTACGCGATCCGTCAAGCGTCCACGTCCACTTGATCGGAAGCATAGTGGAGCCGGAGTACCAGCAGAGGCTCCAGGAGCTTGCCTGCGGCATCTCGGTTCAGTTCCACGGCGCATACCGCCCCGCCGACTTGCAAGCGTTTGATCTTGATCTTGCGGTGTTCGCCTCAATCGCCAGCGAGTCCTATTCATTCGCGCTGGATGAGGCGTTGTGTCTCGGGCTCCCTGTTATCGTGTCGGACAGGGGCGCTCTGCCAGAGCGGATCGGAGGTGCGGGATTGACCTTTCGAGTTGGGGACCCGGACGATCTGGCCCAACGGCTTCAGGACATTCTGGATACGCCACAGATGTTGAATACGATGCGCCGACAGATCCAACCCGAAAAGTTCTTTTCGATGGAGAGGCATATCGCCATGTTGGAGAAGACTTACGAAGACGCCGTTCAAAGCGCCCAACCGAGGCGGGAGCCTGGGACGCCTTACCTGAAGTTGATCGCCCACATACAACAGCAGGTCCAGGAGCGCGAGGCGGCACTGGCGGTTCTTCAGTCACGTTTTGCGGAAAGCGAGCGGATGTGCGATGAGAAGGAGACACGCCTGCAACAGGCAGCACAGGCTCTGACGGAAAAGGAGACACGCCTGCAGCAGGCGGAGCAGGCTCTGGAATCTCTTCGGGTAGAGCTGGAATCTCTTCGGGTAGAGCTGGAGAATCTTCGCCGGACACCCTTGTTCAAGTTGCAGGCAGTACTGACGAAACGATCGCCACGGTAACAACGTTCGACGAGACTTCGAAGGCGAGTAGATCGGCATGCGGGCCCCTCAGATTGCCCATAATTTTCCGTAGGAATCGACCGCCGGGACGGAAAGTTATTGTGAGACGTTGACTCGATCCGTAATGGAACGGGAGCCCGATACGCCTTACCTGAAGTTACTGACCCACGCTCAGCGGAACTGGGAACCGACGGAGCAATTGCAGTATTCCCGGCTTGTCATCACCAATCCCGAGGTGTATCGGCAAAAGAGGGCCGCAGCCATGCAGGGTGACCAAGAACGAGGAAGCGAACCGGTCTCCGAGGACCAGCCACAGATAGGTCCTTCCAGCGTAGCCTTTTTCACGATATGCTCAAAGAACTTCCTTGCCTATGCTCGTACATTGCACGACTCGCTTTGCGTGCATTACCCCAATCGACCGTTTTTCGTGGCGCTGTGCGATCGGCTGGACAACAGCATAGATATAACGGAGCTCCCTTTCGAAATCATTGAGATTGCCTCCCTGGCTATTCCGGATGTGGAGGAGATGGCGCAACGCTACAACATCACGGAATTCAATACTGCGATTAAACCGTTCGTCTTCAACTACATTTTTACGAAACGCGGTATCCCAACGGTTGTGTATCTTGATCCGGATATCCTGGTCGTCGATCGCTTCACCGAGATGGATCAACTGCTCGAGAACGACGCAGAGGCGATTCTGACGCCGCATATTCTGGAGCCTGCTGAAGTTGCCGAGCTGCACGATCAGAGGCTGTTGCTGTATGGCGTGTACAATCTTGGATTTCTTGCGTTACGTCATACTCCGCGGGTTAAAAAGATTTTGGAGTGGTGGGGGCGGCGACTCCAATATCACTGCGTAATCAAGCTTGAAGAAGGATTGTTCGTCGATCAGAGGTGGGCCGATCTCTTCCCTGCTTTCATCCCGGGTACGCGGATATTAGACCATCCCGGCTATAACGTTGCGTATTGGAATCTGCCGCAGCGGCGGGTCGTCTTGCGAGATGGACGGTGGTTTGCCAACAATCAACCGCTGCGGTTCGTCCATTTCAGCGGGCACATGCTCGATGATCATCGGATGTTTTCACGTCACACTAGTGAGGTGACGCTTGGGAATATCGGCGATCTTCAGTTATTGGTAAAGGAATACCGGCGGCGTGTCTTTGCCAATAACCATCATTTCTATCGTAGACTTCCGTACGCGTTCAGTTGGAACGGCGAATCCGGTGTCAACCTGCACACGCCTCAGTCGGTTGCACACCCGACACAAAGCGGCGGCGAAGCCTTTGTTGCAGAGGAGGCTGCAGTACAGGTCATGACTCAAGAAGTCGGACCGTCCGGTGTTGCGCCGGCTGGTGGAGACTTTAACGTGGGGGCAGGTCATGTGACCAGATTCCGGTGGCGGCACATTCTTACTCTGGCGCAGGTCATGTCTCTCGTCTATCACCGTTATGGTGGCATGAACTCCCTGCGTCGCGCGTGGTACGCGTTTCGCCGGTACGGCCTTGATCACTGCAAGCAGAAGGCGGTTATGCTGTACCGTTCGTATCGGGAAGAGCGGTCAGCGCGGTCTCAACACGTGATGCGACTACCGAGTTCGGAGCCGCTTCAGACGAATGATCCCAGACCTCGACTGCTCTACTTCGACTGGGCAGTGCCAAGGGTTGATCACGACTCGGGGTCGGTCACAACGATGTGCTTGCTGGATATTTTCCTTCGCCTCGGTTATCGAATTACGTATCTGCCTGGCGACCTTCGTTATGACCCGCCCTATGGCGACACACTGACCAATATGGGAATCGAGTGCGTGCACTATCCGGCGGTGACCTCGGTGAAACAGTATCTTGAGACGAACGCCAAATCGTTTCAGCTTGTTGTCCTGTGCCGTGGTCCGGTGGTCGGTCCGTGGCTCAAGTTGATCCGAGCGCATGCACCGAATGCCCTCCTGATATTCAATACGGTCGACCTGCACTACGTCCGTGAGCAGCGACAGGCTGAACTGGAAGGATCAACCTTAGCGCTGGCACAGGCGGAACGGACCAAGGCTGTTGAACTCAATCTGATTCGCAATACGGATCTGACTATTGTGCTGAGTTCTGAAGAGCTCTATACCGTCCGAAACGAGATTCCGGATGCGCCGCTTTGTGTGCTGCCGCTGATCGTCCGGGAGGTGCCGGGTCGTCAAAAACCGTTCGAAGACCGCCGTGATCTGATCTTTATCGGAGGCTTCAGGCACGAGCCCAACATCGATGCGGTCCGATATTTTGTGAGAGAGATATTCCCCCTTATACGGCGCCGGCTACCCGATGTCCGCTTTCACGTTGTTGGGTCGAATCCGACAGGCGAGGTACACGCGCTTGCAAAGACAGAGGGTGTATTCGTCCATGGTTTCGTGCAGGATCTGAGTCCCATCCTGGACGGCATCAAGGTCGCCGTGGCCCCGCTTCGGTTTGGGGCCGGCATCAAGGGCAAGATCGGGAAGTGTCTGTCCTATGGCGTGCCGACCGTGGCCACGCCGATGGCCGTGGAAGGCATGGGCCTGCGCGATCATTACAACATCCTGGTTGCCGATACGCCGGCGGGCTTTGCAGATGCCGTTGAGGAGGCATACACCGACCGCGTGCTGTGGGAGTATTTGAGCGACGCCGGCTTAACCTCTGTACGCGACAGCTTCTCGAGCGATGCCTTGGTGCACCGCGTGGGGGCTATTGTTAAGTCGTTAGAGGAGGGCATCAGGCCTGTGGACTCGACGTACGAGATCGAGAGCTTCACGGCATATGCTGCACATCGCGCCCGCATGGAAGCCGAATACGCGCGACGGTATGCGTTTGAGGCCTCTTTGCTTCCGGCTGAGAACGGCGAGTTTTCGACCTCCGGTTACTGCGTCATGTGCGGCTGTGAGACGACATTTGTCACGAGCTTTATGTATGCCCACATGTCCTCGTCGGTCGGACGGATGGTCCCCAATTGGCGAGAGCACGTGGCGTGCGTCAAGTGCAAGCACGTGAACCGTATCCGGGCCGCGATCCATCTGTTGTACCAGGTTGCGCCGATATCGTCGGATGCGCTCATTTACGTGACGGAGCAGGTCACGCCGTTGTATCGCTGGTTAAGGGAGCGCTATCCGCTGACGCAGGGCAGCGAATACCTCGGTCCGGCGGTCGAGCTCGGGGCGCTGGTAGATGGGGTCAGAAATGAGGATGTTACGCGACTCACATTCGACTCGAATTCATTCGACTATGTGCTGACGTTCGACGTGTTGGAACACGTTCCGAACTTCCTGCGCGGGGTTGAGGAGATCTATCGGGTTCTGAAACCAGGCGGCTTATTGTTGATAACCGTTCCATTTGCGCGGGATTCGCGACAGAACGTCATCCGTGCCGCGTTGGATGAGAAAGGGGAAGTCGTCCATCGCTTGCCACCCGAGTATCACGGCAATCCCATCGATTCGGAACACGGCGCGTTGTGTTTCCAATATTTCGGGTGGGAATTTCTTGATCAGATGCGCGATGTCGGGTTTCGAAAGGTTCACGCAGTCCTGTACTGGTCGGCGCGTTGCGGCTATCTGGGGGAAGGCGAGCAATTGTTGCTGACTGCCGAAAGGCCGCTGGAGTAAAGCGATAATTTCGGCTGAGGAAGCCGATAGGTATCAAGCCGATGGGCGTTCTCGTCAACACCCCGGGCTCTTCATCGCGGCGGAGCGGGGCCGCCTGACTCTGGAGGAGGCTATTATCGGCCGGGAAGACGAGCCGCTCGCCCTGAGCGTGGTGACCGCGAGCGAGTTGCTTGACGGTGGTTACCGAGTAGCCGATCCGGCGCGTCGGCTTACACGGGAGCAGTTTGTAGACGCGATACTACGTCGGTTTCCCGTGATCGAATTTGATCTGGAGGCAGCTCGGATTCACGCCTGCCTGTGGGCGCAGTGAGCGGCTGATGGCGAGCAGATCAGCGCTCATGACCTACTCATTGCCGCTACTGCCATGGCGATGGAGTTCCAGGTCGCCACTGCGGATGCCCGCGACTTCCCCCAGATCCCCAACCTTCGGCTCCAGCATTGACGACTATCATGGCCAAGCTCCCCATGGGCGCCAATCGGCAATTCCATTGACACAAGACTCGTGTAACAGTATATTTGTGTCATGAAAAACGTCACTATTACACTCGACGAAAAGGTTGCCCGCTGGGCTCGTGTGTGGGCCGCAGAGCGTAACCTGAGTGTCTCGCGATTCGTTGGGCAACTGCTTGAAGAGAGGATGCGTGAAGAATCGGGATACGACATGGTCATGACGCAGTTTTTGTCTGTCCCGCCTCAATCCTTGAAGAAAGGGGGGCGCTACCCTTCCCGCGACGCGCTGTATGAGCGATCTGATCTTCGTTGACACGAATGTCCTCGTGTATTGTCGCGATGCCGACGAGCGGGATAAACAACCCCGCGCCCGCGCCTGGCTCGAAGCCCTCTGGCGTTCTCGATCGGGCCGCATCAGCACCCAGGTTCTCGCGGAATACTACGTAACGGTCACTCGTAAGCTCGATCCTGGCCTCAGTGCTGAGCGTGCCAGAGCGGACGTAGTGATGCTTCGGGTGTGGAGACCTGCTGCCCTCGATTATGGCATCCTGGAAGCGGCTTGGACCGTACAAGATCGGCATCGTCTTGCGTGGTGGGACGCGCTGATCGTGGCGACCGCGCAGCGTCTTGGCTGCAGCTATCTGCTGAGCGAGGATTTTCAGGATCGGCAACGGTTCGAAGAGATAGAAGTGATCAATCCCTTCCTGCATGTCCCGGAAAAGACCCTGAGCTTACCGTAAGCCGATGTACGATGTGATGACCGTGACTGTGTCCAGCTTCTCCAAGATCTCCATCCTTCGGTTCCAACACCCGCTGGTATTATGACCACGCTGCTGATCGGGGCTGACGGGCAGTTGGGGAGCGAGTTGCGGCAGGCATTCGGCAGCCACGATTTAGTCCCACTGACCCACGCTGATTTCGAACTGACCGACCCGGGTCAAGTGCGGGAGACCGTGCGCACATACCGGCCCGATCTGATCCTGAATACCGCCGCCTATCATCGGGTCGATGAGTGCGAAGACTTTCCCGAACGCGCTGTTGCCGTCAATACGATTGCGGTGAGAGATCTCGCTGTCGTCGCCAAAGAGATTGGAGCGATTTTCGTCCATTTCAGCACCGACTACGTCTTCGACGGCAGAAAGCGGACTCCCTATCAGGAGACCGATTCGCCCGGACCGTTGAGCGCATACGCGACCTCGAAGCTAGCCGGCGAGTACTTCGTCAGAGCGACGTTGCCGCAGCACTTCGTGATACGAACCTGCGGGCTGTACGGCGCGGCAGGCAGGCGCACCAAAATAGGGAATTTTGTCGAGACGATGCTCCGCCTGGCTCGGGAAGGGCGTGAGATTCGAGTAGTGGGAGACCAGATCGTGACCCCTACGAGCGCCAAGGAGCTGGCCCGCAAGGTTGGACAACTCGTCGAAACCGGCGCGTACGGTCTCTACCACATCACGAACCATGGAGAATGTTCATGGTACCAGTTTGCGTCGGCGATTTTTGAGATGGCCGGCCTCCACCCCCGCTTGCAGGAGACGACCGCCATCGCCTTCGGCGCTCCCGCCAGGCGCCCCGCCTACTCCGTCCTTGACAATGCGAATCTGCGATCGCTCGGTCTCGATGATCTGCGGTACTGGCGTGATGCCCTGGCCGACTACCTGGCCGAGCGCAAGGGCCTGCACGGTAAGGGGTGAGAACTTGACACTCATATGCTTGAGTATTAGAGTACTCTCGGAGGTGATGCGCGCGTGCGAACGACGATTGAACTGACTGACGATCAACGGGCGAAGCTCCTGACGCTGGCGGCGAAACGACGACTCCGAGGCTACTCGACCTTGATTCATGAAGCGTTGGAACGCTACCTCGAAGAGAGACCAAACGGAGGGCGGATGGGCGCTGGGGTGAGAGCCGCCAAAGCTGCGCGGAAGGCCCGAGGCACGCTTTCGGAGGCCGAGGCTGAGCGGATGCGGCGACGCATAGCGGAGCTGTGGAAGCGGTGGCGGTGAAGTTCGTTCTGGACAGCGATGTCCTGATCGACCTGTTCGCCGGATACGAGCCTGCCGGCTCAGTCATTCCACACTTGCTGGAGATGGACTTGGCGGCTACGACGGCAATCACGGCCTATGAGTTGCACTCCGGCGCTTCTCGTGCAAGTGATCGACAGCACCTCCACGACTTCCTGGCGACACTGATAATTCTTCCCGTAGACGTTCAGTCGGCGCGACGCGCTGGGGCTGTCGATCTTTCGCTCAGGCGTCAAGGCCAACCGATCAATCCGGGCGACAATCTCATCGCCGGGATATGCCTAGTCCGCGATTTAGCCTTGGTCACTCGAAATGTCAGCCACTTCCGCCGGGTCGCCGACTTGAAAGTAGTCACATTAGCGGATCTTTTCGATTAATAGATCGCATGAAATGTCAATGTCATTGCCGGGAAAGTTTCCCTCGCGGGTCATTGCGAGGCGACGCCGAAGCAATCTCACAGTCGTTCAGGACAACTACGCTGCGATTGCCGCGCTCCCGGTAGTTACCCGCAATGACAAGCCGATAGGTTGAAGTAGAAGTGAGAAGACACTGTGACTGATCCACGGGTGGCGGTGGGGATCATCAACTACGGTGATTACCGACACCTGCCCGCCTGCCTGGACAGCGTCAAGCGGCAGACACTGCCGCCCCAGCGGATCATCCTGGTCGACAACCAGAGTCAAGCCGATGAGGTCGGGCGTATCAGCAGGGCCTATCCGGAAGTGCGGATCCTGTCGATGCAGGACAATCTGGGGTACAGCGGCGGAGCCAATCGTATTATCCGAGAGGCGAGAAGGGACGAGGATATCTTCTTACTCAACCCGGATGTGGTGCTCGATCAACGGCATCTGGAGGAGCTGGTTCAGGCGATGCGATCGAATTCCGGGGCAGGCGCGGCGGGCGGCAAGCTTCTTTTGGGTGATTCCGATGTCGCGGGCAGACCGAACGATGACGCGCCGCGGCGACTTGATACCACTGGTCACCTGATCTTCCGAACTCGGCGGATTATCGACCGGGGCCATGGCGAATCGGATGTGGGCCAGTATGACAGACCCGAGGAGATCTTCAGTATCTGTGGAGCGGCGGTCTTGTATCGCAGGTCAATGCTCGAGGATGTCCGAATCGACGGAGAGTGCTTCGACGAGGACTTTTTCGCCTACAAGGAGGACGTCGATATCTGTTGGCGGGCTCAGTTGTTCGGATGGACCGCGCTCTACCACCCGGCGGCAACCGCCTATCATCTGAGGGGATGGAAGCGCGGCGATGATCGGCGGCGCGTCCCCTGGCTCCGGAAATATCACTCCTTCAAGAATCATGTGTTGATGATGATCAAAAATGAACTTCCGGCCCTGTTGCGGCGGGATTTGCTGCCGATCTTCTGGCTGGGGACGTGCGCCATGGCCTATGTGACTCTCGCGGAGCCTGCGCTGTGGAAGGCGGCATTGGATCTGACGCGGTATTGGCCCAAGGCTCGTCGTAAGCGACATATCATTATGGCGCGCCGCCGCGCCTCAGCGGACCGGATGGGTCGCTGGTTCGTGTAGCTGCATGATGTTGGCTGAGGCAAATGTTGCGCTGATTCACGATTGGCTGACGGGAATGCGTGGCGGAGAGCGCTGCCTGGAGTCGTTCTGTGAACTATTTCCAAAAGCAGACATCTTTACCCTGCTACACATACCGGGAAGCGTATCACAGACCATCGAAGAACGGCGGATCCGAACGTCGGTTATTCAGACGCTACCGTATTCCGCGACCTGCTATCGTTACTATCTTCCGCTTTTCCCATGGGCTGTCGAGCAGTTTACGCTCGACGGGTATGACCTGATCCTTTCCAGCAGTCACTGTGTGGCGAAGGGGATTAAGCCCCCACCTCAGACGCTTCATCTCGCGTACCTGTATACCCCGATGCGGTATATCTGGGACATGCAGGATGCCTATGTGGCCGCCGGCCGGATGGGGCCGGTATCCAGATTGATACTGCCTGCTGTCGCCGAACGCTTACGACGGTGGGATGTCACAGTGAACGCCAGAGTTGATCACTTCATTGCCATTTCATATTATGTAGCGGATCGTATCCGCCGCCATTACGGCCGGGAGGCTGCGGTGATCTATCCTCCGGTCGAGACCGCGCGCTTTCATATCGCCGAACGGACGGATGATTACTACCTGGTGGCCGGGGCCTTTGCCCCCTATAAGCGGATCGATCTGGCGATCGAGGCCTTTAACCGCCTGCGGCGACGCCTGGTGATCGTGGGTGAGGGACAGGAGAGGAGTCGCCTGCGGCACATGGCAGGTCCTACTATCGAGTTTCTTGGGTGGCGATCCGATCGCGAGGTCGCCGACCTTCTCAGCCGCTGCCGTGCGCTGGTCTTTCCGGGTGAAGAAGACTTCGGCATTCTCCCCGTAGAAGCTATGGCCTGTGGACGGCCGGTCATTGCGTATGGGAAGGGTGGTGTGACGGAAACGGTCATTCCGTTGGATCGTTCAACGTTCAACGTTCAACGTTCAGAGTTAAAAGACTCTCTCAACCTCGAACCCGGAACCCGGAACCTTGAACCTGGCACTCCCACCGGCATTTTTTTCTACGAACAGACCGTTGAGGCGTTGGTCCAGGCCGTCGATCTTTTCGAGCGCTCATCTGATCGATTCGATCCGGAGGCGCTTCGTGCACATGCCTTCACCTTTGATCGCTCGATCTTCGAAAAACGGATCGCGAGCTATATTGGTGAACGCCTTGAGGAATGGAAGCGTGGGGGGCGCCGTCGCCGGCCATGCTGAAACGCCACAGTCAGTTTATCGAAAGTCTCATGCTGCTGGCCGACCTGCTGGTGATCAGCATCAGTTGGCTTGGCTCGTACTATTTCCGATTCTATTGGGGTCCGGTTCAAGTCTATCGAGACATCCCTGACGTCCGTCCATACCTCTTGCTGCTCGGCCTTATTGTCATCGTCTGGGGCGTTGCGTTTAAGGCCTTCGGGTTGTATCGTCCCAAGCGCATCGCCTCGCGGCTTGCCGAGGTGAGGGATATTGCCAAGGCCTCCACCCTCGCGGTGTTGATCCTTATTGCGGCCACGTTCTTTCTCAGGCAGTTCGAGTTCTCGCGTATTGTCATCGCCTGTTTTTGGGTCTTCAGCATCGTGTCGGTGAGCCTTGTCAGGAGCAGCTTCCGCGAGGTGCTCCGTGTGACAAGGCGCAGTGGCTACAATCTCCGCCATGTCCTGATTGTCGGCGAAGGAGCGTTGGCGCGAACGGTCGCAGAAAAGATCCGGGCTCGTCCGGAATTGGGATTTCGCATCAGGGGGCTCCTGGTCGGGGATCCGAATATGGTTGGGCAACAGGTTGACGGACTGAGCGCGCTTGGCACCTATGAGCAGGCAGGGGAACTGGCGGAAGCGCTGTCGATCGATCGAGTGTTCATCGCTATTCCGCTGGAGGCCTACGGGCGAATGGAGGCGATTCTTCGCAGTCTGGAGGACGGGACTGCCGCCGTCAACGCCGTCCCGGATCTCCATCAGTATGTGACGTTGCGTGGCGGGGTAGAAGAGTTCGACGGCCTGCCCCTCATCAGCCTGCAAGATTCGCCCCATTACGGGTGGAACCAGGTCGGCAAAAGGGTGATGGATATCGTCCTGTCGAGCGTAGCCCTCCTGATTACCGGGCCGCTGTTGCTCCTTGTTGCGGCCATCATCAAGTTCACATCGCCAGGCCCGGTTCTCTACCGTCAGGAGCGCATGGGACTGGACGGCAGAACCTTCCGGATGCTGAAGTTCCGGTCGATGGGGATTGACGCAGAGGATGAGACCGGCCCGGTATGGGCCACGCTGGATGATGAGCGTCGAACGGCGATTGGAACATGGCTTCGCCGGACCTCACTGGATGAGCTGCCGCAACTGTTCAATGTGCTGAAAGGAGAGATGAGTCTGGTTGGCCCCCGCCCGGAACGGCCGGTTTTTATCGAAGAGTTTCGGAAACAGATCCCTCGCTATATGCTCCGGCACAAGGTGAAAGCGGGCATTACCGGATGGGCCCAGGTCAATGGGTGGAGGGGCGATACCTCGATCGAGAGGCGGATCGAGTGCGATCTGTTCTATATCGAGAACTGGTCATTACTTTTCGATTGGAGGATTCTCTGGCTGAGTCTTTGGAAAGGGTTCATCCACAAGAATGCCATGTAAAGGGCTAGGGTATAGGGTAAGTACGAGGAGAGAGTGCGCTGGTTGGTCTTTTTACCTATACCCTCTACCCTAACCCCTCAACCCTGCCTTAAAGGGAGGTCTCATGAGAGTGCTGGTAACGGGCGGGGCCGGTTTTATCGGATCGCATGTCGTAGACGCCTTGATCAGGGAGGGCCATGACGTTGCGGTGGTCGACGATCTCTCGATGGGTAAACGAGAGCAGGTCCATCCGGCGGCGCGCTTTTACAGGGTAGACATTCGTGACCGTCAGGCACTGGAGGAGGTCTTTCGAGCCGAGCGCCCGGAGGCGGTCAACCATCACGCAGCCCAGGGCAATCTGCGCCGATCGATGAGCGAACCGTCGTTTGATGCCTCCGTGAACATTGTCGGCTCGCTCGTGCTGGTTGAACTTTCTCTCGCCTACAAGGTCAAGAAATTCATTAATATCTCGTCTGGGGGAGCAGTCTATGGCGAACCCCAGCGGCTTCCGGTCGACGAGATCCATCCGATCCGTCCGGCATCTGTGTACGGGGTGAGTAAGTATGCCGTCGAGCAGTACCTGCGCCTCTTCGATGGGTCCGGGTTGGACTACACGATCCTGCGGTACGCCAATGTCTACGGTCCCCGGCAGAATCCCGCCGGGGAGGCCGGTGTCGTGGCGATCTTCAGCCGCCAGATGCTCGCCGGTGAGCGTCCGACGATTTTCGGCGACGGCACCAAGACCCGAGATTACGTCTATGTTGATGACGTTGTTGGGGCGAACCTCCTGGCGATGACCGAGACGCACGCTGCAGGCCGAAGTTATAATGTAGGTCTGGGGCGCGAGGTAAGCGACCGGCAGATCTTTGAGCTGATACGCAGGGCGGTGGGGGTCACGGTGGAGCCGATTCTGGCGTCGAAACGTCCTGGGGAGATCGACAGGAT
Source organism: Candidatus Methylomirabilis sp. (assembly GCA_002634395.1). GTDB lineage: Bacteria > Methylomirabilota > Methylomirabilia > Methylomirabilales > Methylomirabilaceae > Methylomirabilis > Methylomirabilis tolerans. Next base: position 15,654 of record NSJM01000027.1, read on the forward strand.
CTGCCTGGATGCTTCGTTGGCCAACGCAGAGTTGGGCTGGGAGCCGACTATTTTCCTTGAAGAGGGAATCTCACGAAGTGTGGCGTTTTATCGGGCGGATGGGTCCTGTCGCGCACAGGAAAGCCGTTGAATTTTCTCGTGATTTCGGCTAGTCTGACGGGTATACGCATTGGTTAGAAAGGCTCCGTCAGTGGAGGTGGCTATTCGGTATCGACAGATCGTGACCCGTTTTCCCCAGAGGCGGCTCCTCGTCCTCGGAGATATCATGGTGGACGAGTATATCCGAGGGAGCGTGTCTCGGCTTTCTCCTGAAGCCCCGGTCCCGGTGGTGGAGGTAGAAGCCGAAAGCTTTCGCCTGGGAGGGGCGGGCAATGTGGCTGCCAACGTCCAATCCTTAGGCGGACAGGCGATCCTGGTAGGAGTGGTCGGCAACGATTTGCCGGGAGAACGTCTGATCCATCAGCTTGAGGCTGTCGGGATAAAAAGTGATGGGGTCGTGCTGGACCGCACGCGTCAGACCACCATCAAGACTCGAGTTGTAGCGGGAAGCCAACAGATTGTTCGATTTGATCGCGAGAGCATGTCGGACCTCTCGAAGGAAGCCGCGGATCGGGTACTTGCACTGGCGGCAGAGCGGCTTGCTGATGCGGATATTGTGCTCATCTCGGATTACGCCAAGGGAGTGATCAGTAAACGGGTTGCTCGGCAGATCCTCTCTCTTGCACGACGTTTTCAGAAAACCATCGTCGTTGATCCGAAAGTGCATAATCTTCCTCTTTACAAAGGGGCCACAGTGATTACCCCAAACCATCATGAGGCGTTGGCGTTCGCCCATCTTCCCGCATGGGGGCAACAGGATCTCCTCGCCGTTGCGGGATCAGAGCTACTCCGGAAACTCGAGGTCAAGGCGGTGTTGGTGACGAGGGGAGAGCACGGGATGTCGCTGTTTGAGGATGGACGGGTCACGCATATCCCGGCAGTTGCTAAGGAGGTCTACGATGTTACGGGGGCGGGGGATACTGTCTTAGCCACCCTTGCCCTGGCTATGGCCTCCGGCGCTTCCCTGCGAGAGGCGGCCGTTATCGCCAACCATGCAGCCGGTGTCGTGGTGGGAAGGGCGGGGACAGCAACCGTCAGCCGGGAAGAGTTGCTGGACGCGTTAAAAGACAGGGTATAGGGTGTAGAGTAAAGACTGGGTACAGGGTATAGGGGATAGGGTAAAGTCAGGGTGAAGGGTGTGGGGTGCAGGGTGTAGAGAATCGGGTAGAGACAAGCATTGATCGCTAACGGACTTCATTTATCTCTTACCCTATACCCTACACCCGATACCCTGTCTTTATATACCCGACACCCTTTTTTAAAGGAAATACGATGTCGACAAAATTCATCTTTGTGACTGGTGGAGTTCTGTCATCACTTGGTAAGGGGTTAGCCTCCGCCTCCATCGGTTGTTTGCTGGAAAGCCGCGGCTTCAAGGTGACCATACTGAAGTGCGACCCCTACATTAATGTGGATCCTGGAACCATGAATCCCTTCCAGCATGGGGAGGTGTTTGTCACCGATGATGGCGCTGAAACCGACCTTGACCTGGGCCATTACGAGCGGTTCACCGACCATGTGATGACCAAGGCCAACAATGTGACCACAGGACAAATCTATCATTCGGTCATCACCAAGGAGCGGCGCGGGGACTACCTGGGCGCCACGGTTCAGGTCATTCCTCATATTACCGACGAGATCAAGCGCGCGATCCACCGGGTGGCGGCAGGCGTGGATGTCGTGATCGTTGAGGTCGGCGGGACGGTCGGCGACATTGAAAGCCTCCCTTTCCTCGAGGCGATCCGGCAGTTCAGGGGCGATGTCGGGCGAGAGAACGTGCTGTATATCCACCTGACGCTGGTTCCGTACATTGGGCCGGCCGGGGAATTGAAGTCGAAGCCGACCCAGCACAGCGTGAAGGAGCTACTCCAGATCGGGATTCAGCCTGATATCCTGCTGTGCCGGACGGACCGGCTTATCCCAAGAGACCTGAAAGCGAAGATTGCGCTATTCTGCAACATTTCTGAAAAAGCGGTCATCACCGCGAAGGACGTGAGCAGCATTTACGAGGTGCCGTTGGTCCTGCGCAGTGAGGGGCTGGATACGATCATTACCCAGATGCTCGGCCTGCCACAGACCGAGGCCGATCTGAGCGCTTGGGAGACCATCGTTCGGAAGGTGAAGGAATCGACGGCCGGCGTGACGATCGCGGTCGTCGGGAAATATCTTGAGCTCAAAGACTCGTATAAAAGTCTGACTGAGGCCATTATCCACGGCGGCATTGCCAATGACTGCCAGGTCCGTATCAAGGCGGTCGATGCGGAGACGGTAGCATGTGATGGTCCGAAGGACCATCTGCACGATGTTGCCGGCATCCTGGTTCCGGGGGGCTTTGGAAATCGTGGGGTTGAGGGGAAGATTGCGGCCATTGCCTTTGCCCGCGAAGAGCGAATCCCGTTCTTCGGAATCTGCCTGGGGATGCAGTGCGCCGTCATCGAATTTGCCAGACATGTGTGCGGCCTGCAGGGCGCCAATAGCCGCGAGTTCGATCCGAACTCCCCTCACCCGGTCATCGATCTCATGCCTGAGCAGCGGGGGATTACCAGCTTGGGAGGAACCATGCGGCTTGGGGCATACCCGTGCCGTATCGTCGCGCCGTCTGTCGCCTACCAGGCCTACGGGACTACGGAGATCAGCGAGCGTCACCGTCATCGTTACGAGGTCAATAACGATTACCGGGACATTCTGGAGCGCCACGGAATGCGGCTGAGTGGGTCTTCACCGGACAATACGTTGGTAGAGATGATCGAGATTCCGGACCATCCGTGGTTCGTTGGCGGCCAATTCCACCCCGAATTTAAGTCATGTCCCAAGCGACCGCACCCGCTGTTCCGTGAGTTCATCAAGGCTTCGCTGGCAAGAGAAAGGGTGTAGGGGTAGGGTAAAGAGAAGAGGGTCCGAGAAGGATCTTTCTAAACCCTAAACCCTAAATCTTATGGCGCTGACAAAACAGGTTCAGATCGGCAAACTCACGCTTGGCGATGGAGCGCCGTTGCTCCTGGTAGCTGGTCCATGCGTCATCGAGAGTGAGGATCACCTGCTTCGGGTCGGCGAGGCGATCAAGGCGGTCTGTGAAACGCGCCGAATTCCCTTCGTCCTCAAGTCCTCGTATGACAAGGCTAACCGGTCATCAGGCCATTCATTTCGCGGTCCGGGTCTGGAGGAGGGGCTTCGCATCCTGGAGCGGGTCAAGGCGAAGCTGGACGTACCCGTAATCTCCGACGTTCACGACGTACACCAGATATCGGCCGCGGCTCAGGTGCTGGATATTCTTCAGATTCCGGCGTTCTTATGCCGGCAGACCGATCTGCTTGTCGCCGCCGCAAGGTCAGGTAAACCGGTCAATGTGAAGAAGGGACAGTTTCTATCGCCATGGGATGCCGGCAATATTGTGGAGAAGCTCCGATCTGCCGGTGCGGAGGCGATCATCCTGACGGAACGGGGAAGCAGTTTCGGCTATAACAACCTGGTGGTGGATATCCGCTCGCTTCCGGTCATGCGCAGCTTCGGTTACCCCGTCCTGTTCGATGTGACTCACAGCGTGCAACTGCCCGGCGGCGCCGGTGATGCCTCTTCCGGGCAATCCCAATTTATCCCCTACATTGCGCGAGCCGCCGTGGCGGCCGGAATTGACGGGCTCTTCATGGAGGTCCATCCCGACCCTGCCTGTGCGCCCAGCGACGGCGGGAGCATGCTCCGCCTCGACGCGCTTGCCGGACTTCTGAATCAATTGCTGGAGGTTCAGCGCGTGGTCGCACCGTACGTCAACTGAAAAGACAGGGTTAAAGGTATGGGGCAAAAACAGGGTGTAGGGTACAGGGGGTAGGGTGAGAGAGAAACGAAGTCGCCTGACGATCTCTCCTCGCCTTTACCCGACACCCGATACCCTAAACCCCGCACCCCGCACCCCGCACTGAACTATGCAAACTCCCTTGCAGCAGTTTTGTCGCCTGCTTCGATATGCCTCTCCCTACCGGGCGCGGATTGTGTTTGCGGTCGCCTGCCTGCTCCTGGCTGCTATCCTCAATGCCGTCTCTATCGGATCGCTACAGCCGATCTTCGATGGCCTCTTTTCTCCGGAAGGGGGCGGATCGGGGATCAGCCTGCCTGGCCCGATTCAGGCCCTCCTGGGAGATCGTCTTGATGCGTTGCAACGGTCTTTGCAGGCACACCGGATCAGCATCCTGACCTTTATCGGAGGGGCGCTCTTCCTGGTCTTCCTGGCCAAAGGTGCGCTTACCTACATCCAGCAACTGCAGATGCGGTATGTGGCCGAAGGGGTTCAGCGGGACATCCGAAATGATCTGTATGCGCACCTGCACAGATTGTCTATCGGTTTTTTCAATCGTCGCTCGACGGGTGAGATCATGTCCCGTCTCAGCTCGGATGTGGAGACGTTGGGTGAAGCCTCGACAGAGCTGTTCCGCAACGCACTGAAAGAGCCGCTGAACATTGTTGCGCTGATCGCTGTCCTCTTCCTCATCAAATGGCAGCTCGCGCTCCTTTCGCTTCTGGTTCTTCCTGTGGCCATCTTGCCTATCGTCAAGTTCGGGGTCAAGATCCGCCGGAGGGGGACTCAAGTTCAGGAGCGGCGAGCCGCGTTGAACACGATCTTACACGAGACCGTCTCCGGCATCAGGATCGTCAAGGCCTTCAGCATGGAAGAGTATGAGAAGCGGCGATACCGGGAGGCGAGCGACCGGCTCTTCGGGGCCCTCATGCGGATCACGCGGGTCGATGCGCTGACCTCGCCTGTTCTGGAGATCCTTGGCTCGGTCGGCATTGTTGTCGCCATTTGGGTCGGCGGCTATCTCGTCTTCTCCAAGAGTCTGACGCCTGGGGCGTTCATGGCCTTTCTGGGGGCCTTGGCGTCCCTCTATCAGCCCGTCAAACGAATCAGCCAGATCAACAATACCATACAGCGCGGAATGGCGGGAGTGGCCCGTGTCTTCGAGCTGATGGACCAGCGTCCAGACGTGGTGGAGCTGCCGGCTGCCGGGATACTTCCACGAATGCAGGAGGCAGTTCAATTTCACGACGTGTCGTTTGCCTACGAGCCCGGTCGGACGGTGTTGCACGGCGTCAGCTTCGGAGCGAAGCTGGGCGAGATTGTGGCGATTGTCGGCGGTAGTGGAGCCGGAAAAACCACGCTCCTCAATCTCCTTCCCCGTTTCTACGATCCGATGGGGGGTGTCATCACGATCGACGGGATCGATATCGGCAGCGTCACCTTTCAGTCACTGCGAGAGCAGATGGGGATCGTCACACAAGACACGATTCTCTTCGATGACACCATCTTTAACAATATCGCCTACGGCCGGCGAGAGGTCGCTTCCAGCCTTGTTGTCGAGGCGGCCAGGACCGCTAATGCCGAGGAGTTTATCGACGCGCTCCCGGCGCGGTACGAAACCAGGATCGGCGAGCGTGGTGTCCGACTGTCGGGCGGCGAGAAACAGCGGATTGCGATCGCCAGGGCTATCCTGAAGAACCCGCCCATCCTCATCCTGGACGAGGCGACCTCGGCCCTCGATGCAGAGTCCGAGCGGCTGGTCCAGGAAGCGTTGGATCGGCTGATGCGGAATCGGACGACCTTCGTGATTGCGCACCGGCTTTCTACCGTCATCCGGGCCGACAAGATTCTGGTGCTGGACGGTGGGTACTGTGTCGAGCAGGGGACGCACCAGGAGCTTATGGCGCGAGGCGGGGTCTATTGCCGGTTATACAACACTCAGCTTGCTCGGGCCTGAGGTCGCGATGGCTGATGTAACCGCAACCGTCATTACCTGTAACGAGGAAAAGACTATCCAGGCGTGTCTGGAGAGTTTGACGTGGGTGAAAGAGATTGTGGTGGTAGACTCGGGTAGCTCGGATCGCACCCTGGAAATCTGCCGAGAGTACACCGAGAAGGTCTTCCATAACCCATGGGCCGGATTCATCGGGCAGAAAAATGTCGCGCTCTCGCTGTCCACGTATGACTGGATTCTGAACGTCGACGCCGATGAGCGGGTGTCGGAGGAGCTTCGCCGGGCTATTGAGCGAACGCTTGCGGCGCCTCGTCATGACGGGTACTGGATGACTCGCAGGAACTACTTCCTGGGACGGTGGATGCGGCATGGAGGGTGGTACCCCGATCGGGTCCTCCGCCTGTTTGATCGGCGCAAAGGGCAGTTTGGAGGTATGGATCCCCATGCATACTTCGTTATCCCGGAAGGCTCCGCAGGCTTCATTGACGGTGACTTGATCCATCTTACCTATCGGGACCTCTCGCACTATATCCAAAAACAGGACTGGTATACGGGCATTTCGGCAGAGCAACAGGTCACAAGGGGCCGTCAACCTGGATCGGTTACCGGTGTGGAACTGTTATTGCGCGCGTTCATGAAGTTTGTGCAGCGGTATCTGCTCAAGCGAGGCTTCCTCGACGGAATGCATGGATTGATTGCCGCAGCGGGCGCCTCCTATTTCAATGTTATCAAGTACGCGAAGGTCTGGGAGCTGGGGCTCCGCACCGAGCCGGGTCAGAGAATCGAAGGTCGGCAGGAAGGGTGGCGTGATCGGCGCAATGCGTCGGCAATCACACCACTCGCCGGACGGAATACATGGACGGCCGGGGTGTCGGCCCTCGTAATCACGCGAAACGAAGAGAAGAACATCCGGCAATGCCTGGAGAGCGTAAGCTGGGCTGATGAGATCGTGGTCGTGGACGCCTTCAGTGAAGATCGCACTGTAGAGATCAGCCGACGATTTACCGATAAGGTCTACCTGAATCCATGGCTCGGTTTTCCCGCCCAGCGGAACTTCGGCCTTGGACGGACCGGAAAACAGTGGGTCCTGATTCTGGATGCCGACGAGCGGGTGACGCCGGAGGCCAGAGAAGAGATGTTAGCCTACGTCTCACGGATAGACCATGATGGTGTAGTCGCGTATCAAGTCCCAAGACGGAACTACTTCTTCGGCCGGTGGCTTCGCTGGGGCGGGACATTTCCAGACCCCCAGTGGCGCCTCTTTAAGCGTGGCTTCGTTCGGTATGACGAAACAACGCTGGACACCCCGATCGTCGGTGGAGCGAGCGGCATGTTCCGGAATCCGATCGATCACTTTACCGGACGAAGCATCCATCAACGTCTCAGAAAACTGGATGCAGAGACAGGATTCAAGGTCCGAGAGATTGTAGCCCGACGTGACGTCATCAACTGGCCTGATCTGACCATCAGGCCGTTGATGACGTTTCTGAAGACCTATCTACTCAAGCAGGGGTTTCGTGATGGCCTTCACGGGCTGGTCTATGCGGTCCTGTGCAGCCTCCATACCTTCGCGCGCTACGTGAAGGCGTGGGAGGCGCGTACGCGGTCCGAGGCGCCGCGATGACGGGCGCGTGGTCCCGGTTGGTCGGAATGGCTGGGGTCGGGTGCGATCCGTCCTCGAACCGCAACGCATCGCGGGAACGCGCCTTGGACGTGATCCTTCTGGGGGCGATCGTTGCCACCGTCTTCTTCCTGCCGCTTTCAGAAGGGTTGAAGAACCTCAGTTATAGTATTGCGCTGGCGTGTTATCTTGGAGCGCTGCGCAGGTTCACACGCAGCGAGTGGTCGATCCCGCCCGTCGGCGCGGCGTTCTTGCTGTTTCTGTGTGTTGCTGTCCTGAGCGCCGCCACTTCCGCTTTTCCATGGAAAGCGTTCAGCGGGGTATGGGAGATGTTTCGCTATACGAGCTTCTTCTTCATCGTTCGTCAAGGTATTCGGCGGTCCGCGCAGGTGGTAGCCGTGTTGTGGGCTGCCGTGGCGGGAATCGGTGTGGCGGCGACCGTCGTCCTGTATCAGCACGTGACGAGCGAGGTGGAGCGCTTCTCTATGCTCTCGCTTGGGGGCAAGAACGGAGCGGCAGAGTATGTCGTGATGATGCTGGCCCTGATGATAGGGATGTTTGCCGAACATGAGGGCTCACGGCGCGCTCGTTTCTCTCTGGGCATCATCATTGGGGCAAGCCTGATCGTCCTTGGGGTCAGTAATGCCCGAACGATGTGGGGAGGATTTCTGGCCGTAACCATCCTTCTGTGGTGCCGACGTCGAAGTTGGGTTCTGGTGGCTGCCGTGGGGATCTTTCTGGCTGCTGTCGCCGGCATGGTTCTTGTTCGGCCGGACGTCTCGCAGCGGACGATGGCATTGGCTAGGGCGGAGACCTATGTTGATTTGAGTGAGCGGCAGGAGATCTGGCAAGGGGCTATCCGAATGTGGCGCGACCATCCCTGGCTCGGCAGCGGGCCCAGGACCTTCAAGCTGAATGATGATCTCGCCCTGGATGTGAACCGTCTCCGGTATGGAATTCCGGAAAGGGCGGGGCAAGCTCATAACATGTGGCTCCAGACTGCGGCCGAGATGGGAACCATCGGCGCGATCGCCCTGGCGATCTGGATTGCTGCCGTCGCCGACTTACTGCTTCGCGGGAGAACCCGGTTTCGGGGATGGCCTTTGGGGGTGGTATGGGTCGGCGCCGCGGGGAGCCTGCTGACCATCCTGATAGCGGGAGTGACTGAACCAGGGATTGGATACGAGCACTCTATGCTTATCAGCGGGCTCCTGGGCATGATGGTGAGGGCCGATGAAGCAGCCTGGAGGAGTTCGCAGCCTTCCTCCGCTCCTGGGCCGTTGTCGTAGTCTCAGCCGAGTGTTCTACCGGCAGGGTCATAGAAGATGAGGTGTCTGGTTTTAGCCATCAGGGCGTTGGGTGACGTGGTACTGACGACGCCGATTTACCGGGCCCTGAAAAGCGCCTATCCAACGGAGCGTCTTGATGTCGTGGTGGAGCGGCCTTACGGCGAGTTGTTACGCGGCAACCCTTATCTGGATACCATTTACGAGGTAGACCGCAGGCGGAACACAGCCAAGTGTCTGAACTGGCCGGCCCAAGCCAGGCTGATCGCCGCGCTGAGACGTGAGCGTTACGATGTTGTCGTCGATCTCTTCAGCGGTCCCAGAAGCGCTCTGATGGCCCGCCTTACCGGCGCCGGATATCGGATCGGCGAGGATACCAGGCATCGGGGTCGGGGATGGCTGTATACGCATCCGATCCCGGTGAAACGCGAGGAGGAGCATCTGGTCGTGCAAAAGCTCCGGTTGATCCAACCTCTGGTGGGTGAGATGCCGGCGGGCCCCATCGAGCTGTTCCTCCTCCCGGGCGAAAGGGATGAGGCGGACAAACGCCTCCGCGCTGAGGGGGCCAGAGAAGGGGCCGTGAGGGTCGGCCTCTTTCCTGGAGCCGGTTGGGCTCATAAGCAGTGGCCGGCTGAGCGTTTTGCTGAACTTGGCGATGCCCTCGTGGCAGAGCAGGATGCCGATATCGTCCTCTTCGGAGGACCGCACGATGTGGCTGCCTGTGACGCTGTCGCGATCCGAATGCGCCATCGACCGCTTCTTCTCTGTGGTGCTTATTCTCTGAGGGCGACGGCCGCGCGTATTTCCTGTATGAATCTGTTCATTTCGAACGACACCGGACCGATGCACATGGCCGTCGCGCTGGGGGTGCCGACAGTGGCCCTCCACGGTCCATCAAATGTCAGGAAGTACGGACCGTGGGGAGAGTCGGTCCAGGTGGTCTCCAGCCACCTCCCATGCAGCCCGTGCCCGCAGCAGGAAGATACCTGCCACCTCGTTGGCCGTATACGGCAGGAGTGTATGCTGGCGATCTCCGTCGAGGATGTACTGGAAGCCGTCGAGAGGTTGATGGCGGCTGCGACGCCCCTCAAATGGTTACGCAGGGAGCGTGCGCCGGTGCGAGGCTGATGCGTCGAGAGGGACGGTCATGATCGGGCTGGGAAGCAGTGGACCGAAGCGGGTCCTTGTCATTAAGCTCCGGTATCTCGGGGATGTCCTTCTCAGCACGCCTGTCCTGGCTGGGCTCAGGTCGGCCTTTCCCGGGGCCCGCCTTTCAATGTTGGTCAATCCGGGGACCGAGGCGATGATCGTCACCAATCCTCATGTGGACGAGGTACTGATCGCTGAGCGGGCAGGGTCGCCGCTGCGTCAGCTCAGGTTCGCCGCTGCGCTGCGCCGGCGCCGCTTCGATCTTGTACTCGACTTGACCGATGGCGATCGAGCAGCGATCCTGAGCCGACTCACCGGTGCCGCGATCAGGGTCGGCTTTAATCGAGAGGGTCGCTGGCGCGGGCGGATGTACACGCATCTGGTCCCGGTGCAGAAGCAGCCGATATCGATGATTCGCCAGCACGTGATGGCCCTGGAGGTACTGGGAATTCCGGTTGCCCCTTCGCTGCCTGTACTCAGGATTCGGCCGGCTGACGAGTCAGCCGTTGGCGCGGCCCTCGCCGCTGTCGACATCTTGCCCGATGAGCGCTTCGTGGCGGTGCATCCTGGGGCTCGGTGGTGGTTTAAGAGCTGGCCTGCTGACCGGTTCGCGGGTCTTATCGACTATATCCAGGGAAAGCTCGGGGTCAAGGTGGTGCTGCTTGGTTCTGTTGCAGATCAGGAAATGGCGGGGGCGATCATGGATCGGGTAGAAACCGGTTGTCGTTCGTTAGTCGGACGTCTGATGCTTCTTGAGTTGGCCGGGCTGCTCCGACAGGCTACCCTCTTTGTCGGAAACGATAACGGACCGATGCATATGGCGGCTGCGATGGGCGCGCCGGTGATCGGCCTTTTTGGTCCCGCCGATCCGAGGGTCTGGGGACCGGCCGGTCCTGGCCATGTCGTACTCTACAAGGGGATTGATTGCCGGCCCTGTTTTCCGGGTGGGTGTCTGCGGGGGGAGCAGAACTGCATGCGATTAATCGCGCTTGACGAGGTCGTCCCGGTTGTGGAGCGGATGCTCGCACCTCTGCCGGAACGGATTGAGAGCCCATGATTGTCGATCGAGGACGACACGTGCTGCAGATCGAGGCCGAGGCGATCCTGGCCTTGATCCCAAAGCTTGATGAGCGGTTCGACCGGGCTATCGAGATCCTCTTGGACTGTCGGGGCCGGGTTGTGCTGACCGGCATGGGTAAGTCCGGCTCGGTCGCTCAGAAGATTGCCTCCACCATGGCCAGCACCGGAACCCCTGCGTTCTTTCTCCATCCTGCCGAGGGGGGACATGGCGACCTGGGGATGCTGGTCCGTGGTGATGTCGTGATCGCGGTGTCGAACAGCGGCGAGACGGATGAGCTCGTCGGCCTGCTCCCCGCGATCAAACGGCTCGGTCTCGCGCTGATCGCGCTGGTCGGCAATTCTACCTCTACCCTTGCCAGGCAGAGCGACGTTGTGATCGATGTCGGCGTGGCGAAAGAAGCCTGCCCGCTGGCATTGGCTCCGACCGCCAGCACGACCGCAGCCTTGGCAATGGGCGATGCACTTGCCGTGGTCCTGCTCGAGCAACGTGGTTTTACCGATGCGGACTTTGCGCTGTTGCATCCGGCCGGAAACCTGGGACGGCGGCTGCTCTGGCGAGTGAAGGACCTCATGCATGTCGGCGAGCAGCTTCCTGTTATCGCTCAGGGCGCGCTCATGCGTGATGCCATTGCCGAGATTTCAAGAAGGCAGCTTGGGATGACCGCCGTGGTGGATGAGGCCGGGATCCTCACCGGGATCATTACCGACGGTGACCTGCGACGGGCGCTCCAGCAAGGGATCGATCTGCTGCAGCAACAGGTCAGGGATTGTATGATGTCTCACCCCAAGACCATCGGCGGGGATGTCCTCGCGGCCAGGGCGTTAGAGATCATGGAGCGGCATACGATCACGTCTCTGCTGATCGTGGATCCCGAAGGGAGGCCGGAGGGGGTTATCCATCTGCACGATCTCCTGAGGGCTGGGGTGGTGTAGCGATGTGCGAGGTGCAAGGTCCGAAGTGCGAAGTGCGACCCCCCATTCGTCCCCTTTTCCTCGAGGGGGGAGGGGACGGGTGGGAGTGCAAGAGAAATCCCGCCTCAGTTCTTAAAATCCTCGAAATATTCCCTCTTGCAAAGGAGAGTGCGTGGAGGTTGCTTGAAAAGGAGTGGCTGGTCCTGACCCTCCTGGCTCTCTGGGGACTTTTCGTCTATTACTCGCATCTGGGTACACCGCTGAGAGGTGATGAGGGGATGTATGCGGCCATTGCGCGAAGAATGGTCAGGACCGGGGACTGGTTGCAGCTTGTCTACGAGGGGCGTCCCTACCTCAATAAACCCCCACTGCATTTCTGGCTCATGGCGCTTTCTCTTGTGCTGTGGGGGCCGAGTGAGTTTGCTGTTCGATTTCCATCAGCGACCTTTGGGATCGGGATGGTGTTCCTGGCGTACTTCAGCGGGAAGCTGCTGTTCGATCGGCGCCTTGGCATTATCGCGGCGATCATCACGACCACCACACTGTCCGCTGTCTGGCACGCCCATCAGGCAAGATTCGATGTCGAGCTCGCGTTCTGGATGAATCTTGCATTCTTCGCCTTCTATCTGGCGTATCGGGGGAGCAGGCGTCGGTTTGGCTATCTCTGTGTCGCCTTCCTGTCGATGGCCGTGGCAACCATGCTGAAAGGCCCCGTAGGTTTCCTGCTGCCGGCGGGTGCGGGATTCGTCTTTTTAGTGCTCACGCGGCGATTGAAGATTCTTGCGGAGGTTCCACTCCTTCTGGCCGGAATGGCCGTCTTTCTACTCGTCACCGTACCCTACTATCTGGAGTTAGGCGATGAGTTTAACCGGAACTTTTTTGTCGGCCAGAATCTGGCCCGCATCGTCTACGCGCCCAACTCACCGTTTTTCTATTTCGTGATGATCTTTGCGGTGTTCTTTCCCTGGAGCCTCTTTCTGCCTTGTGCGGGTCTGATGCTCTTCAGGTCTCGTTCCCGCCATTGCGACGAAGCCGACCTGCTGCTCCGCGTCTGGTCGATCGGCTTTTTCGTCCTGTTGAGCCTGCCGGCAGGAAAGGCCGAGCGGTTTCTTGTCTATCTCATCCCGCCTTTCGCTCTGCTGATAGCCCGATACTGGGACTATCTCCTTCGGTCCGTAGACCCGGTACCGGCAGCGGAAGCTCGCCTGCTCAGGGTCGTGACCTTCCTTCTGGGCCTGATCGGCGTGGCAGGCCTCATTGCCGGGCCGCGACTTATTCAACTGCGATTCCTCATCCCCCCTGATTTCTGGTCCATCCCCCTTGCGCTGTTTCTCGGCATCGTGTGCATAGGTGTTCTCTATGCCGCCTGCAGGTGCCGACCGCAAGCCATGTTTTCAAGCGTTGTGGCGATCGCTGTCGTGATGACCATCGGTCTTGTTCAGTACTTTTATCCCACGCTTGCCCGATATGAATCCGCAAAGGCCATTGCCCGGCAGGTTCGTGCGGCTGTGGGCGATTCCCCCTTGGTGATTTTTCACCCTGGCCGGTCGTTAGGTGAGGATATCCTCTATTATCTGGATCGACCGTCTCCGGTGCCGGAACTCCAGACACCCGATGAGGTTCACGCGGCTTTTGCCGTCGATAGACAGGTCTTCGGGCTGTTCGCAACACATCAATATGAAGAGTTAGAACGACAAGCCAACCCCCCGCTCATGCGACTCGCGGTCCATTCATACCGCCAGCGGGACTTTGTTTTGGTCACGAATCGGGCGCGATTGTAATGAAAAGAGCAGCCCATGTGGTAGCGACCGCACTACGGCGCACGAAAACCCCTTCAATTCCCCTTTATGAAAGGGGGAGGAAAGGAAACGTATAAGTATCTCCCCCCTTTTATGAAAGGGGGGTCAGGGGGGTTTGTCCGAAGCCGACGGCTGAACGCTATGTTGTGAGGAATTCCCATGTCCATCGATCTGAGGCTCCAGGAAAAGGCGAAGGCGATCCGTCTGCTTATCATGGACGTCGATGGCGTGCTCACCGACGGACGGATCTTCTATAATGCTGAAGGGATTGAGGCCGAGGCCTTCTTCGTGAGAGATGGTTTCGGTCTTCGCATGGCCAAGCAAGCGGAATTGCTGACAGCGATCCTGACGGGGCGTACGTCAGGAGCGGTGACCCACCGCGCGAAAGAGTTGGGCATCTCTGAGGTCCACCAGGGGGCGCTGAACAAGCTCGAGGTGTACGAGATGCTCCTGCATCGGCACGGCCTGACCGATGAGGCGGCGGCGTACATCGGTGATGATCTGAACGACCTCCCCGTGCTCAATCGGGTCGGCCTTTCTGCGGCGCCGGCTGATGCCGCTGCAGAGGTGAGGGCACAGGTCGTCTATGTGACCACGCAGGCAGGCGGCCGTGGCGCGGTCCGGGAGGTGATCGATCTGATCTTGAAGGCCCAGGGCCGATGGGAGCAATTCGTTGAAACGTGAGGACCGACGTCGGAGTAAGGCCGGCCAAGCCGTGGCTTTTTCTTGACAACCGGTAGCGGTGTGCTAAAGTCGCAAATCAAAACTGGGAAACCTGAAACTTAGAAGGGGAGGAGGATCGATTTATGCCTTTCAAACATTATCTGTTCACGTCGGAATCGGTGACGGAGGGTCACCCCGATAAGATCGCGGACCAGATCTCTGATGCCGTGCTTGACGCCATCTTCGCGCAGGACCCCTACGGTCGCGTGGCCTGTGAAACGCTGGTTACGACCGGCTTGGCTTTTGTGGCCGGGGAGATTTCCACCAAGTGTTATGTGGACATCCCAAGGGTGGTCCGCGAGACGATCAGGGACATTGGCTATACGAGGGCGAAATACGGCTTTGATTACGAGACCTGCGGCGTAATCAGCGCAATTCAGGAGCAGTCTCCTGATATCGCGTTGGGAGTTGATGTCCAGGGGGCCGGTGATCAGGGATTGATGTTCGGGTATGCCAGCGATGAGACGCCTGAGTTGATGCCGATGCCGATTATGCTGGCCCATAAGCTGTGCAGACGCCTGGCAGAGGTCCGTCGCACGGGAATCCTGGATTACCTCCGGCCGGATGGCAAATCGCAGGTGACGGTCGAATACGTCGATGGGAAGCCGAATCGCATCGATACGGTGGTGATCTCCACTCAGCACAGCGCGGAGGTCCAGTTAAAGCAGATCCGCGAAGACATCATTGAGCAGGTGATCCTCCCGGTCCTTCCCAAGGAGTTGGTGGACTTGGACCAGATTACCTACCACATCAACCCTACCGGTCGCTTTGTGATCGGTGGCCCTCACGGCGATACGGGACTGACCGGTCGGAAGCTGATTGCGGATACCTATGGCGGGGTCGGGAGCCACGGCGGCGGCGCCTTCTCCGGGAAGGATCCGACGAAGGTGGATCGATCTGCGTCGTATAATGCCAGATATATTGCAAAGAATTTCATAGCGGCTGGTCTGGCCCAAAAATGCGAGGTTCAACTGGCCTACGCGATCGGCATCGCCGACCCGGTATCGGTATTTGTGGACACCAAGGGGACAGGGGTGATCCCGAATGAGGAGTTGATGAAAATGGTCCGTACTCACTTCGAGTTGACTCCGGCCGGGATGATTAAAGCCCTCGATCTTCGACGTCCGATCTATAAGCAGACCGCGGCCTATGGCCATTTCGGTCGCACAGAACCTGATTTTACGTGGGAGAGGACCGATAAGGCCGATGGGCTGAGAAAAGACGCCGGCCGGTTGGGAGCGTAACTAAAGGCAGGGACGGAAGATTCCACCTTTCAGAAAGGGGCCCTCATGCATCGAATCGTCGCGTGCATCGTGGTCCTCCTGACCGTCGGCGCGGCCGGCGTCGTCAGGGGCCAGGAGCTGAAGACTGAGGAGCAGAAGACGTTTTATGCCCTGGGGCTCGCGCTCAGCCAGAGTCTCGGCTCGTTCAATCTCAGCGAGGCCGAACTGGAGTTGGTGAAGTCAGGTCTCGCCGACGGGGTCCTGAATCGGACGCGGAAGGTCGAACTGCCCGCCTACACCAGCAAGGTCCAGGAGTTGCAGGCGTCGCGTCAGGCCGCCACCGCCGCTGTCGAGAAGAAGCAGGGCCAGTCGTTCCTCGACAAGGCCGCCGCCGAGAAGGGGGCGACCAGGACGACCTCTGGCGTGATCGTCACCACGCTCAAGCCTGGCACCGGACCCTCGCCCACGGCCAGCGACACGGTGAAGGTGCACTACACGGGCACCCTGATCGACGGCACCGTCTTCGACAGCTCCGTGCAGCGTGGGCAACCGGCCACCTTCCCGCTCAACGGCGTGATCAAATGCTGGACCGAAGGCGTCGTCACCATGAAGGTCGGCGGTAAGGCCAAGCTGGTCTGCCCTGCCGACGCGGCCTACGGCGTCCGGGGGGCGCCCCCGAAAATCAAACCGGGCGCCACGCTGGTCTTCGAGGTGGAACTGCTGGAGATCGTGAAGTAACGTATCTGAGAGCTGTGCCGACTCCGCCCGCCAAGCGGCCGTGCATGGCAAACTCCCCAAGGTCGCGCTCGGCATCGAGGTCGAGGATGCGTACCTGCGCTGTTCCAAGGCTTTCCGCCGTTCGAGCCTGTGAGCCGCGTCAATCTGGTTCGCTTCACCCCGCCTTCCGAGCCGGACATCCGCGCCCGCACGCGCTACCATACGTGCAAGCATCTCTCGTTCTGGCCATGTAGTGCGCGTACGGCTCGTCAACCTCTGCCTCGACAAGACGCGTACGCCCACTGCGCCACCCATTCCGGTCGTAAACCGGCCACCTCTTCCGATTGAGCTCGACCAGGTATTTCGATCTTGTTGTAGATTCGTGGTTGTAACCTGCACTGCGATGCCAAGGGTGACATCCCACTTGGAGGTGGAGAGTCCTTGCTGGTCAAGTGGAATAGGCTGACCGTTTCCGCAATGTTTGACATCTTCCGGATCGTTGAAAATTTCTTGCTAAGCGCTGGATAAGATTATAGATTTGACCAAATCGCAAATCTCCTCGAATGGGGCTGACCAGTCTACTCAACAGTTGGACCGCAGAGATATGAGTGCCGAAAACAAGATAGAATGGATTCACTGCAACCAGTGTCTGCGCCAGACGAGACATGACGTCATCGCCGTCAGCGTCGTCAATGAGTCTGAGGAAGTGGACGAAGGGCGATTCTCCATCGACTGGCGGACGGCGAATACCATTCTCGAGTGCAAAGGCTGCGGGGCCGTGACTCTGAGAAGGCGCGTTGTATCTCATGCCCTAAACACCGATGATACAGAGTTCTACCCTCCTCCCGTTTCAAGGCAATCTCCGCGGTGGCTATATGACCTGCCCGATGAGATCGAATCCCTCTTGAAGGAGGTCTACGTCGCACTGCACGCGAACAGCAGACGATTGGCTCTGATGGGCGCAAGGGCTATTGTCGATGCGTTCATGAATGCGACCATCGGTGACATAGGTGGCTTTCAAGCCAAGTTGGAGAAACTTGTCGAGGACGGCTATCTCAGCTCGAAGAGCCGAGAGACTCTTGAAGCCGCACTTGACGCGGGTCACGCTGCTGCTCACAGAGCACACAACCCGTCGTTGGATGACCTTACCTTGGTTCTGGACATTGTCGAGAATCTGATTCAGCCGCTCGCACTTAAGGAAAAGATTGAGGACTTGAAGAAGAGCACGCCGAAAAGGAAGGTCCAACGAGGCGGTTGACTCGTTCGCGAAACCCGCGGCGGGTTTCGCGCCGGTCACCTATTCGGTACCGGTCAAAGCGAGCACCTTGAGCCCCCGGAACCTCGTGTGAGGCATCGGAGCGAAAGTTAGCGGTGCTCGCGGGAACCGCGTCTACTACCGAGTGTGGTGCAGATTACACCCCCGTAATATGCACTTCGTAATCCTCTCCCCAACAAGCTGTCGCCTTCTTCTCAACGGATAATCCACTCCTGACATCTCGGCAGCACAGGCCATCTAACGGTCTGGCGGCTCTCACCCTGCGTCACCTCTCACTCCCCATGCCGAACCAAAAAGGGGGAATAGGGTCTCATATCGAACCGGATATTTCTACAGATCGATCCAGATAGCCGAAAGCAATAGGTGGGGGTGTCAAGGCGTGCGGGATCGTGGCCGCTCTGTCCGGGCGATATGGTAGCTCAGAGTTTTCCGCAGAGCTGACAGGTCAACGTTCTGGATTTTCACCGAATCGGGACCGGTAAGTTGGGCGGGAGCGAAATTGAAGACCGCGATTACTCCGCCCTCAACCAGTGCGTCGAGGACGGCCTGGGCGTAGTCGCAGGTCACCTTCAAATTGTAGATGCTAGGAGTTAATCCGACAGCCAGGCAGAATCCTCGCGAAACCCTACAGGATCTCCATCTAACGGCGCACTTTAAGCCGCCACCTCTACCCTTGGTTTTACCAGTCGTGATCGGGGTGGGGCGACCTTCTCGATCCTGACATACACCACTGCCTGCCTAGACTCCCGGCGAGCTCTTGCCAACGCAAGGTTTCTCTCGCATAGTTCTTGGTCATCCTCTGGCAGGAGGACGACTAGGGCGTTTTCCGGGATCTGTTCGGCAACCTCGGGATGCTCAAGGAGGTAGAGATCGAACTCCGTTGACAGTTTCAGGTTTTTTGTGAACAGCTCTTGGTCTGTCATGCTCTCTTCCTTTTCAGGTACGCCTCTTTGTACCGTGCCCAGTTCTCGTCGATGTCCTGATCAGCAAACGTCAACGCCTCTCCCAGGTCTTTGGTGAGCAGGGGGATTTTCTCCACGGTGTCATCGGGGCGGATCCTGTCCATATGCGGAAAGCCATGGGCTGTATCGTAGCGAATAACCGGGCACCAGTTCCCCTCAATGAAGGTCTCATACTGCACCGTAAATTGCTTCACGGCCCCCTGCTCAGTAACGTGCTCATGCCGCTTTCTATCATTCAAAGTCAGGAGGTAGGTGTAGCGGGTGAGCTTCATCGGGCAGCATCTTTCACAGCGTTCCCTCCTCTCGGAAGTTGCTCTAACCTTACTCGATTGAGTGCAAAAGTCAAAGGACTTCGTCGTTATGCAGATCACACCCCCGTCATCTTGAGTCTCCTGCATTGGTCACAGTGCCCTGTCTCCCCCTACGCTTGGTTCACTACCCTCAATCGAGGCGTCTTGGACTGGCATCCTGCTTACGAGGCAACCGGCGATCATCGACCGGAATGGGTGGTGGATTTGATCGGGATACGCATCCTCAAAAGAAGCACTGCTGAATCATGTATGGACCGAGCATGGACAGAGTGTGGACGCAGGCGACGGGTCGAGGGGAGCCGGACGGCTCACTGGCACCAACAAAAAATCCTTATCCCCGATAAGAGATAGGATTCTAGAGGCAATCCAATTGCCTATTAATAACGATAATGATCCGGCTTATAGGGACCATCTGGAGAGATTCCGATATATGTAGCCTGCTTGGGACTCAACCGGGTTAACTTGATCCCAAGTTTTTCCAAATGCAGTCGAGCAACTTCCTCATCCAGCTTTTTCGGCAAGGTGTACACACCTATGGGTCGCGGATTGTTCCACAGATCGATCTGGGCCAAGGTCTGGTTCGTAAATGAATTCGACATGACGAAACTGGGATGACCTGTGGCACAACCCAGATTGACAAGACGTCCTTGAGCCAGAAGATAGAGGGTCTTCCCATTGGGGAGTACATATTTATCCACCTGGGGCTTGATGTTGACGTGTTGCACACCCGGAAGGGATTTCAATCCGGCCACATCGATTTCGCTGTCGAAATGCCCGATATTGCAAATGATACTTTCATCTTTCATCATCATCATGTGATCGACGGTAATGACATCCACGTTACCGGTGGCGGTAACAAAAATATTTCCCACCCTGGCGGCATCTTCCATAACGGTGACTTCAAAGCCCTCCATCGCCGCTTGCAGGGCGTTGATGGGATCAATCTCAGTAACGATCACGCGGGCCCCGTAACTGCGCATGCTATGCGCGCACCCCTTGCCCACATCTC
>NSJM01000028.1 GCA_002634395.1 Candidatus Methylomirabilis sp.
GCGTAATGCGCCGTAGCGCCGATCAATTTGACTCCTCGCGAGTGCGCCTGCGCATAAGGGTCTGCCCCAACAAAGGCCGGCAAGAAGCTGTGGTGGATGTTGATAATGCGGTTAGGGAACCGGCGGATAAAAGCCGACGAAAGGACACGCATATACCGCGCCATGACGATCAGGTCAACCTTGCCTTCGATCAGTTGGAGCTGCGCGGTCTCAGTCTGCTCTTGTCGCTCCCGCGTGACCGCGATGTGGTAAAAAGGAATGCCGTAGGCCTCGACAAGTCCGCGCAGGTCGGGATGATTGCTTACCACCATGGCGATCTCTGCCGCCATGTCGCCCGCCTTCCACCGCCACAGTAGCTCCAACAGGCAGTGGTCCTCCTTCGATACAAAGATGGCTATGGACTTGATGCGGGCAGCGTACGCCAGTCTCCATTCCATCCGGAACCGACTGGCAACCGGCTCGAAGGCCCGCTCCAGTTCAACACCACGACTATCCAGCCCCGGGAGGTCGAATTCGATCCGCATGAAGAAGACGCCCCCTGCCGGGTCGGTCGTATGCTGGTCCGAGTGCACAATATTGGCGCCTTGTTCAAACAGGCACTGCGAGACTGCCGCAACAATACCTGGACGGTCGGGACACGAGACCAGGAGGCGGGCACGAGTGTTCAACGCCATACACTCTCCATTATTCAGAATTGCCACAGAAGGGGCCTAGCCTGAAACGACAACAGAGCGGGTAATCCTGGAATGGACTATGCGTGTGAAATGACACAAGAAGCGATCCAACGCGCCGGAAAGAATTACTGCCTGGCACTCATCGCGCACAACGTACGCGCCTCTCCCTCGCGCTGGTCCTGCTTAGAAGTGTCCATGAGAGGCCGGGCGACTTCACGCGCTTCGTCGTGAGGATACAAAGGCGCTCACGCTGATCAAAATCAGGACAGAATGAGTCGAATCAGCGATGGCGCTGACCTATCTCCTTTTGTGCTGCTTTCTCAGAATACATCTACGCACGGAGCCGCACCGCGGCTACGTCCGATGAGCTCTGGACTGAGTCTATCGCTTTGCCTTGCTGAAGCGCCCTTCCCACTGCACGCCTGGTGCACTGGGATCCGTGGGGACGTTCAGCTCGTAGTTGAACTGGCCCATAAGGTATTCATGGACGTGCCTGGCGGCTTCCTTCGCCTGTCCCATAGCCAGGATCACCGTCGAACCGCCGGTCACGACGTCGCCGCCCGCAAATACCCCCTTCTTGCTGGTGTGGTAGGTGGTAGTATCGACCATGACGATCCCCCACTTGTTGGTACGGAGCTCAGGCGTCATGCTGGGGATGATGGGGTTGACATCGCACCCCAATGAGAAGACCACCGTGTCTACCTCATCGACGAAATACTCGCCGGTGGGCATTGGTTTTCGTCTGCCGGATTCATCCGGATCGGACAGCTTCATCACCTCGCACCTGATGGCTTTGACGAAGTGGCGCTCGTCGCCGATGAACTCCACGGGGTTGGAGAGCCACTTGAACTCAACGAACTCCTGCTCGGCATGCTCCAGCTCCTCCGTCCTGGCCGGGGCCTCATCGTGGGAGCGGCGGTAGTAACAGGTGACATCCGCACCAAGCCTCTTACCGGTACGGAGTACGTCCATGGCAGTATTGCCGGCGCCGATGACCGCCATCTTCTTGCCCTGGTAGAGGGGCGTGGGGTAGTGCGGGAACTCGTTAGCGTTCATGAGATAGATTCTGGTGAGATATTCGTTGGCGGAATAGACGCCATTCAGATTTTCGCCGGGGACGCCCAGCATCTTTGGCAGGCCGGCGCCGGTGCCGATGAATACCGCATCAAACCCTTCGTTTTCCAGGAGGTCATCAATGGTGAGGATCTTGCCGATCACCATGTTATACACGAACTCTACTCCCATATCTTCAAGGAGCTTGAGATCTTCGTCGATAACCTCCAGCGGCAAGCGGAACCGCGGGATCCCATAGACCATGACCCCCCCGCCACGGTGGAACGCCTCGAAGACCGTTACCTCATGGCCGCGAGAGCGAAGCTCATAAGCGGCGGTCATCCCTGCCGGCCCGGACCCGATGACGGCGACTCGCTTACCGGTCGAAGGCGGCATCTCCGGAATACGGTCCAGCTTGTGCTCACGCTCGTAGTCCGCCACAAACCGCTCCAGATTGCCGATGCCAACCGGATCGTTCTTCTTGCCCACCACACAGACCGCCTCGCACTGCTTATCCTGGGGACAGACACGGCCGCAGGCGGCGGGAAGAAAGTTGGTTTCACGAATCTTCTTGGCCGCGCCGGCGACGTCCCCCTCCTCGACAAGCTTAATGAAGGCGGGGATGTTGATGCCTACAGGACACGCGGGTACGCATTCAGGCTTCTTACACTGAATGCACCGTATTGCCTCGTCCTGGGCCTGCTCCATCGAGTAGCCGATGGGCACCTCCTCCCAGCTAAGAATGCGCAACCCTGCCTCATGTAGCGGCATGTGGTTGCGTGGCTTCTGCATCCGCTCCTTTGCACTGAGTCCCTTGCGTATTTCTGCCATCTCGACGCCTCTCCCTTATCGCTGCATCGCCTCGAAGGCGATCTTTTCTTGCTCGACAAACATCCGCTGGCGCTTTATCAACTCATCGAAGTTCACCTGGTGGGCGT
This sequence comes from Candidatus Methylomirabilis sp., assembly GCA_002634395.1. Classification (GTDB taxonomy): domain Bacteria; phylum Methylomirabilota; class Methylomirabilia; order Methylomirabilales; family Methylomirabilaceae; genus Methylomirabilis; species Methylomirabilis tolerans. The sequence continues at coordinate 2,666 of NSJM01000028.1, forward strand.
TGAAATCGGGTCCATGGTAGCAGGCGAATCTGGTCTTTCCGCCCACTGTTACCCGGCAGGCGCCACACATGCCGGTGCCGTCCACCATGATGGCATTCAACGACACCCACGTCTCGACCCCTTTCCCCTCTGTCATCTTCGCAACGGCCATCATCATCGGCACGGGACCAACCGCCAATGCCATGGACACCTTCTCCTGCGCCATAATCTGTTCCAGCGCATGGGTGACAAAACCTTGAATCCCGATCGAGCCGTCATTGGTGGTGACGAACACCTCATCGCACACCGCTTTGAGCTCGTCAACCAGGATTAACAAGTCCTTCGTGCGGGCGCCCACCACGCCGTAGACCTTGTTGCCAAGCGCCCTCAAATCCCGCGCCGTGGGGATGACGGCGCCGGTGCCGTAGCCGCCTCCGAGCACCACACAGGCGCCCTCGTATTTGGCGACGTGGGAACGTTGACCCAGCGGCCCGACAACGTCATGAAAGCTGTCGCCCACGTTCTTCTGCGTAGCTTCAGTGGACGTCCTGCCCGCAGCCATGATGACGATCTCGATGTATCCCTTCTCTCTGTCCCATCCGGCGATGGAGAGCGGAATGCGCTCGCTGTCGTAATTGGGACGCATGATGATGAACTGTCCGGCTTGTATCTTCTTAGCCAGAAGCGGCGCGTTCACCTTGAAGTAGTAGGTGTTGGGGCACAGTTCCCGCTTTTCGAGGATCGAAAAATCCTGGTGGTATTTGCCCCTGAGCGTGGTCTCCTTCTCAGCCAGGCCGTGCTGGCAGTAATGTAGCTGATATTCGGCTTCGCTGCGGACAATAAAGGCGTCATCCCAATCGAAGTGATCCATCCCGAGGATGGCCCGGAAGGCGTTGTGACTTTTCTCTACCTGCTCCGGCGCGAAATAGGAGTTGCGAACCCCTTTACCTATAGCGCGCACCGCGTGCCTACGGACAAGGGGGGACGGATCTGAGAGACCGGCAAACAGCGTGTCGAACAGCATCGATCGATCCGCGTCGCCGACCACCTCAGAGGGAATACGTTTGAAGATCCTCCCCACGCAGTAGAAGGCCGCGGACTTCACCTGTTTGTTGGTAGATTCCGTACACCTCAAAGCCTCCGGCAGGATCCTGGCAATAGCCGGATCAGTGAAACGCCCCGCTGCCAACAGGAGGTTGATCCGGGCGTAGTCGTCGCTTCGGCTCGTATCGAACCACGAACGAAGCAGGTCCACGACAGGCGCGCCGATCTGCCCCAAGGCGCCGGCGAAATGCTCCGCCGATTCCGCATCAGCCTCAACGAGTTGCTCGATCATCCATTCGGCGACCTCCGGACCCAGGGAGGCCAGGACCGACTCGCTTTGATCAATCAGTCGAGCCAGCTCCTCATCGCCGGCGTGGTCGCGGTAGAAGGTGGTGGAAAGCGCCGCCGCCAACTCCCGCTTCTCTTCGGAAGAAAGGTCGGAAAGCGTTGAAACCTCCGCTAGAGCGGCCTTTAACTGGTCAGTGTTCTGGGACGAGATGTCAGCTATAATACTGTTAATCCTATTTGTCATCGCGACAAGCTTCCTCCAAAAATACTTCGCCTCTTACCCTGTTGCTATGCGTGGGCAAAACCCTTTTTATGCTACACGAAATTTTACCGTTTCACAACCAAATCCGCAACCCCCAAGAATAGAAATTCCGCCGTGCCATTGCGAGCGCGGCGAAGCAATCTGACCAGGAGCGGCATTCCGAGGGACCCGAAGGAATCTCAGCTAAGGAGATTACTCCACCTACGGCTCGCAATGGCACGGCGTGTCGGATTGCCGCGCACCCTGCGCGGTACTCGCAACAGCGTGCAAATGAACGGGTGCGCTGGCAATCTCTATTTTCGACCAGAGAAAGCGCTTGACAATCCCTCACGTTCGCCTTGATATTGCAAGTGACTTGCGTCTGACATTGATGCGTAACGTTTCATCGCCTCGACCACATCGGTCACAGCGCTATGCGCGGCAGCGTATTGCAGTGAGTAGACGTGGAGGGGGAATGGGTCCTAAGAAGGCAGGGTATGTCCCGGCGCTCGGCTGGGATTCCCTCACCCCGCTCTATGATCCCCTCGTTCGCCTGACCACGCGCGAGAGGAGCTTCAAGAGTCGTCTCCTGGATGAAGCAGCCATCGGCGAAGCGTCTCGGATTCTGGACGTGGGGTGCGGCACGGGAACGCTGCTCCTATCGGCGAGGCACAGGGCACCATCTCTGTTGGCTATCGGCCTGGATGGTGATATGAACATCCTGGACATTGCGAGGTCGAAGGCTCGCAGGCAGGTCGAGGAAATCACGCTGGTTCAGGCATTCTGTTTTGATATTCCGTTTGCCGATGGGGCGTTCGACCGAGTCCTTTCAAGCCTGATGTTGCATCATCTGACACGATCCGAAAAGGTCAGAACGTTGAAGGAGATCTTTCGCGTCCTGCGTCCAGGGGGGGAGCTACACGTCGCCGACTGGGGACGACCTCACAACCTGCTGATGCGCGCATTGGTTTTTTCTGTACAGCTCGGCGACAGTTTCGCCAGGACTGTTGACAACGTGAAAGGGCGTCTACCTACACTCTTCCGAGACGCCGGGTTTGAGGACGTATCGGAAACAGCTCGGTTTGCGACGCTATTCGGCACGTTGTCATTATACAGGGCGCGTAAGCCGCCCACGGCTGCCGCACGGCGACACGCAGGCAGTTTCTCTGCGCACTCGCTAACCGGCGTATAAGGCCACGGCGCAAGAGTCACCCGGTGAGCACATGAGATCAGAACGGGCAAAGGATAGGCGGTCCCGGCACGTACGTTTTAGCCCTTCGTTCTTCGCGTATCGAGCAGTACCTGCGTAGTGGACGCAACGCCATTTTGACGGCTGGACCCTTGCAGGCCGGGCTGTGTCCGCGGTGGCGGAACACCGGGTCGTGGGGGGAGGAATCAGAGGAGAGACAAATGGCCCCTGTATTCGCTGTGATCTTTGTCGTGATAACTTTATTTGGTTTAGCGTGGCCCTTTCTCCACACGTATCGAATGAAGAGGAGAAGAATCAATCTGGATAAGGAGATCCAGATTTATCAGAATCGGATCACTATAGTTACCTCGGACTCCATCTCGGGACGGGTAACGGAACAGGTGCTGGGTTCCATCATGGGGACGTCGCACATACCTGCTGCGAACGACGAGGAGCAGAAACTGGCCGACCGGGAGGCGATGCACAGTCTGATCAAGCAAGCGTACCAGATGGGGGCTAATGCAATTGTTGGTCTGAATATGGCTACGGAAAGTTTTGAGTTTACAGATCCGAAAAAATTTCTCGTCTTCCCCGCTGTCACGTGGACGGCCACGAAGGTGATATATACGGGAACGGCTGTAAAGGTGGGCTCTCCGGATTCCCCGGGAAGGGGATCAATCTGAATACCTATGCGTGGGTACGAGCCGACACACGGAATGACTTGACTCTGTTGTTTTTGGTATGATATCGGTTGCATAATTTCTATCGGATTTCTTTCCAAATTCGTCCACATGCCCCACCTGACGCAACAATATGGCAAGGGCGCAATCGCCGTTGTGCTGATCCGAGGAATTTGTAGATGACCTTATGCCTCCGATCCGCCACAGTTGTCTTGCTGATCCTTTTGATCGGATGGTTCGGCCGTTCCGCCGAGGCGACGGATCTCAAGAACACCATCAGGAATCTCTATGGGAGCGAGGGGATCCTCATCGAACCAAGCCCCCTGCCCTTTTTTACCCAGGAGTCGCGTTTTCAGGCATCGTCGCTTCAGGGGCTTGAACACCTCAACACCCAGGTAACCTCCGCAATAGGACTCCCTTCGTTCAGTTCCTCGGTGACCGGCTTCACCTTCGACATGGATCGTGGGATTCCTATTCGAACGACCGAAAGCCTTGGTCCCTTGCTGACGGAGCGCGCCACAACCCTCGGCGCGCATAAGCTCGATGTCACCTTGACGTACACTCGGCTGAATTTTACCAAGCTGCAAGGTAAAGACCTTGATCACTTGGAGCTTGTGTTCCGGCGGGGCGATGCCAACGGAAACGGGATTCGAGATACCGACGGCCCATTTAGCTTTGAGAGCGACATAATCCGCGCCAAGCTGAAGGTCGATCTGAATGAAGATATTATCGCTTTCATCGCAACGTACGGTATTACTTCCGTATGGGATATAGGACTTGTCGTCCCCTTGACCCATATTCGACTCGTTGCTAAGGCTAAGGCGACTATCCTCGATCAGTTCGGTAATCCCGGTGGAACCAGGATCGGCGATCTCCCGATCCACCGGTTCGGGCCTAATTCGACTCCACCTAATGCCTCGGGAGGTGGTGAGGAGACCGGCATCGGGGATGTCATCCTTCGAACGAAATACAACTTCCTGCGCAACTCCAGCGGCTTCACCCCGGATATGGCATTCCTGTTCGAAGTGAAACTTCCGACAGGGGATGAGGGACGGCTCCTGGGAACCGGCGGGACAAACTTGGCCGGCCTCTTTATCGCATCCAAAACCTATGGGCGATGGTTCACCCCTCACGTCAACGTCGGCTACGAGATCGACACCAAGGATCTTGAGCAAAACACCATCAGATATGCCCTCGGTTTCGACGCACGCCTCCTCTCAGAGCTGTCGTTTGACGCCGATGTGATCGGTCGTTTCAAACCGGCTGGAAGCAGAACCGGGGACCATATCAATGACCTGTCTCTTGGCGTAAAATGGAATCCGCTCAATTCCTGGGTCGTTCGGACGGCCGTTCAGATTCCACTGGACAAAAACAGCGGGCTCCGCGCGGATTTCATTCCCACAGTAGGGGTCGAATATCTTTTCTAAGATCGTAGGATCTCCTGCATGTCATTCCTGACAACTCGTACCGTTTCCCTTGTCTTCGCGGCTTGCATCGTTGCGGCAATTATCCACTTCTCGATGCCGGCAGAGGCCGCAAAGATTGTGGTGCTCAAGAGCGCCGAAGTCGACGTCTATAATAAAGCGCTGGAGGGATTTAAGAGTACTGTGCGGGAGTCCGCTATCCTTGAGTACGATATGGAAGGAGACATCCAGAAGGGCAAGAAATTCCTGACGCGGCTCAAGTCCGGTCCCAGACCTGACCTCATCCTTGCAATAGGAATCTGGGCCTTGCAGGTGGTGGTTGAAGAGATCCAGGACATCCCGGTTGTCTTTACTATGGTGTTGAACCCGATCACCGTGATCGGGCAAGAGACCCGTAATATCACCGGGGCCAGCATGAATATTCCCATTGAGCAACAGCTTACTCTGCTGAAAAAAGTTACGCCCCAGGCAAGAAAGATCGGCGTCATTTATGATCCCTCACAGACCGGCTTCCTGGTAAGGCAAGCTGAGCGAATCGCCAGAGATCATGGCCTCAGGCTCATCGCAAAGGCCATCGCCTCGCCAAAGGACTCGTTCGCTGCCCTCGATGCCATGCAGGATGAGATCGACGTCCTCTGGATCTTACCGGACCTGACCGTTCTGACGCCGGAATCGGTCCAATACATGCTGCTCTTCTCCTTCAGGCATAAGATTCCTGTTCTGGGTCTCTCGGAAAATCAAGCTCGAATGGGCGCCCTGCTCGGCCTTTCCTTTGAAAGCGGGTGGGACATCGGAAGCCAGGCCGCGGAGTTAGCGAACGGGATCCTTTCCGGTAGAAGCGCCGAATTGATCCCATTCACAACAGCGAGAAAGACGCGGTTGACGGTAAATCTGAAGACTGCGGGCAAGCTTGGCGTACAGATCCCGAAGGAGATTCTCGACCGGGCAGCCGTAGTAATCCGATAGCTCAGGAGAGATCAGGGATACTATAAGCGTGGGCAGATGATAATCAGACAGATAACCAGATTCAGGACCAAGGTCCTACTGTCGATCATTCCGATGATCCTGGCGCTCTGCATCCTCTTTGGCGGAATGTCGCTCTATCAGCACAACAGATTACTGCATCGGGAGTTTGCAAAACAAGGAAAGGCTCTTGCCGTTAATCTGGCCGCCAGCGGCGAGTTGGGTGTGTTCAGTGAGGATGAACGGTTTCTTAATGCCTCATTGCGTGGGGTCACCGGCGAAGAAGACGTTGCGTACGTCTTTATTTACAACGATGCCGGAAAGCGCCTGATCGGTGGAGGCAGAGCCCTGTCCCAACCCGGCCCGGCATTGATCAACGACACCTTGAGTGATGAGATCCGCGCACGGATCCTGACCACCCGCCAACCTGTCGACAGGACTCTTAAGGGCGTCGGAACCGGGTCGTTCCTGGAGTTTTACGCCCCGATCCTCTCTACCGAAGTCCGCCTGATCGAGGAACAGTTCTTCGGAATGCCAGGGCTCGCTCAAGGTCCTGGTGAGGATCGAATCCGCGTCATCGGAATTGCAAGAGTCGGCCTGTCAACGCGGAACATCGATGCCCACTCGATCTACTTGATCAAACTCTGGGCCATTCTGTCTATTGTATTTTTGGCTGCCGGCACCCTCGCTGCCTACGCCCTCTCCAGGAGAATCACGCAGCCGATTACCCGGTTGACAGAATCTACCGCACGGATGGCCGAAGGGAAGATCGACCAGGAAATCCCGGTTGATTCTCAGGATGAGATTGGGACATTAGCCACAACCTATAACGAGATGGCCAAAGCACTGAAACGAACTCTCGACGAGCGAACAAGAGTGGCCACGGAGCTTCGAGATCTCAACCGAACCCTGGAAGATCGGATCCGTGAGCGGACCTCTCAACTGCGGGATCTACACCAGCTCGGCGTATCCATGCAGGAACCACTCCCCCTGTCGGAACGATTGAACCTAATTTTGAAAGGGGTGCATGAGGTTATCGGATTTGATCGAATTATTATCTGGCTACCAGATCGTGAGGATCTTTCTCTTGAGCTGGCTGCCGCCATCGGTATTTCATCAACACCAGGTACCGTGCAGGTGTCAATTTCCGATGAGGTGCCTACGTTAGCGCGGGCCTACCGGGATCGAGTCGAGATCATCGTTGAGGAGAAGCACGGGATTCCTCCGGAGCTCCAGACCCAGCCTCCATACGATACGATGCCGGCCCTGTGTTCTCGCAACTTCGTTGTCTTACCGCTGATTTCTCGAAGACGTTCTGTTGGAGTCCTGACCGCCGATAATGCGGTGAGTCAAAAGTCGATTGCACCGCAACTCGACCTGCTACGCATCTTCGCCTCTCAGGCCGCAGTAGCCATAGAGAACGCCCAACTTTTTCAGGAGGTGAAAGAGGCGAACCGTCAGCTCGCGCGGGCGAGTCGCCACAAGTCCGAGTTCCTGGCCAACATGAGTCATGAGTTGCGGACGCCTCTGAATGCGATCCTGGGGTTTACCGAGTTGATCCTCGATGAGATCTACGGTAAGGTTCCGAACCAGTTGCGCGAGTCCATCGAAGATATTCACACAAACGGCCGGCATCTGCTCAGGCTCATCAACGATGTGTTGGATCTCTCAAAGATTGAAGCCGGACAAATGCAGTTGGATCTAGGTGAATACTCTGTTCAATCATTAATCGACTCTGCGATCTCGGCAACGCGATCGCTCGCAGCAGAAAAGCGATTGGAGTTGGTCAGCCGGGTTGCAGAGGATCTGCCGCCTGCGCTGGGTGATAGCAAACGCATCACTCAGATTCTGATGAATCTGGTGGGCAATGCTATCAAGTTCACTCCAGGAGGCGGCCATGTTTCCGTCACCGCGAAGGCTGTCCAAGGTTCGAGGTTCGAGGAGGCCCAAAGTTTGGAACTCGGCGCCCTGCACACCGCTATTGAGTTCGTTGAGATTGCCGTAGCGGACACGGGAATCGGTATTCCAGCCGAAGAGCTGAAGAGTATTTTCAGTGAATTTCGCCAAGTCGATAGTTCTATCACCAGAGAATACGGCGGAAGCGGTTTGGGGCTCAGTATCGCCAAGCGGTTGGTCGAGATGCATGGGGGGTCTATCTGGGCGGAAAGCCAGATCGGACAGGGGTCGACCTTTTACTTCAGGATCCCGATTCGGGTCCAGTGGGAGGGCGACCCGTGAGCAGAAAGCTGATCTTACATGTTGAGGACAACGAATATAATCGGAAGATCATCAGAGATCTCCTCTCCAAGACCGATTACGAGATCGTGGAGGCTCACAATGGGGAGGCCGCGCTCGACGTGTTGACTCGGCTGCGCCCCGATCTCATCCTGATGGATATTCAGTTGCCAAAGCTTTCAGGTCTCGATGCAACTCGCATGATCAGGGAGAATCCCGTACTCGCCCAGATTCCGGTCATCGCTATTACCTCGTTTGCCCTGAGCGGAGATGACCGGCTGGCCCTCGAAGCGGGCTGTAATGCGTACATCGCAAAACCCTTCCGGCCACGGGACCTCCTGGAGATGATTCGACACTTCCTGACGCCATGAGCGCCCACTATCCGAAAAGCTGTCGAAATCGACACAAAGGAATTACCGACGGGTGCGGAATGAGCCCTTTATTGGAGGAGAAATGGAAGGGTATCGCATAAAAGTTCTGATCGTCGACGATGATGCAGCGGCCAGGAAGATCCTCCAGAGCCGGTTAGGGGTGATGAACGTACGCACTCTTGTCGCATCCAGCGGCTTCGAAGCCATGGAGCAGATTCGTCGAGAGATGCCCGCGATTGTCCTGCTCGACTTGCAGATGCCGAAGATGTCGGGAATTGATGTCCTCAGGTCATTGAAGCGCGAGGGGCTGGATGTCACGGTAATCGTTGTGACCGCGCACGCAACTATCGAAGCCGCCGTAGAGGCCATAAGGGAGGGCGCCTACGACTTTATCACCAAACCTGTCGATTCCAAGCATCTCAAGATCGTCCTGGACAAGGCATTCGAGCGGGAGTCCCTGCGGGTGCAAAGCCGCTGCTTGCAGACAGAAATGGAGGGCCGTTTTGTCCAGGTTATCGCAGAAAATCAAGCCATGAAAAACCTGCTGCAGCTTGCCCACCGCGCCGCCGGCAGCAGTTCCACTATTCTACTTTTGGGCGAGAGCGGGACAGGGAAAGAGGTCTTCGCCAGAAACATTCACCGGTGGAGTCCTCGGGCCGACTGTCCATTCACTGTCGTCAATTGCGCCGCCATTCCGGACCAGTTGCTGGAGAGCGAGCTCTTCGGCCACGAAAAAGGGGCCTTTACGGGAGCGCATCAACTCAAGAAGGGGAAGTTCGAGGTCGCGGATCGCGGTACGATATTTCTCGACGAAATCGGGGAGGTCCAGGCAAGTATCCAAACAAAACTGCTTCGGGTTCTGCAAGACCATGAGTTTGAGCGGGTTGGGAGTACTCGTACGATCAGGGCCGATATTCGCGTTATTGCCGCTACCAACGGCGACCTTGAACGAGCCGTGCGAGAGGGAGGCTTCCGCGAAGATCTTTACTATCGACTGAATGTGGTCAGCATAAAGCTTCCGCCGTTGAGAGAACGGAAGGAAGATATTCCGGCTTTGATCGATCACTTTCTGCGAAAGTACGCGGGTGAGTTGAAGAAGCCCTTAAAGCAACTTTCGTCAGACGCACTGGACGGTTTAACCACGTATCACTGGCCGGGAAATGTGCGCGAGCTGGAAAACGTGATCGAACGGGCTATGGTCTTGAGTACGGGAGAACAGATCGGACCGGAGGACCTTCCGCCTCAACTCGCCGCAGGCCTACGTCGTGAAGCACTCAGAGGAAAGAAGTTCCACGAAGCCGTCAGGGAGTTCAAGCAGTGGACGATTCAGGATGCTCTCAAGCGTTCGGAGGGCAATCAAACGAAGGCAGCGGAACTTCTTGGACTTCAGCGTACCTACCTGGCCAAGCTTATTCGATTACTTGAGATCAAGGCGGCTCCAAGCCTCACCGAGAAAGATCGTCCTTAACCCAATGAAGGTGTCGCATTCTGCGTACCTCTTTTGATTCTCCACTGTATTCGATTGGGTACTCTATTCCAATATATCGTTGGAGCCTGCCGAATTTTCTTCTCCTGTTAGGTCCCATATTGGACAAATAAATCAATAAGTTCGCACATTATTCTCTGGTGCATAAGAGATATTATCACGAGATATGATGTGGCACGCTTATTGCTTTATAAAAGTAGCATTACCGGGTTTGTTATGGTCGTTGGTGGCGGTCGTTGCGATCGGCTGCCTCAAACAGCAGCGTCATCGTAGGGTCGCTTAGCTAGCGATCGCCAAGTACGCACGTCGCGTCCAATGGGCTAAAGAGGAGAGCTTTCCGCTACCCCCCGGAGAGCTCTCCTCTTATCCTATCCTCGCATGTACCTGCTACCTTTCTCTCTTTGGTTAGCCCGGTCATCTGTGGTTTTCCCGCTCTGTTGATCTGATAAGGTGAAAATCCCGTTTCGGAGAAGTCCCTATTTCTTCCTTGACTACCATCGCCAGGGTTAGCTACACTTTCTTGTACTAACCGGTCGGTTTAATCGGAGAAATTATGTCTAGCACTAAAGACCACATTATCGAGACAGCATCTCGTTTAGTGCATCTGAGAGGTTTTAATCATACGAGTATTGGTGAGATTCTTGAGGAAAGCGGGGTCGGGAAAGGAAGTTTCTATTACTATTTCAAAAGTAAGGAAGAGTTGGGCTATGCAATTATAGAGAGCAACTTCAGACGATTTTCAGAAGAGGTGACAGGAAAAGCCTTCGGAAACAACAAGGATGCCTTGACGCAATTGCATGACTTCCTGGATATACTTTTTGATATACATCAGAAGCGAAACTGCGCCGGCGGGTGCCGCTTAGGCAACATGGCAATGGAGATGAGCGACATCCATGAAGAGTTCCGAAGAAGGTTTCAGGAGGGTTTCGACGGTTGGGAGGCTCAGATAACGGCAATTTTACGAAAAGCCCACATAAACGGACAGCTCGCAGACCATGCGGATCTTCCAGCGTTAGCTCAGTTTATCATTGCCTCTGTTGAAGGGGCAATACTGCTCACAAAGGTCAAGAAGGATATTAGCATCTTGGAACACTGTTTTACGGAGCTGAAGCGGTACATTCAGATGTGCGCTGATGGCAATGCACCGCTTTGCGCTTAAACAAATGTGTTGATCGCCAAGTCCTAATAGGCATGGGATTACAAGCGACCCAACCGGGAGAAGTCGACTCGGTTCCCCGTCATTGGAAAAACAGTGGTGTACGTAAGAAGTCTATAGAACGCAAATCAGAGCCCTTATTGCGAGGATGAAAGAATGGCGACAATTATCGAATACACTGATCGGAAAAAACCGGCCAATAGTTATCCCAAGCGGATTGTCTCACCGCTCACGCCAGGGGCATGCTGTTGTTCTAAGATGGAACAGATCGGGGTAGAGCAACATGAAGAAGGCTGGAGTTTCATTTATAAGCGTTGCAAGAAGTGCGGTTTTTCGGTCAGACACGTGACGGCACGAAGCCCACAACTCCTCACAAAGAAAGGTTCTCGCTTCGAATACAAGGAGTTGACCGGTTTCCACAATTAGAACAGCTCAAAAACTTGCCTCCTGCATTGTGCTCTACTTATGCTATACTCCCTTCCCGAGTGAGAAACCGTGGTGACGGAGCCAAGAATGAACGTCGGTAGTCCTATTGCAGAAACCGAGGTGAGCGCCCTGCTTGATCTCGAAGAAGAGATCAAGCGGCTGAAAAAAGCGTTGCATGCGGTAGTGTTAGCGCACTACTACCAGGAGTCTGAAATTCAGGATGTGGCCGATTTCGTCGGCGACAGCCTGCAACTAGCCCAACAGGCCGCAAAAACGAGCGCTGAGGTGATTGTTTTTGCCGGCGTTCACTTTATGGCGGAGACGGCGAAGATCCTGAACCCCTCGAAGCAGGTGCTGCTCCCCGATTTGGCGGCCGGGTGTTCGCTGGCAGAAGGGTGCCCGGCGCCTCTCTTCAGACGCTTCAAAGAAAAATATCCGGATCACATCGTGATCAGCTACATTAATTGCAGTGCCGAGGTCAAGGCGATGAGCGATATCATCTGCACATCGAGCAACGCCGAAAAGCTCATCAACCAGATCCCGAAAGAGCAGCCGATCCTTTTTGCGCCCGATCAGAACCTGGGTCGCTACCTAATCAAAAAGACCGGCCGTGATCTGACGCTGTGGCCCGGCACCTGTGTCGTGCACGAGACGTTCTCTGAAAAGAAGCTCGTGCAACTGATGCTGTACCATCCTCACGCCAAGGTGCTTGCGCATCCTGAGTGCGAAGCCGGCGTGCTTCAGCATGCCGACTACATCGGTTCAACAAGCGGACTGCTGAGTTACGTCAAGCAAAGTACGGATACCGAATTCATCATCGCGACCGAACCCGGCATCATTCATCAGATGGAGAAGGCCTGCCGGGATAAGACATTTATTCCGGCCCCACCGGACGGGGATTGCGCCTGCAACCAATGCCCCCACATGCGGCTCAACACCTTGGAGAAGTTGTACCTATGCATGAAACACCGGGCGCCGGAAATTACGCTTGATGAAGAGCTGCGGCTTCTTGCGTTACGACCCATCCAGCGTATGCTGGAGATGAGTTAGGACCGTCTCTCCCTTTACCCCCATGTCCCTATCCCTTGTTCGGACCAGCCGTCGAGAAGCCCTCAAGAGGTTTCTTGAAGAAGACATCGGTCAAGGCGATGTGACAACCCTCTCGATTGTGCCGCCCGACCAAAAGGCGATTGGCCATTTTATGGCCAAGGCGCCTCTTGTGCTGGCGGGGATCGAGCCGGTGATCGAAGCCCTCACCATTTTGGATGAAGGCTTGACAGTGGAGACATGGCATCGTGATGGTGATACGTTGCGCGAAGGCGATCGAGCGGCATCCATTCGTGGTCACGCCAGGGCGCTGCTCACCGGTGAGCGTGTGGCCACAAACCTGCTCCAGCGACTCTGCGGAATCGCCACATTGACGAGACAATTCGTTGAGGCCGTTCGCGGGACGCAGGCGAAGATTCTCGATACACGAAAGACGACGCCGGGACTGCGAGTATTTGAGAAGTATGCGGTAACTGTCGGTGGCGGGATCAATCACCGCTTCGGACTTGATGATGCGATCTTAATTAAGGATAACCACATCAGGCTGGCAGGCGGTATCAGCGCAGCCATTACCACAGCCCGACAACATGAGAGCCGCTCGCATCGGTTCGAAGTTGAAGTCACTACGCTCGAAGAGCTGCAGGAAGCCCTCCAGTACGACCTTGACGCTATTCTCCTTGATAACATGAACCCGGATACGGTTCGACAGGCGGTGGCATGCGTACGCGCTCACGAGCGCGGCAACAAGATCGTGGTCGAAGCGTCAGGTGGAATGACCCTCGATACTGTTCGGGCATTCGCAGAGGCCGGCGTCGACTGGATCTCCATTGGGGCCTTGACACATGCCGCCCCCGCCGTTGATATGAGTTTTAAAATTTATCCCGCATAGCCGGCCATGAAAACGGATATCCTGATCATCGGTAGCGGCCTCGCAGGATGTGCTGCGGCGCTGGCGGCGGCCAAACAGGGCGTTGAGGTCACGCTGCTCACAAGATCGGCTCACCCGGAAGAGAGCAATACCTTCTGGGCCCAAGGGGGAATCATCTATCAGGGAGCGGACGATTCGCCTCAAAAGCTGGTAGCTGATATTGTCGCTGCGGGCGCAGGCCTGAGTTCACCTGAGGCGGCGTCGCTGGTCAGTCGCGAAGGCCCAAGGCTAGTGAAAGAGATCCTCATCGATGAGCTTGGGGTCCCGTTCGACGAATCCTCGGACGATTCGACCCGCTGGGATTTGACCGCTGAGGCTGCGCATTCACTTCCACGCATCCTACATCAGAAGGATCAAACCGGATCAGCGATCCAGCGCACGTTCATCGAAAGGATGGCTTCGTATCCGAAGGTCAAGTTGCTCTGCGCAGCTACCGCAGTCGATCTCCTTACAATTTCTCACCATTCGGTCGAACCACTTGATGTCTATAGACCCCAGACGTGCATTGGAGCGTACGTGCTGGATCAGGCAAGCGGCGAGATCTTTCCCGTCCTTGCGAAGGAAACGATCCTGGCAACAGGAGGGTTAGGCCGCGTCTTTCTGCATACTACCAATCCCACCGGCGCCCGTGGCGATGGCATTGCGATGGCCTATCGGGCCGGTACTCGATGCATTAATATGCAGTACGTCCAGTTCCATCCCACCACGCTCTTCCATCCCAGCGGCCGGTTCCTCATCTCTGAAGCGATGCGGGGAGAAGGGGCTCGCCTGGTGGACGGTACGGGCCGAGAATTCATGACCGATTATCACCCGGATGGATCACTGGCTCCGCGAGACGTGGTCGCGCGCGGGATTCACCAAATGATGTTGGAATCAGGCGAGCCGTGCGCATATCTCGACATTTCCCACAAACCGGTCGATCAGATCCGGACCCGATTTCCAGGGATTTATGCGCACTGCCTGAAGTACGGAATTGACATGACGAAAGAGCCCATTCCCGTCGTCCCTGCCGCGCACTACAGTTGCGGCGGTATTGCGGTTGACGAGTGGGGACGATCAAGCCTGCATCGTCTGCGCGCGGTTGGTGAGGTTGCCTGTTCGGGGTTGCACGGCGCCAATCGCCTGGCCAGTACGTCCTTGTTGGAATGCCTGGTGTGGGGAACCCGGGCAGGCGATCAGGCCGCAGCATGCATCGCGCGGGGTGAGGAGTATTATTTTCCTCAGATCGCGCCCTGGCGGTATGAGCGTGAGCCGGTTGATCCGGCTCTGATCGCACAGGACTGGCTCAGCATCCAGCAGACCATGTGGAATTACGTGGGCCTCGTTCGTAGCACAAAACGGTTGAACCGAGCCCATGAGATCCTGCGAGAGCTGCACCTTGAGATCGTAAGGTTTTACGAAAAGGCTGAGGTGACTGACGCAATGGTCGGCCTTCGTAACGGTATTCAAACCGCGCTGGTCATCCTGCTGGCTGCCATGGAATGCCGCGTCAGCCGAGGTTGTCACTATCGTATCGACTGAAAATAGCGATCAGTCATCAGCCTTCAACCGAAAGAAGGCGATCTGTGAAACCCTGCACAGCCCTAGGACTAGGTTGGACGTATATACGCTATTGTTTTTCCCCATGACCGCTGAAAGCTGAATGCTGATTTTTGATACGGGGGGTATGGCATGAAGGCCGTCCGATTTCACGAGTACGGCGGGCCCGAGGTCCTGAGGTACGAAGACGCCCCTGATCCCATCATCGCCCCACATGAGGCGCTGGTGAAGGTCAGGGCCTGCGCCCTGAATCATCTGGATCTCTGGTGCCGGAAAGGACTGCTCGGGATTACGACCCCCCTGCCCCACATCTCCGGTTCAGACATCGCCGGTGAGGTGGCGGCGATCGGAAGCATTGTGACTCGCATCACGCCCGGTCAACGGGTCGTCGTCTCTCCTGGAATAAGCTGCGGCCAGTGCATCTACTGCCTGTCCGGCCGCGATACCGCCTGCCGCTCTTACGAAATCGTAGGCGGCTACCGGATCGACGGCGGATACGCAGAGTATGTGAAGGTTCCTGAGGTGAACATCCTGCCGATACCGGAGGGGATGAGCTTCGAAGGCGCTGCAGCGTTCCCGCTCACGTTCCTCACCGCTTGGAACATGCTGGTCAATCTCGCGCACGTGAAAAGGAGTGATGAGGTGCTGGTGATGGGAGCGGGAAGCGGGGTTGGCAGCGCCGCCATCCAGATCGCCAAACTGTTCGGCGCTCGCGTCATCGCCGCCGCCGGCAGCGACGAGAAGCTTGACAAGGCCAGGGCGCTGGGCGCTGACGACGGAATCAATTATGTCAACCAGGATCTTGTCGCCGAGGTTCGGCGTCTTACGGTCAAGCGAGGGGCGGACGTGATCTTCGAGCATGTAGGGGGCGCTGTGTTCGAAAAGCTGATTCCGGTCCTGGCCGTTGGAGGCCGCCTGGTGACCTGCGGCGCCACAGCCGGCCATCTGGCCCAAACCGACATCCGATACCTCTTCATGCGCCAGGCGTCGATCATGGGCGGCTTCATGGGTCCCAAAGCCGATCTGCTGCGGATCGTACAGGAACTCGCACGTGGGACGCTGAAGCCGGTAGTGGATCGGGTCTTTCCGCTCAAGGAGGCCGCTGCGGCGCAATGTGCGATGGAGGACCGTAAGCTTTTCGGCAAGCTGGTCCTGGTCATCTAGCGCCGTACCGTGAAACGTCGCATCTCATCGTTCTCGGTCGTCGGGCATCCTCAATGTACAAACACGTACACCTCCGGTGCCCTCCTCTCTCGAGCCTCGATCTACTCACTTCGCGGCACGGCGCGAGTAGACGTCAAGAGAGATTTGACAGCAATGTACAGAGGTTGGGCGAACACGCAGGCTAGCCAAAGGGCAGACCGGTAGCTGGGTGGGACATGAGATTAGGAGGAGTGTCATGACGCTGAATATCGCGCATCGAGGGGCGTCGGCGCAGGCGCCGGAGAATACGATGGCAGCCCTTGAAAAGGCAGTCGAGCTGGGAGCCGACGCCATCGAGTTGGACCTCCACGTCAGCCGCGATGGCGAGTTGGTCGTCATTCATGATGTCACGCTGGATCGGACTACCGATGGCCGGGGGCCGGTCCATACCCACAGCCTGCAGGAACTGAAGCAGTTGGATGCCGGACGCTGGTTCGGCGAAAGCTTCGCCGGCCAGCGTATCCCCACACTTGCTGAGGTCCTCGATCGTTTTGCTGGAAAGGTCCCGCTCGCACTTGAGGTCAAGGCGGGATCAGCCTTCTTTCCCGGCATCGAGGAGCGGGTGGTGTCGGCCTTGCGCGAGCATCAGGTCCTCTCGCAGGTAGCCGTCGCGTCTTTCGATCATCATGCGCTGTTCAGGCTAAAAGAGCTGGAGCCCTACCTACGGACCGCCGCCTTGCTCGTGGGGCGACCCATGTCGATGTCGGCGGTAGCCGGCCCCAGCAAAGTAGACGCCATGGCTCTCGAGTGCAGCCTTGTGACAAAAACAGAAATTGATGCCTGCCGTGCCTCCGGGCTTCAACTTGTTGTCTGGGTAGTAAACGAGCCTGCTCAGATGCGCCACTTTATTGATCTCGGAATAGACGGGATCATCACTGATAGACCCGACCTTTTACGTCATGCCCTGACCTAATCGGCAAGAAGTTTTCTGGTTGCGAATCCGCGCTGCTTTACGTTATCCTCTGAAGTGCCGTTCCGCAAGACAACATTCCCATGCCTATCGAATACTGAGATGCCGAAGGGTCGGTAAGTGTCCGATCCCACTGGCCGCTTTAAAGGAGTCTCGGATATTCTACACAGACTCCAACCATTATCCGGGGATGTTGTATCACACGGGCGGCCGTTTCGTTGATAGGCGAAGAGATTACCGGAAGTTAAAGGAGTGCGGATTGGCTGACACAGTTGTCGCCACGAACCAAGGCCTCGACCGACCCTGGTTCGTCCACTATGATCAGTGGGTTCCAAGACGCCTCGAGTATCCGGATATCCCGCTCCATCGCTTCCTCTCGGTCTCCGCTCAGAAGTATCCGGACCGGAATGCGATCATCTTCTATGGCAGGAGACTGACCTATCGCGCCCTGGATGAGGCTGCCGCACGGTTTGCCGCCGCCCTCGCAGACCGGGGACTGACGAAGGGCGACAGGGTGGCGCTCTTGCTCCCGAACTGCCCTCAGATGGTCATCGCCTACTACGGAACGCTGCGCGCAGGAGGTCTCGCGGTCTCGACCAGCCCGCTTTACTCCACGCGAGAGCTCACGCACCAACTGAACGATTCCGGCGCAGAGACCATCGTGGTATTGTCAAAGCTCTACCCGCTCGTTAGAGAGGTCGCGCCAAAGACCGGTCTCAAGCGGATCATCGTGACAAATATCAAGGAGTATTTCCCGCCCCTGCTCCGGCTGTTGTTCACCCTCCTGAAGGAGAAACCGCAGGGGCACAGACCTGCTGTAGAGCGACAACCGGGAACGGAATGGTTTTCGGAAGTACTTAGTTCAGCTCCTACAACGTCCCCCGCAATCATGGTCGGCCCGGATGATCCAGCGCTGCTGCAGTACACCGGCGGCACGACAGGTCTGGCGAAGGGAGCCGTGCTGACACACAGGAATCTGATCGCCAATACGATACAGACCGGCGCGTGGATGGTGAAGCCCGCCTTGAGCTCAGTCGAAGGGGAGAAGAACAGGATCGAGGTCTTCCTTGGGGCGATCCCGTTCTTCCACGTCTATGGGATGACGGTAGTGATGAACCTCTGCATCTCGCTGGGTCACACGATGGTGCTCTTACCGCAATTCAAGGTACCGGAAGTCCTGAAGACGATCGCCAAGTACCGCCCCACCCTTTTCCCCGGTGTCCCGACGATGTATGTGGCCATCAATAATGACCCGGAGGTAGGCGGGTACGATCTCCATTCGATCAAAGCCTGCTTGAGTGGGGCCGCGCCACTACCGGTCGAGGTGGCGAACAGGTTCGAAGCGTTGACCGGCGCTCGCCTTGTAGAGGGGTTCGGTCTCACCGAAGCCTCTCCGGTCACTCACGCCAACCCGCTCTTTGGCGCTCGGAAGATCGGGACGATCGGTCTGCCGCTCCCGGACACCGACGCCATGATCGTCGATATCGAGACTGGTGAGCGTATGCTGCCGCCTCAAGAGATCGGCGAGGTGGTGGTCAAGGGCCCTCAGGTAATGGCAGGATATTGGAATCAGCCGAACGAGACCGCTATGGTGCTTCGAGATGGATGGTTGTACACGGGCGACATCGGTTTCATGGATGAGCAGGGCTACTTCACTATCGTAGATCGTAAAAAAGAGATGATCATCGCGGGCGGCTTTAATGTCTATCCCCGGGAGGTTGAAGAGCCGCTGTATGAACATCTAAAGGTCAAAGAGGTAGTGGCGGTCGGCCTGCCTGACCCATACCGTGGAGAGACGGTCAAGGTCTATATCGTTCTGAAAGAGGGCGAGCGCGCCACCGAACAAGAGATCATCGACTTTTGCAAGCAGAGGATGGCAAAGCATAAGGTACCCACCCTAGTGGAGTTCAGGCAGGAGCTACCGAAAACAGTCGTGGGGAAGGCGCTCCGTCGAACCTTACGCGAAGAGGAGATGGCCAAGCGGAAGTCACAAGGTGCCTGAAACGACTTGGGCGCTGGAGGCCGGTTCAAGCAGGCCGCCGGATGTATGATGCGAACCATTCTGCCTCCGATCCGCAGCATCGAGCTTCGCGACCGGCTGAGCGAGCTGTTGAAGGAGGCGCTCCGAATGGAAAATCGGACCGCATCGCTGTATCTGCGGCGCTCGTTTGGGGATATAATGAGCAGGCAGAGGCAGCCAGCCGCTGGGGATGAGCTACAAGCGGAACTGTCCGCCGCAACGGACAGGATTAATGCCTATTGCCGGGTGTTGGAACTGGTATCACGGCGGAGGTTGGGCTCAGCCGGCCCGGTGGAGCGGGCGCTGGAAGAGGCTGCATACCTGTTTAATGAGGGTCTTTTCTTCGAGGTGCATGAAATTCTCGAGACGGTATGGCTCACGCAAGAGGGGGGGATACGCCTTCTTCTGCAGGGGCTCATCCAAATCGCGGTCGGCTTTTACCACCTCGAGAACCGGAATCTTGGGGGTGCGCTTTCCCTCCTGATAGAAGGAGTTGAAAAAGTCAACGCGTATGATCCGGATCGATCCCGATCGGGGCTGGGTCAGTTTCTGGCGGAGATTGAGCGTGCCAGGCTGTCGATCGAATCGCTGGGGGAAGCAGCGTGTGATCGCTTCGATCGCCGAATGATCCCGAGAATGCCTTTCATTGGAGCACACTGTCGGACGTGAGGCCTGCCGGATGAGTCTTCGAAAGCTGTTGTCCTATACAGTACTCGCCTACCCCAGAACGACACTGGTTGCTGCAATACTGCTTACGCTGCTCTCAATCTGGGTGGCGATTGGCCGGCTGAGCTTTACCTCCACCCATCAGGCGATGTCCTCTCTCGGCGGCAGAGTCGGCCAGGTTCAGGAACGCTATAATCAGGCGTTCGGCGACCCGGACCGAGTCGTGATCGTCGTAGAGGCCGCCGACCAGGAACAGGCGAAGCGCTACGCTGCTGTCCTTGCAGGACGGCTGGAGGCGTTGGCGGATATCGAGGAGGTCATCTATCGTTTTGATCTCACGTCATTAGAGGATTATTTTCTGATGTACTTGACCCCGAAACAGCTCGGCGATCTGCATAAGAAGCTTTCAGAACACAGTTTGCTCCTCAACGAGCTATCAGCCAGACCAGGCGTGAATCGCCTGTTTCAACTGATCCACCGAGAGATCAGTTCGGCATTAGTCGGTCGTCTGTTTACCGGCTTCCTGGGCGAAGAGGACGAGGGCGAGGTCAAACGTCCCGTGGAGCTTCAGCCGCTTATCGCGCTGCTCACGCAGCTTGAAGCCTGGGCACGCGGTCCTCGAAGCTATACCTCGCCGTGGAAACAGTTCATGGTCGAAGCCGAGGACCACGGCGACCGGGAAGGTTATCTGTGGTCCGACAACAAACAGCTCCTTTTTGTCCTGGCTACCGTGAAGGCAGATACGACAAGCCTGCACAAGTTTGAGCGGCCGATTCAGTCGATCCGTCGGGAGATCCGGTCGCTGCAATCCCGATATCCCGGGGTCAAAGCCGGGGTGACGGGCGGTCCTGCTCTTGAGTACGATGAGGTAACCGCCGCGCAACGGGATTCCGGCCTGATGACCCTCGTCTCACTTGGCGGTGTCGCCCTGCTGGTAGTGCTGGTGTTTCGCAGTGTGGTCAGACCTGTCATGGGACTGATTGCGCTGGTCATGGGGGTCTGTTGGGCCTTCGGATTCGCCGCCGTGACGGTCGGCCATCTGAACATGATGTCGATGGTGCTGGCGCCGATGCTGATCGGCATCGGGATGGACTACGGGATCCATCTCGTAGCCCGGTATGAAGAGGAGCGAGGCGGGGGTCACACCGTTCATGAGTCGTTGGAACAGGCGTTCGAGGGCGCCGGTCCGGGGATTCTGCACGCGGCCATCACGACCTCTGTCGGCCTCTTTGCCCTTCTTCTGACTGGTGTCGGCGTATTGCAGGAGTTGGGTCTGATCACCGGGTGCGGCCTGTTGCTGACGCTGGTTTCGACCTTTGTCGTATTGCCTCCACTACTGCTATTGTGGGATAAACGATCCGTTGTAGATGGTTCGGCGAGACGCGCTGTCGCCGCAGCCGAAGGGCACGCTATTGAGGTTAAGATCGGTGAAGCCCATTTCCCGCTGCCGCACCTGCCGAAACCCCCGGATTTTATGGAATTCTGTTATCGCCGGCCACGCACCGTCCTACTCCTGTCGACAATCGGTACGCTGGCGGCTCTGTATGCGATGAACCGCATCGAATTCGACGGCAACGTGCTCCATCTTCAGGCGGAAGGAACTGAGTCGGTCGACTGGGAGCTGAAGATCATCCGACAGTCGGAGCGTTCGAACATTTATGGGGTCATCCTGGCTGAAAGTCTCGAAGAGGTCAGAACAAAGACGAAAACTCTCGAAGCCCTCCCCTCGGTGAGTAGGGTGGAAAGTATCGCGATGCTCATCCCGGAGGATCAGGAGCGCAAGCTTATGCTGGCTCGTGAGCTGAAACCGTTACTGTCTGGGGTCGACCTCTCAAAACTTTCCAGGCCGGAACCGGTTGATCTCGATGGACTGCTGACCACGCTGCAACGGATCAAGGCCAAGATGTTGGCAGCCGAGAACGCGGAGCAGTGGACCGGGAAGGAAAAACCGCCCCTGGAGCAGATGGCACGGGTGCGGAGCCTAGTCGATCGGTTTGAGCGCCGGATCCAACAGCGCGGCGACACCGAGGTCCGTCGCAGACTTACCATCTTTCAGGATAAACTCTTCGACGATTTCTATGATAAGATGTCGCTCCTCGACAGCGCGGTCGCCTCCGGTTCGGTTGGGCTCGATGATGTGCCGAACGATCTGAAAAAGCAGTTTGTGGGGCGGGACGGTTCGTACCTGATTCGGGTCTACCCCAAGGGTGACCCGTGGGAGTTTGCCTCGCAGATTACGTTCGTCAGTGAGTTACGATCAGTGGATCCAGACGCCGTCGGCGACCCGGTCAAGGGGTTCGAGGTGATCTCGGCGATGAAGCGCGGGTATCAGCAGGTGGCGATCTACGCCTTGATCGGGGTGGCTGCGCTGTTCTTGCTGAATCTGCGCGATCTACGCTACTTCCTGCTCGCTAAGGTCCCGCTGCTGATCGGAGCCATCTGGATCGCCGGCCTGATGGAACTCTTTCATTTGAAGTTCAATCTGGCCAACTTAATTATCATTCCGCTGATTGTGGCGCCAGGAGTGGAAAACGGCCTATTGATCATCCATCGCTTCCGAGAAGAGGGGGAGGCCGCCATACTGCCAAAGAGCATCGGGAAAGGCGTTGTGCTCTCATCGTTGACAACCATGATCGGCTTCGGCAGCCTCCTTATGGCTCACCACCGCGGCGCATACAGCATCGGTCTTTTGGTGACGCTGGGGGTGGGGGCCGTCCTGTTGGTCTCTGTGGTTGTGCTGCCGGCCCTTCTCACCGTTGTTGCCAGACACCCATCAAAAAAGGCGATTTCGGGTTCCGGACTCATAGAACAGGATACGATATTCAACTCAAAGGAGAAGTAACATGTCAAGCGCGATGAGGGTATCCGTGCGAACAGGACTGTTGAGTGGAGTGCTGACCCTGGGATTGTCGATCTTTGTGGGGTTCGCCTTCGCGAGCGGAACCACCGATCAGGTGAAGACCGAACTGGATCAGCTTACCGCTATTGTGCAGGACCCCACTCTGCAAGAGAAGACAAAGGAGGCAGTGCGAAAGTCGATGGTGAAGGAGCGGATCTTGCGCTGGTTCGACTTGCAGGAGATGGCGCGCCGCTCGCTGGCCAATCACTGGGCGAAGCGATCAGTTCAGGAACGAAAGGATTTCGTTGAGTTGTTCGGGGACCTGTTCGTTGAATCCTATACCACATTAGTCGTCGATCACCTTGGCGACCAGCACGTGACCTACCTCTCGGAACAGATCGATGCGCAGGACGCCGTCGTCAAGACCAAGTTCCTCTCGAAACGGAACGAGCCGACCTTTGTGGACTTTACCCTCCTTCGTCGAGGCAATGCCTGGATTCCCTGCGACGTGGTCATCGACGAGGTGAGCATCGTGGGGAATTACCGAATCCAGTTCGATAAGGTCATCCGGGGCCAGTCGTACGAGGCCCTTGTCAAAAAGATGCGGCTCAAGCGAGAGTCGGAAGGGCTGGGACCGGCGACGAAGAAAGAGTCGATGTAGCCGCGCTGCCCTTTCGCGGAGCCTGTGATGAGCTATGTCGAACCACTCAGGACAGGCTCAGGCCCCGCCCATGCCCACTCGATACGCATCTCCGGATTCGTAGTAATCAAGCCCGGAGTGATCAAGCACTTCCTCTCCGACCAGGATGCGTAAGGTGTTGGTCAGCTTCAGATGCTGGATAAACAGGTCGTGCTCCGGCTTCAGGTCTGCTCGGGCCATCGGAGATTTGAAGTAGAACGAGAGCCACTCCTGAATACCCGATAATCCGGCTCGTTGAGCCAGATCCAGAAACAGCGTAAGGTCCAGAACCACCGGCGCTGCCAGGATAGAATCCCGACAGAGGAAGTTGATCTTGATCTGCATCGGCTGGCCGAGCCAACCGAAGATGTCGATGTTGTCCCATCCCTCCTTGGCATCGCCACGCGGCGGATAATACTCAATGCGGACCTTGTGAAAAACCTGGCCATACAGCTCCGGATAGAGCTCCGGCTGCAGAATCGCGCCAAGCACCGAACCCTTACTCACCTCTTTCGTTTTGAACGATCCCTGATCATCCAGCACCTCGCCGTCCCTATTACCCAGGATATTGGTGGAAAACCAGCCGGCCAACCCCAGCATCTTGGCCTGTAGCCCGGGTGCGACCACGGTTTTCAGAAAGGTCTGGCCGGTCTTAAAGTCTTTTCCAGCGATCGGAACGTGACGCCGGCGGGCGTACTCGACCAACGCCGGGATATCCACTGCCAGATTAGGCGACCCGTTCGCAAAGGGGACACCGGCCGAGATGGCGGCATAGGCGTAGATCATACATGGGGAGATTTCCGGAGCGTTCGCCTTCAGGCCGGCCTCAAAGGCCTCGATCGTCTCATGCACGGGGGCCGGCTGCGTGAAGACCTCCGTGGATCCGCACCAGATCATGACGGCCCGCTGGATTCCCTCTCTCAGGCGGAATGTCTCGATATCCTCGACCAGCATATCCGCCAGGTGCTTCTTGCTCGGCCCGGATTTGAGATGTGGTCCAGAAAGCCTCCGCACGTAGGCCTGTTCAAAGACCGCTGGCCATGGCCTGACGGATTCCAGCCGGTCTTTGACCTGGTCCAGCAACTCCCTGGGCAGAACCCCGGCATGGCAGGCGGTCTGATAGGCGTCTTCCGGAAAGATATCCCAACCGGCAAAGACCAGATCGTTCAGGCCAGAGAGGGGAACCACCTCCTTGATCAGGGCAAACCGGGGACTGGTTCGCTTGCCGAGGCGCATCCGTTGCATCTGCGTGAGAGAACCGTATGGCTGAGCCACGCCTTTGTTGATCAGGTGGACTCCCGCAATCAGGGTCGTAGCCACCGCCCCAAGACCCGGGAGCAGCACCCCAAGCGTACCGGAGGCCGGCTTAATCTCCCTGATCAGTTCAGGATAGAAAGAACTCTTGTCGCTCATGCCTTTACCCTTTCCCTGTGTGAGGTCCACAGTAATACGAAGAAAAAAATCGGCGAGCCGAAGGCGGCCAGAACCAGAAACCAATGAGCCTTTCCGAAGGCTGACAGGATAACAACGAGGTAAATAAAATCCCGCCTTGCGAGAGTATCGGCAATGGTGGAGAGGCGAGATGGGGCTTCAGAGGTGGTGACAGAGGTAAACAGCGGCCCTTCGTCGATCTTGCTCCGCATGGTCTGTCGGTAGACGAAACCGGCCGACAAGAGGGTTCCGATCACCGCGGACGCTGCTAAGACCAAAGGGAATGAGGCTTTGATGGCCATCTGCCATCCCAGACCGATGCACATAAAGACCGCTGAGTGCACCGCATTATCTCCCCAGAAATCCAGAATGCCACCCAGTCGAGATTCCTGATACTTGAGTCTGGCGATCTCCCCATCGCAGCCGTCCAGGATCGAATGCAGGAGAAACAGGAGCGCGCCGGTCAATTGATACGCGGGCATGGTTGAGAAGAAGAAGAGGGCTCCCAGTACACCTATCGCCACACTGACGGCTGTCATCTGGTTCGGGGTAATGTCCGTATCCACAAGGCGCCTGGTAACCGCCAGTGAGATCTTCCGCTCGACATGCTTCGACATAAAGCCTTCCGTATCTTTAATCAGGCCCCGCAAGAGCCACCGTTCGGCACTACAAAGGTCCTCTCGGTTTAAGACCCGGACGCAGCGCGTGTTGTCCATAGGGGCGCCTGCCTTTTGGTAGGTCCGCTCCAGCGCAGAGAACAGCAATCGATCATCATCGGCGCGCCCAATCATTGATAAAATGACCTGAGGATCAGCCGTCTCAACGGCAGCGATCCCGTCCATGGGAACATGCATCGTCTCAATATGTAACGGCATCTCGGTTAAATACGTGAGTAGCGAGGGGTGGGGTAGGAGATTACTGGTAAGCACCAGAATACGGCTGGAGTACGGGCGATCCGTCTGCGTGCGGTTACGCATCGGCAGATCGGCGAGCTGGGCTGGAGATAGCAGTCCCGCCCGCGTTCCTGCTATCAACCTCGCGAGCCCTGGCCAGCCGGCATCCATCACAACAATCTCGTCACTGCCCGCGCGGGAGGCGGCCATCACAATCCGCCGAAGCAATGGGACGCCGGCCACAACAGTGTCCGGACCGACGTCGCCCGAGCCCTTTGAGATTACGATCACGATTGTGACTGCCTGCTTGGCCATCTGAAAGAAAGCGTTCAGCGCTCAGTCGTCAGCTCTCGGCTACCCGCTAACGGCTAACGCCTTACCTCCTCGACCGTGCGATTCCTTGGCAAGATGCAGAAGCTGCGCGCAGAGCGAAGCCTCGGCCAGATTTGTCCCTTTTTGCGTCTCATCCGAAATCTCCCGCAAAAAGTCGTCTCTGACGCGGCTGAACCAGTCCGGATGATGGGAGCCCTGTGAGAGCGGCTGCTCGAATTTCCATCTCTGCTCGCCACTCTCGCCTGCCAGGAGCAGGATGTCGTCATCGACCCGGATCACCCCACAGGTCCCCTCAATCACAGCGCTGTTACTCCGCGAAGATGAGGTCCACGTCAGAAAGATGTCGGCCACAGCCTCTGGAAAGTTCAACCGGACGGTGGCGGTATCCTCAACGGACCATTCCGGATGCACTCGCTTTTCGAGTAAGGCAGCGACCGTCTTTGGGTCGTGATCAAGCCAGCGCAATATGATGTACAGGGCGTGCCAACCGTGGTCCAGCAGGATGCCGCCACCCGCCATCGCCGGATCGAGCCGCCAGTTGCCTGTCCTGAGCTTGGACGAAGGGTCGCGCGCCGCTCTTTCGATGGAATACGAGGAAGACTGTACCGCGACTGACGGTTCGCAACGGATCACCTGCCAGTCTATGTGCTGCACTGTCCCGATCCGCCCCTCCCGAATCAGGTCCGTTGCTTTCAAGATGATCGGCGCGTACAACCAGTTATGGACGGTATGCAGGACTCGCCCGCTTTCTACCTGAGCACGCCTTACTAATCGCAGCTCATCAGGGGAAAGCACAAGGGGCTTCTCGCATAACACATGGAGTCCCCTGTCGAGGGCCAGCCGACTGAGGGATGCATGGGTTCCCGGGGGCGTACAGATATCGAGGAAGTCGAGAGATTCGGAGGCAAGCAGCTCCTCGACCTCGGTGTAGAGCCTGGCCTGTGGAAGACGCTGTCCGGCCTCGACGATCCGCTCCTGCAAAGCATCAGCGGCGGCAACGATCCGAGCCTGCCCGCATCCTTCCCATCCGGGAAGGTGTCCATTGACCGCCACATTCCCCAAACCAATGATGGCACCGTTCAACATGATTCAATGCAGGATGCAGGATGCAGGGTGTAGGGTATAAAGAAAACCCGGCGATTCTTCTCACTCCTCCACCCTATACCCTCCACCCTATGCCCTATCTTCATCCCCTATACTCTTTCTTTTCCAGTTCGGCAAATGCCTCATCGAGGATGTCCAGCCCTTCCAACGCCTGCGTCTCGGTGATCGGAAGCGGCGGGTTGATCCGGATGGTATAGGAATAGCACATGGCGAGCAGTCCCCTCCGGAGGCAGGCCTGAAACAACCTTTGCGCAATCGGCTTCGGCAGCGGCTCCTTCGTCTGCTTATCCTTGACCAGCTCGACCCCAAGCAAGAGCCCTCTACCCCTGACGTCGCCCACAAACGGGTATTTCTCCTTCATCGCCTGCAGCCGCTTCAGCATAACCGTGCCGACGTGCCTGGCATTTGCCACAAGCTGATCCTTCAGGATCACTTCGAGAGCGGCCAGCCCGGCTGTTGAGGCGAGCGGATTACCTCCATAGCTTGAAGAGCTTCCACTCGGATTACCGAAGGGCTTACTGGCCATCAGCTTTTGTGTCGAGATCACCCCGCTGACCGGGAACCCTCCGCCCATTCCTTTACCGACGGTCATCACGTCCGGCACAATCGGCTCGTGATCGCATCCCCACATCGAACCGGTACGACCGAAACCCGTGAGCATCTCGTCGGCAATCAACAGAGCGCCGCACTCCTTGGCAATCGCCTGTACCGCGTTCAAGAATCCTGGAGGTGGAATCACATTTCCGGCAGTCCCTTGGATCGGTTCCACGATGATCGCGGCAATCTCGCCCTGGGTCTGATACCGGATTACCTGGCGTAAGAAGTCCGCGCAGGCGATGCCGCAGTCGGGATAACGGAGCTTCAAAGGACAGCGATAACAGTTAGCATACGGAGCGCTGTAGAGGCCAGGCATAAAGGGCCCCAACTGCTTTTTAAAGTCATCCCCCAACAGCCCAAGGACCCCGCCGGTCTTACCGTGGAACCCGCCCCAGAAGCCGACAAACTCGAACTTTTGCGTCGCCGACTTGGCAAGTCGGAAGGCGGCCTCGACCGCCTCCGCCCCGCTGGAATACATCTGGATCTGCTTGAGCCCCCTCGGTGTCACCGATGCCAACAGCGTGAGAAACCGAGCTCGATTCTCAGTGGTGAAGCTACCGAACGTCAGCCGCTCGATCTGGGCCTTCATCGCCTCGACGTAGTGCGGATGCGTATGCCCGATGCTCCCGACGCCGATCCCGGCCATGAAATCGAGATACCGGTTGCCGTCCTCATCGATCAGGATACACCCTTCCCCTCTCGCCATCGCCAGCCCGGAATACAGCGCAATCGACTGCAGGCCAGGCGCCATGTGGCGCTGCTCACGGGTGAAGATCGCCTTCGACCGCTTTCCAGGAATATTTCGCTTCATGAGAGCGCTCCTTGTCTCAGGCGACGCAGCAGCCATTCGGCAATCCGGGGAGCCGCCTCCTCGCGAAACAACGCAAACGAAGGCCAGGCATTGATGTCGATGAGAAAGAACTCCCCGGCGGGCGTGACGATGGCATCGCCTCCGTACACCTCAAGGCCGATGGCGGAAGCCGCCTGCTGCGTAAGGGTCTGTAACGCCTCCTCTGAAAAGGGATACCGAGCCAATTCCTGATCCCGGTGATAGAACCACTGAAACCACACATCCTTTCGATGGCTCGCGAGTGGCTTCCCGATCCCATAGAACTTGATTAAATCCCCCGGAATGTGCTGCTGCAGCACTACTCGGGAGATTCCCCTGCCGTGGAGCGATGCCAGAGTTATCCGAAGCTCCTCCGGAGATAGCACGAGCTCGACATCCCCGGATTGGGTATTGTGGACGTCGGCTCGCTTGATCCAGATCGGGAAAGGATCTGTTGGAGGCTGTGGAGAAGGATGATCAGGGTCGGATGAGTTACTCGAAATGATCCGGCTTTTTGGGATCGGAATCGCTGAGGCGGCGAGGAGCGGGATCATGCGGTCCCGATAGGTGTTCAGCACGGCCTGCAGAGGATTGACGTGTGGGATGCCTTTCATCTCCAGCGGCTCAAGTAAACCAAGGACCTCTATCCGCTCGCACATTAAAAATACGAGCGAAGGAGAAGGATCGTTGGCTCCCCTGAGATCCTCAGGCGTTTTCAGGTGCACCTGGCAGCCGGCCGCTTCGACATGTTTGGCCACGAGTCTCAAAATTTCAGCATCGTCGAATTCCCGGCCGGGCGAGTGCTGCTGTTCACGGTAAATCCCCCAAAGGTGCGGTATCATGAGGCGCTATCTCCGTTCTTGAAGCAGGGTTTAGGATGTAGCGTGGCGGGTGGCGGGAAAAGCAAGGATTCTAGGGTCATCCTTACTACCCTACCCCCTTTACCCTACACCCTTCTTTACGTAGAAGGGTTTCAGCCAACTGGAGATCCTCGGCGCGATCGACGTCGACAACTTTGTCAATGACGACCCCATAGACCGGCTCCCCCTCGGCGACCAGCCACGTCAAAAAGTCACGAAGCCGGCCCAGTGTAGAAGGGTGGGGAGCCTTCGAAAAAATGGCGCCGGATACCAGGTAGAGTCCGGCGGTCACCACATCACCCGAGGCGCCACCGATGGCCGTCACGCGCCCGGAAGGATCGAGGTTCACCCAGAGGGGCTTCTCGTCGGCTACGAACGGTGTAACGGCGAGGACGACAGAAGCTTGACGGCAGGATATCGCTTGATCGACAAATCGGTGAAACGCCGGCTCCGGACAGATCCAGTCCACAGTGGACATAAGAACACGGCCCGGACCGGATCGCCTGCCAACCTCCCAGAAGCTTTCATACGACGAGCATGTCGTTTTTACGATGCACTGAATATCGAGGTTCGGGAAACGCTCCCGGACAAATGTCGCACACTCCCGATCGTCCTCGTTGAAGATAATCTGTAGCTGCGTGATGCCGGCCTTCACAAAATTGCCTACCACCCGCTCAATCAGCGGGATATCGGCAACGGGTACCATCGACTTCGGCATCCTCAAACCGTCCCGTTTCAACCGGGACCCTTCCCCTGCCGCAATGATGCCCCCCGTTATGGTCGTGGGCACGCTCACAGCAGTATCTCTCGAAGATCCGCGAAGGACTTGATCACAAGGTCATCGGGGCAGCAGGGCGCAAGAGGGCCGGAATGGTCTGAAACCAGCCAGATATGGGGCATCCCGAGCCCCTTCGCCCCCTTCATATCTCGAGGCAACGAGTCTCCGACGAATATCGTCTCTCGCGGGTCCAGTTGCAACGCCGTCAGCGCAACCTGGAAGATTCTTGGGTCCGGTTTGGTGAACCCGACACAGGCCGAGTCGACCATGACGCTCATCAATGAGGCGACCCCTGTCTCGATGCAGATCTGTTCAAGATTCCCGTAGAAGTTCGAGACGATGCCGAGCCGAAATCGCGCCGACAGCTCGCGCAGTGTCTCAAGATTGGCGCGAATCTTATCCAACGAGTCCTGCACAAACCGGTCGCACAGACGCGACGCCAATTCCGGATCAGCGATATTCAATGCGTCCAGCACGCCGGTGACCAGGAGCAAGACGCTCTCCTGAAACGAGCAGCCTGAAAGCCTCCGCGCCACCAGTGCATCATCGGCAGCATAGAACGCCCGATCGAACCGATCTCGATCGACCTCTACATGTTCGGCGAGGTAGAGCGGATAGAATCTGTCTTTCCAGGGGATTCCGTCGGCATCAAGGGTGCCTCCGAAGTCGAGCAGGACCGCCTTCGTCGAGCTCTGGACGACCATCAGCCGGCAACCTCCCCCGGCGCTCTCCCGATTCCCAGCTTTATTGCAAGCAGGATGAGCAGGCCGGGGATTGCCCATGCAATCTCCCTCCCCCGGCGAATAATGCTGTAGACGGCGCCTTGTGCGGTGGGTAGCCCTAATACAGAAAAGACGGCGACCCGAACCGTTTCGGCGCTCCCTACCCGCCCCGGGACAAAGAAGATGATGCTGTTCAGCGCCATCGCCAGACTCTCCACCGCCACCGCCGTCCAGAGGCTCGGATCCGCCGAAAGCCACTGCAGCACAAGATAGGTTTCGAGCAGTCCCCCACACCACCCCAGCAGGCACCAAAACGTCGCCCAATAGAACACCGGCATACGTGTCTTGTAGAAGCGGGCGAGCCACCGATCCAGCAAGGCCGTGGCGTGCCGTTGAGGATCGATATGCTCCGACCTGATCCCGATCTTCACCAGCCCATGCAGCAAGGCCCCGAAAGCTCGCCTCTTCAGGATCCAGAAGGCGGCAACGACGAAGACGCCCATCGCTCCTGCAAGCCCAAGCGCGGCAATCCGTAGTCCCGTGGGAAGCGCAAATTGGACGGTCGCAATGCTTAACCCAAAACAGAGAAATACGACCTGCGCCACGATCTCCGCATGTTTGTGAACCATGATCGAGGTCACCGATCGGCTGAACCCAACCGATCCGCTCAACAGGTGCGCTTTCATCGGCTCTCCGGTCAGGTTCGCGGGCGGGACAAAGTAATTAATGGAATCCCCGACCAGATAGACGCCGAACATTCGCCAGTATCCGATGCGTCTGGTCCTCGAGCCGATCAGGACCCACCACCCGGCCATGAAGGCCATCTGCGCAAAGAGGTACAGAACCACCAG
>NSJM01000125.1 GCA_002634395.1 Candidatus Methylomirabilis sp.
CGCTCATGACTGAGGGGAGTCTGGTGCTAGGCTGCGAGCAAGTACAAGTACGGCGTAAAGGTGATCGTTGGGCTGCGGCTCTGGTGGTCCTGGCCTTCGGTTTCTTGCTGTTAGCCCCTGATCCGCATGACCATGGGGATGCCGCCTCACTCGGTGGGTTACTTCGACTACTTCTACCCAGCTCGAGCCAATCCGCTGATCCTCATCCGTCTCAAGACGTGCCTCAGCCGGAGGCGAACGGGTCTTGCCCGATCCATTTCTGGCAGCAGGTCGCCGCGATCGGCCTCCTCTTCGCGCTGCTGCTGCGATTCTTCCTGAGTGCGCTCTTCCGCATTTCCTCATTTATCACAGTTCCCTACACCACGCATCTTGGATCGTTTCACAGCCGCGCCCCGCCCGTCTTCCCATAATCTCCCAATCGTCCGAATCGTTCTGACCTTCGGTCGGTAAGCTCGCGATACCCCTGTCTTCTCGGTTGTCCTTTCGTATGGGGTAGTCCGGCCCCGGCCAGTGCCGTTGTCTTTTGAGGAGGAACAATTGATGCGTACCCTCTCCACCAAACGGCTAGGCCTGATGACGATGATATCCCTCACCGCACTGATGATCGGAACAGGAGCTACGTGGGCACAGGGCAAGAATCCGGAGCTGGAGGCCCTCAGGAAAGAGATTGAGGAGCTTCGTCGGCGCGATACTGAGAAGCAAATGAAGCTGGAGGAGCTCCAGCGCCAGGTCGAGGCGATGCGTTCTCAGTTGCCGGCAATGGCGAAGCCCGTAACCTCTGAAGTGGCGCTCGATCAAGCGTTGAAGGACATCGAGGCGCCGTCGCCGGAATCAGCACTTGACAAGGCAGTGCGGGCGCTTGAGACACCCGCTCTTCAGCCCATCACGCCCGATCTCTTCTCCCGTCAGGCCGGCGGAACCACGTTCCGATTGATCGATCTCTCGCTGGATGGGCTGTTCGCCGCAGGAACCTCTACCAAACGGGAGGCTACGCTCAGGGATCTTCAAGGCGGTGATCACGATCCCCGCAAGCGCGGCTTCACCGTGCAGAACGTTGAGCTGTCACTGGCGGGCGCCGTGGACCCGTACCTGACGGGTGAGGCTCATATCGTCTATAAGATCGACCCGGAGGTCGGCGATACCCACATCGAATTGGAGGAGGCCTTTTTCACCACGCAAGCACTCCCGTATGGACTGCAACTCAAAGGCGGTCATTTTTTCACCGAGTTCGGTCAGATCAACCCCCAGCATCCGCATCAGTGGCACTGGATGGATCAACCGGTTATTAATTCCAGGCTGTTCGGTCCCGATGGGATGCGCGCGCCAGGCGTTCGGTTAGGATGGCTGACGCCGCTGCCCTGGTACTCTGAACTGCAGGTCGGGGTCCAGAACGCGAACGGTGAAACCATGTCGAGCTTTCTGGCCAACGAGGAGTTCTTCGAGGAGCGGCCGATCGGCGGTCGCCCGTTTGTCGAGCGTGATGTCCGGAATCTTGGGGATCTCACCTATCTTACCCGTTGGGTGAACTCCTGGAACGTCAGCGAGACGGTGACGACTAAGTTCGGTGCGTCGGGGCTTTTTGGCGCCAACGCAACCGGCTCGGATGGCCATACCCGCATCTATGGCGCCGATCTCAAGTTAACGTGGCGCCCGATGGCGAGCTTCAGGGGGTGGCCGTTCTTCCTCTGGCAGTCAGAGGCGATGGGACGGGATTACGTAGCAGATCGCTTCTCTGATGATACGATCAGCTTGCCGCGGAAGACGCTTCGGGACTGGGGATTCTACACGCAGGCGGTGTACGGCTTCTCATATGGGTGGGCTGCCGGACTACGCTACGAATATGCGAGCGGGACGGGGGCGAGCGTCCTCGTGTACGATGGTCGGCAGAATGACCCGTTCCGGGATGACCGACACCGCATCTCGCCGCTACTTGCCTGGCAGCCCTCTGAATTTTCGAGAATCCGCCTGCAGTATAACTATGATCGCGCGGATCACCTGCAACATCACGACGCTCATTCCGTCTGGTTGGGGGTCGAATTCATGTATGGCGCTCACGCCGCCCACAAGTACTAACAAAGCCGAGGAGGATCAGCAATGTTCACGGGATTGCGACGTATGTTTTGCCTCAGCGTCCTGGGCTGGCTTGTGGCAACCTTCGGCTTTGTCGGCCCATCCGCCTTCGCCCAAGAGGGAATCAAGCCGATTGCCGTGTGCGCCACAGTAACTGACCTGAGCAGCCTCGCCCGCGAGATTGGAGGCGACCAGATCTCCGTCACGGTCTTCGCAAAGGGAACAGAAGACGCGCATTTCATCGAGGCCAAGCCCAGTTTCATCAAGATGCTGAGTCAATGTGATCTCTATCTCCAGGTCGGGATGGAGTTAGAAATCGGTTGGGCCCCGGTCCTCTTACAGAACGCCCGCAACGGGGCGGTTTTGCCGGGCGGGCGCGGCCACATCGACACTTCCAGGGTCATCGCGCCCCTGGAAGTGCCCACCGGTCCGGTGGACCGCTCGATGGGCGATGTTCACCCCATGGGAAACCCACACTATCTGCTTGATCCGTTGAATGGCCTGAAGGTAACTCGGCTGATCCGCGACAAACTGGTTGAATTGCGACCGGACAGAAAATTGTACTTTGAGGATCGCTACATCGCGTTTCAGTCGAGACTGGGCGCAGCGTTGGTGGGCGAGAAGCTTGCCAGGAAGTACGATGTTGAAAAACTCGCCCTCCTGTATGAGCGCGGCAAACTTATTCCTTTCTTAAAGAGTCAGGGAGAGGCATCACTCCTGCAGGGCTGGCTCGGGAGGATGCTTCCCCACATGGGAACCAAGGTCGTAGCCGATCATAACATGTGGCCCTACTTCGCCCGCCGGTTCGGCATCGCCGTCATTGGGTTCATGGAACCGAAGCCAGGCATCCCCCCAACGACCAAGCATCTTGGGACGCTGATTGACTTTATGCGGGCGGAACGGGTAGGTGCGGTCCTTACGGTCAGCTATTATGATCCTCGCCATGCCCGATTCATCTCGCAACAGACCGGCGCCAGGATCGTACACCTGGCCCACCAGGTAGGGGCTCGCGATGGCGCCGATGACTACTTCACAATGATTGACTATAATGTGAGAGAGATGGCTGCAGCCTTGGAAGGCTCATAACGCAGTGTCTCGTAAGTCTCTTTACCTTGATTGCCATTCCGGACTTGACAAGCCTGCCCCGGACTTCGACCCTGGGTCCGGCGGCATGACAAACTCGCGGCACACTGCGGGGAATGAACCCCTTATGGATTCACACCACTATGCAGAACAGTGATATCATCCTGAAGGCAACAGGGTTGACTGTCGGCTACGCGCGCCGGACGGTACTCGACAATGTCACCGTTGAGTGTCGAAAGGGGGAATTTTGGTTCTTCATCGGGCCGAACGGCTCGGGAAAGACGACACTGATTCGCGCCATGCTGGGGATCCTGCGTCCATGGGGCGGCCAATTATGGCTCCACCCGAACCTGGCGCGAGGGAAGGGAATCGGCTTTGTCCCGCAACGATGCGATCTGAACCCTGCCCTCCCGACTACGGTTCGGGAATTTATCGCACTGGGGCTCGTGGGCATTCGGCTCAACTCGCAGGAGGAACCGGAGCGCCTCGAGTGGGCGCTCCGCAAGGTCGGTCTGGAGGGGATGGCGGAACGCGATTACTGGTCCCTTTCAGGCGGCCAACGGCAACGGACGTTGGTGGCTCGCGCTCTCGTGCGACGTCCTGATCTGTTGATCCTCGACGAGCCGACCAACGGCCTCGATCTTTCGACAGAGGACGCCTTCCTGCGATTGCTCGCCGACCTGAACCGGGAGGAACATCTGACCCTCTTCTTTGTCACCCACGATATCGCCATTGCCGCGCGATACGCCACACACCTGGCTCTCTTCTGTTCAGGGAGCGTCGAGTCCGGACCGCGTGAGCAGGTGCTCAATCTGGCCGCTCTCGAGCGGGTGTACGGAGTGGGCGTGGAGGTGACGCGAGATCCATCAGGCGCTGTCGCAGTTCAGGTCTACCCTCCCGGAGCACACCCGTGATCGAGGAGTTCCTCTCATCATGGCCTCTATTTCAGAACACCTACCTCGTCGGGTGGTCAATCGCCCTGTTGCTCTCGTTAGTCGGAGTACTTGCAGTGGCCCGCGACCAGATCTTCATCGGGGCAGCCATGTCGCAGGCCTCAACCTTGGGGATTACCATAGCGATGTGGATCGGGGCATGGGTCGCTCCCGCTGCGCTCCCCTGGTTTCACTCGGATAAC
Organism: Candidatus Methylomirabilis sp.; assembly: GCA_002634395.1. Classification (GTDB taxonomy): domain Bacteria; phylum Methylomirabilota; class Methylomirabilia; order Methylomirabilales; family Methylomirabilaceae; genus Methylomirabilis; species Methylomirabilis tolerans. The sequence continues at coordinate 4,289 of NSJM01000125.1, forward strand.
TTTCTGTCCGCCATGGCCGTGGCGTTCTCCCTGGTCGCAGCTCTGATCACCACGCGCGGAGGCAAAGAGTCGGGAGAAAGTCATGAGGCGATCACCGGCTGGGTGTTTCTTGTGTCGGCCAGTCTCTCGATCCTGATCGTCTCCAGGAGTCCGCACGGGCTCGAGGAGATCCATCGGTTGCTTTCCTCCAGCATCATCGGAGCCACGGGAGCCGACGTCACAATCTTCAGCCTGCTCGCCGGTTTGACCGCTCTTTTCCTTGCGGTCACCCATCGACGTACCCTGCTCTTCCTCATGGACCCTGCTATGGCCGCCGCAGTGGGAATGAACATCGCTCGCTGGGCAGCGCTCATCTCCACCTTACTCGGACTGGCCGTGGGATTGTCCATCAGATCTTCCGGGATGTTGTATACGTTTGGATGCCTGGTACTGCCCGCCCTTATCGCAAAGAATCTCTGCCGCGAGGTTCGCCCCATGTTCATTGTCGCCCCGCTCGTTGCCCTCATGACCGGCGCGATAGCGTTCGTGCTCGCAAACCA
>NSJM01000126.1 GCA_002634395.1 Candidatus Methylomirabilis sp.
GGAGCGTTCGGCGGAGGCGGATCAAGCGCGGATATGGCGAGTGCGAGCCAGCGTGGATTGCAGAGCCGGTCCGGCAGTGGCTGGAGCAGCAGTGGCGGCGGGTTTGGCGGGCGCGGGGGCGGTGGACGGCGGCGATAGGGGAGGCAGCCAATGATACGCATGACACAGATAATCGTCAGGGCCCTACTTGTCGTGGCAGCGTTCATGTTCTCGGCGACGTTCGCCATTGCACAGACGGCAGATGGGCAGCGTCGTTTCGACCTACCCGAGGCGGCGGTGAAGGCGCTGATCGAGGCCGCGAGAACCAACGACGAGCAGGCGCTGATCGAGATCTTCGGTGCGAAGCACCGCGACCTCATCGGCACGGTGGACAAGGCCCGTGATCGCGAGAACCGTACGCGGTTTGCCGAGTCCGCCGACGAGTACCGATTGCTGAGGCCAGAGGACGACGGACGCGTGACGCTCGTGGTTGGTTACCAGGCGTGGCCGTTCCCGATCCCGCTGGTGAAAGAAGGATCGGCCTGGCGCTTTGACACCGACGCCGGGTGGGAGGAACTCCTCAACCGCCGGATCGGGGCGAACGAGCTTGCTGTGATTGAGACGCTGCGCGCCTATGTCGAGGCGCAGCGGCAGTACGCCTCAACGCCTCGCGATGGAACGAAAGTGCGGCAGTTCGCGCAGAAGATCCGCAGCTCGCCGGGCAAACACGACGGGCTCTACTGGGAGGCCGATCCGGCGAAGGGCGAGGAGCCAAGCCCGATCGGGCCGCTGATTCGCGATGCGAGCGGGCGGCAGCCCGGCGACCCGTACAACGGCTACTATTTCAAGATTGTCACGCGCCAGGGGTCCGCCGCGCCGGCCGGCCGTTACGACTACGTCATCAACGGCCGGATGATCGCCGGTTTCGCAATGGTGGCCTTCCCGGCGGACTACGGTAGGACCGGAGTCAAGACATTCATCGTCAACCACTATGGCGTAGTCTACGAACGAGATCTCGGCCCAAACACCGCGAAGATCGCAGCCGCGATGACGGAGTACAACCCCGACCCCTCGTGGAAAGAGGTCGGTGACTAGTCGGCGAAAGCCCGCGGCGGCGCAGTAGGTCCAGAATCAGCAATAGGGCAACCGACGCTACGAACCCCTGAGGAGTACGATGAGCGTGCTTGCGAGACTGTTTGGGCACCTTGTTGTTGCCCTCGTCATCCTGGCAGCCGCGGCGTGGGGCGCCCTTGCGATGTTCTATGGCAGCCTGCTGACCGAAGCATTACGCGCCCCGGTTGCCGGACTGTTCGGCCTCGCCGGGATCGTGGCGGCGGTCATCATGTTGTTCTCGCACCGGCGCTGGAAGGCGGCGGGCGCGTTCGCGGTCGCGTTTGTGTTGCTGCTCGCCTGGTGGAGCACCATTCAGCCTTCCAACGGCCGGGAGTGGCAGCCGGAGGTCGCAGTCCTGCCGTATGCGACGATCGATGGCGACCTGGTCACCCTGCACAACATCCGCAATTTCGAGTACCGCACTGAGACCGACTTTACGCCAGGCTATTACGACAAGACCTTCGACCTGCGGCGACTCGATTCGGTCGATCTCGTCGCGACCTATTGGATGGGCCCACAGATCGCGCATATCATGCTCAGCTTCGGGTTTGCTGGACAGGACTACGTGGCATTCTCGATCGAAACGCGCAAGGAGCGCTCGGAAGAGTATTCAACCGTGAAGGGTTTTTTCAGACAGTATGAGCTATTTTACGTGATGGCCGACGAGCGGGACGTCATCCGGGTGCGGACCAACTACCGCAAAGATCCGCCAGAGGACGTCTATCTCTACCGGATCCACGGGCCCATCGAGAATGGGCGGCGCTTGTTCATGGAGTATGTGCGGAAGATCAACGCCCTCAAGGAACGCCCGGAGTTCTACAACACGCTGACGACAAACTGCACGACCAACATCCTCATGCACACGCGGGTCAATCCTGGACATCTGCCTTTCAGTTGGAAGGTCCTGCTGAGTGGCTATACGCCCGAATACGTGTATGACAACGGGCGGCTCGACACCAGCCTGCGGTTCGAGGATCTGAAAACGCGCTCGCGCATCAATGAGGCGGCGCAGGCGGCTGACCGCGCAGCCGATTTCTCGCTGCGGATCCGCGCCAGCCTGCCGGGCACGAAGCACCCGTAGCCTGCGTAAAGATCATGTGGTAGTGTGGTGATTCGCAAGTTCGTGTTCTGGACAGCGGGGAATAATTCATTCCCGGAGAAGAGAGGAGAGCGTGAAATGAGGACGAGGTATTGCAGCAGTGCAAGCCGCATCGTGTCATGTCTGTTCATGCTGGTCGTCATCGCTGGGTGCGCCTCGACCAAGGTCACGGAGCGCCAGATCATTGATCCCCAAAGAAAGCTCCCCAGACCGGATCGCATCCTGGTCTACGACTTCGCCGCCACGCCCGCCGACGTCCCCGCCGATTCGGCGCTGGCCGGCCATCCCGATGTACAGCAGACGCCTCAAACCGCCGAGCAGATCGAAACCGGCCGTCAGGTGGGCGCTGAAATTGCGGCGAAACTGGTCGAGGAGATCCATAGCTTGGGGCTGCCTGCTGAGCGGGCTTCGACTCAGACAACACCGCAGATCAACGACATCGTAATCCGGGGCTATCTCCTCTCGGTCGAAGAGGGGAGCAGGGCCAAGCGCATGGCGATCGGCTTCGGCGCCGGGAAATCGCGCTTGAGCGTGGCGGCCGAAGGGTATCAGATGACGGCGCAGGGGCTGCGCAAGCTCGGATCCGGCACGATGGAAGCCGGCGGCGGGAAGGGACCGGGTGGCGCCGCGCCGCTCGCCGTCGTCCTGGCCACCGGCAACCCGGTGGGTCTCATCGTGGGCGGCGGGATCAAGGCGTACGGGGAGATGAGCGGTAAAAGCAAGATCGAGGGCAGGGCCAAGGATGCTGCGAAGGCAATCGTCGAGGCGATGAAGCCCAGATTGCGACAACAAGGGTGGATCGAGTGAGGGGAGCCCAGACGCGGAGGGAGAAATGAAGATGAGGCGAATGAGCCGAATGACCGTACAGGCTATGATGAGCCTTGCGCTGGGCGTGGCGTGTGCTGCAACAGCCGGGGCGCAGACAGCGATTGATCGCACCGTGCTGCCGATCCCGGAACCCCAGTACCCGCGCAGCACGGTGCTCGATGTCCGGAATGCCGCGCCGCCGCCGCGCTTCAAGGTAAAGGCGCCGGCCAGCGCGCCCAACGTTCTCATCGTGCTGATCGACGACATGGGGTTCGGCCAGTCGAGCGCCTTCGGCGGGCCCATCCGGATGCCGACGGTAGAGCGTCTCGCCGACGCCGGGCTGCGCTATAACGAGTTCCACACCACGGCGCTCTGCTCGCCGACCCGCGCCGCGCTGCTGACCGGCCGCAACCACCACGTGAACAACATGGGCTCGATCACGGAGACCGCCACTGCCTTCCCCGGGCAGACCGGCCGGCGCCCCAACAGCGTGGCGCCGCTGGCGGAGATGCTCCGGCTGAACGGCTACAGCACGGCGGCCTTCGGCAAGTCGCACGAGACCGCGGCCTGGGAGGTGAGTCCATCCGGCCCGACTGACCGCTGGCCGACCCGTTCGGGCTTCGATAAGTTCTACGGCTTCATCGGCGGCGAGACCAACCAGTGGGCGCCGCTCCTCTACGACGGGATGAACCAGGTCGAGCCGTCGAAGGACCCAAACTACCACTTCATGACCGACATGACCAACCAGGCCATTAACTGGATGCGATATCAGAAATCGCTGACACCGGACAAGCCGTTCTTTGTGTACTTTGCGCCCGGCGCCACACACGCGCCGCACCACGTGCCGAAGCAGTGGATTGCCAAATACAAGGGTAAGTTCGACCAGGGCTGGGACAAGCTCCGCGAAGAGACCCTCGCCCGCCAGATTAAACTGGGTGTGGTACCGGCGGGCACGAAGCTCGCGCCCAAGCCCGAAGCCATCAAGGACTGGGCTACGTTAAGCCCGGATGAGAAGAAGCTCTTTGCCCGCCAGATGGAAGTGTTTGCTGCATTCGGCGAGTACGCCGACGCGGAGATCGGTCGGCTGATCCAGGCCGTCGAGGCGACCGGCCAGCTCGACAACACGCTGATCTTCTACATCGTCGGCGACAACGGGGCGAGCGCCGAAGGCGGCATGGTCGGGCTCTACAACGAGATGACCTATTTCAACGGCGTACACGAGACCGTCGAAAACATCCTCAAGCATTACGACGAGCTCGGCGGTCCGACGACGTATAACCACTACGCCGCCGGATGGGCCGTGGCGGGGGATACGCCCTTTACCTGGACGAAGCAAGTTGCCTCGAGCTACGGCGGCACCCGCAATGGCATGGTGATCCACTGGCCCACGGGCATCACGGCGAAGGGCGAACTGCGATCGCAGTGGCATCACGTCATCGACATCGCGCCGACAATCCTGGAGGCGGCCGGCCTGCCCGAGCCGAAGAGCGTGAACGGGACGGTCCAGACCCCCATCGAAGGCGTGAGCCTGGCCTATACCTTCGCCGACCCCAAGGCCACGAGCCGACACATAACCCAGTACTTCGAGATGTTCGGCAACCGGGCCATCTACCACGACGGCTGGCTGGCCGGCACTGTTCACCGGGCGGCGTGGGAATTCAAGCCCCGGGCGACGCTTGAGAACGACACGTGGGAGCTATACGACACGCGGACGGACTTCAGTCTGGCGAACGACCTGGCCACCAAGAACCCCGGGAAGCTGAAAGAACTCCAGGACCTCTTCTTGAAAGAGGCGGT
>NSJM01000127.1 GCA_002634395.1 Candidatus Methylomirabilis sp.
GACGGTCCAGGCCCCCACGACGCCCGGCACCTACACGCTGAAGTGGGACATGGTCCAGGACGGGGTGACCTGGTTCTCCTGGCAGGGCGTGGCGACCGGGGATGTGACCGTCACGGTGCAGTGAGGCCCACCGCAGCTTCGAAAGACCTGTCAGTTCAAGTAGCCCGACAAGAAAATCATAACTACTGATCGCGTAAGCCGGGGGCCCCTGGTCCCACGCAATGGTCCGGCGGTCGTGACGATTCGAGCGCAGAAGGTGCCGTTAGAAAGAGGTATACAGCGTCATGGATTTGGTGTAGTAAGATTCAACGCGAGGCTAGACACCTTGGTCATCAGCATTAGCCCCATGCGTTGCTTTCCCCAATATCGAGTTCGACCCATCGCTGAGGGGTAGAGGGAGCGAGAAGTCAGCCGTGCGCGAGAGCCTGCTCGAACTGCTTCGATGTATAAACTGTGGGGGAAACCTTGCGTTTGACAATCAGGGGACCACATGCGATCAGTTGAAGGAAGGGTGGCTTCGCTGTGCCGGCTGTTCGGCGCGATACCCCGTGCGCAATGGTATGCCGTTCATTCATCGAGAAGATGGGCGTTGGCTCTCCTGTGTTCGGGAGGCCGAAGGTTGGGTCAATCAGCACAAGGACAAAGGCATCTATGATCAAACCAACGTCGATATCGATTTTCGCCTTCCGTATTTCAGTGAAGAGCCTTGGGTGAAGGTGGCGAAGATGTTCGACATCGCGCTTGAGCTCCTCAATCCACGTGCAGGACAAGTCATCCTCGATCTGGGTGCAGGGCGCGGCTGGGCCGCGAAGCATTTTTCTCTTCGAGGTTGCCGGAGTGTCGCGATAGATGTTGTGGCTGACGATCAGATCGGGTTAGGTCGTTCTCAAGCGTTAATGAAGGAGGCTGGCACTTATTACGAGGCTGTCATTGGGGATCACGAACGTATGCCATTCAAGTTGGCAGCATTTGATATCGTTTTTTCATGTGGCTCTATTCACCACACAAGCGATGTCAGGGTGCTGGTCTCTGAAATCGCGCGGGTTCTGAAACGAGGAGGAAAGCTGCTCGCGATCAATGAGCCCTGCATAGGAGTCCATGAGGACGAGAAGGAAGTGTTGCGTCGGGACTGCGCGGAGGAGATTGCCTACAGTATTGCCGAGCGTCGCCCGAATCTCTTGCAGTACCGTGAGGCGTTGGAAGCGGCGGACTTCGCCAAGATTAATCTGTTTCCATACAATTCTTACGGCGTGCCGGATAACGTAATCCGATCGTGGCCACGGCAGCTCAACGTCAGCGTTCTGCCACGCTGGTTTTTTGTCGTTGCGCGTAAGCGCGGCCTTCGGCAACCGCTCCACGCGGTGGCACGTCTGTGTAAGACTCTCAGGATTGGAAAAAGAAGGTTGCTCTCCAGAGAGGAGGCGCTCGAATCGATTATGCTTCAGCGCGGCAGTGACGTTGTAATTGTGGCTGAACGAACCTGACTTCATATTTAAACCTGCTGAGGGACTCCGGTGATTCTGGTTAATATTTGTCCTCGAAGTGACACTTTTTGTCATGTGACAGCAGTGACGCTGCCGCTCCCAGTCACTGAATTCACACGAATGCCTCAAGAGAACCAGGGAAATTGAATCGTCTGATAGGTAAGGGTAAGCACATGGGCTTACCAGATTTCGCGAGGCATCTCGATAGGTGGTAGATAGAGAGTAATTGCTCCATAGGCTTGACTCCAACTCAGTTGTTCTACGCATGGTTCCACGATAGTATTCTCCACTTTTGAGCAAGATCTCACACATTTCATACATATCTGCTAAACCTAACTACGTGGCACAGTTATTGCAATTCAAAAAGCATCGTAGCCCTGTCTCTAACCTTGCTCCAAAGTGCACCTACTATCGAACGGAGGCAACGCTGATGCTCCACCTCAAAACGAAGACTCCTCATCAATTGCCAAGAGTCATGTTGCGGTTTTTTGTAGCCCTCCTTTCCATTGTCATACTCTATCCGACCTCGGCGTCAGCGGCACTTTCCACCACCCTCCGCACTGGTTTCCCGAAGACCCTCACCGGAGCACGGTTCGTCCGCGAGAGCGCCCCAGCCGTAGGCGATCTCGATCAGACAGGCCAAAAGAATATCATCATCGCGACCTCGGCCGCTCCAAATGGCGGTGCGGGGGGGCGCCAAGTGTATGCCCTGAAGGCGGACGGTACGGTACGAGCTGGATGGCCGCAGACCCTCCCTGGCGAGATTAGTTCCTCGCCGGCCCTCGCCGACCTCGACGGCGACGGCTTCCTCGACATTGTCCTTGGCTACGGGAGCCCTTATGACCCGACAAAGCCGGGGGGCATAGTGGCCTTCCGCCGCGATGGGAACCGGCTGTGGCAGCAAGACTTCCCAACCTTCGATTTCGCTAACGATGGCGTCTCGGACGGCTTTTTCTCCGCTCCGGCAATCGGGGACGTGGACGGCGACGGGAAGCTGGAGATTGTAATCGGCTCGCTCGATAGTCGGATATATGTGATTCGGGCTGACGGCACCATACAGCCAGGCTGGCCGCGTTTTGTCCGAGACGATATCTGGTCCTCTGCGGCCTTGGCCGACCTGGACGACGATGGCAAGCTCGAGATCGTCATCGCCTCTACCGCCCACCAAGAAAATAATCCGACCAACGATCTGACGGAGTGCGACCCATTCAACTATACCACTCCGAACGGCGGAGTACTGTACGTGTTCCGGCCTGATGGTTCCCTCTTCCCTGGTTGGCCGAATTGTATCGACCAGGTCTTCCAGTCCTCTCCTGCCATCGGTGACATCGACGGCGACGGCGTTCCAGAGATCATCATCGGTACCGGCGACAACTACTATCCAGGCGGGGGCCGGAACGTCCACGCTTGGTACGCCGACGGGATCCCAGTTGCGGGCTGGCCGGTCGCGGTTGCCGGAACTGTCCGCTCCTCCCCAGCCCTGGCCGACCTCGATGGCGACGGGCTCCTCGATGTGGTCGTCGGTGCCACGGTCCCGGATAATAGCCCGACCGGCGGCTATCTGCAGCTCTACGCCTTCAAGGGGACAGGGGCTCAGCTCTTCTCGACAAAGGTGATCGCTGGGGACGGGCAGAGCTACCTCATGGGGACCTCGCCTGTCGTCGCTGATCTCGACGGCGACGGGCTAGTGGAGATCCTCATCGCCGTCAACAGCGAGGTGGCCGTTTTCAGTCGGACCGGAGTACAGCTCACCGGGGGGCCAGGGTCGGGGAAGCCGCAGTACGCCACACCTTACGCGCTCCTCAACTCCGCAGTCGTGACCGACCTCGACAACAACGGCGTCGTTGACCTCGTGGTGGCCTCGGGAGGGCCATGGCCTTCGGCGACCGACGCGATCGTGTACGTCTGGTTGCCCGGTAGCCATCCGACAGGCTCAACGCCATGGCTCACCCCGTGGCCGCAGGTCCGGAGAAACCCGCAGCGCACCGGCCTGGTGAGGCCCACTCCTGCCTATGACGCGGCGGTCGTAAGCGCCACCTTCCCTGTCGCGCCGCTCGCGACGGGGCAGGCGACGACCTTCACGCTCACATTCCGGAACACTGGAACATCGACTTGGACGAGTGGAGGGGTGCAGTTGGTCTCCGCAAATGGACAAGATCCCTTTGCCAGCCAGAACGCTTACTCACTCGCCTCGAATGTGGCCCCGGGCGGGACGGCCACGTTCACCATCGCCGGCCAGGCCCCATTCGCAAAGAGCGCCTACCACACCGAGTGGCGCCTGACCGGACCCCCTGGTCGCTTCGGCGCCGCGACTTGGAAAGATATCCAAGTAGGTCAGCAATATCGGCTCTACACATTCGATCAAGCGGGAAACGTCTATCATGGGGGGCTCTCCCAACCGCTGACGACAGCATATCCGCAGGGCTCATTTGGCGGGACGGCCGTCGCCGTGGCGTTCAACCGTGATGGGACCGGCTTCTACCTCGTCAATCGGCAAGGAACAATCGTATGGGGAGGGAGTGTGGCCGCCCTTACGTCCTGCCGCACCTGTCCCGGCGGGGAGAACGATGTCGTGGACCTCGCGCTCGCACCAGATGGCTCAGGCGCATACCTCCTCGACGCTTATGGCGGAGTATTTTTAAGCACGGATTCGCCGACGCTCCTGCTTCAGCCGCGCATATTGAACAACCCGGACGCCGTGGCACTTCAGGTGACGCGAAGTGCCCACGGAGCCTATATCCTAACTAAATATGGCGACCTCCTTGAGATTCCCCAGGGCGCCTCACCTCCAGCCTTCAGTGCCGTAACACTGGCCCACACTGGAACGGCGAAGGACCTAACGCTCTTGCCATCCGAGACGGGGGGCTACGTGATGGACACTTATGGCTTCTTATACCCCTTCGGTACGGCGCCTGTGCTGACCCCAGCTCCGCTTCCCCTTGGCAGCCCCGACATGATTAAGCTCGAATTGACACCCGACGGGCAAGGGGCCTACCTTCTCGACCGGTTCGGTCAGGTGTACGCCGCCGGTACCGCTGAGGCGCCGTCGCCCACACCCGGAACTAGTGGGACTGCGTTCGCAGCATTAGGGGTTTTGGCGCCTTTGGCTAGCCAACAGGAGCCCCAGTATGGGGCCACATATCAAGCAGTAGGATTTAGCATAACTGCGGGCGCCTCCACGACCGTCCCCGTTACCGTGACCAACACCGGCTCGCTCACCTGGGGGGCGAACAGCGTCTTCCGCCTCTCCTACCACTGGTACCAGGGGAACACGCTCATCGACTTCAACGGCCAGCGGACCAAT
>NSJM01000128.1 GCA_002634395.1 Candidatus Methylomirabilis sp.
GCGCATTGTTGTCCGGGCTCCCACGTGTAGCGCGGATATCATCACCTACTTAAAGGGTATCTTTCGATTTCATGCTGAGGAGCTTCAGCCCGGTGAGCGGGTGGAACTCGCGTTTGACGCCGAGCGATTCCAGTTTGCGATCGCGATCTTCGAATCGTTACTGGTCGGCGTCGACCTGAAACTCCTCTCAATCCGCGAGGAGGATAGCATCAGGATCTTCGAGGTCGAGAAGCTGCGGCATGGGAGCGCATAGGGAGCATCGGTGACCAAGCCGAAGGGCAACTGGCAGACAGAAACAAAGCTCTGGCAGGTCGCGCTTCTGCGCATCTTTTTTGGCTACTATTTCTTCCAGGATGGCTTCGGAAAGTTGACCAGCGGTTTTACCGGTTCAGACGCACTGGAGAAGTGGCTTACAACCAAGACCTCCGGTGCGTTTGACTGGTACAAACCGTTCCTGACCGATATGGCGATTCCCCATTATCAGCTCTTTGCCTGGCTGGTCACCTGGGGGATGATCCTGGGCGGCCTGGCACTCCTACTTGGGCTCTTGACGCGTCCGGCTGCACTCATGGGGATCTTGATGACACTCAACTTCTATCTGGCCAAGGGGGGCGGGTCGCCGGCCACCACCTCGGACCAGGCGTTTATCGCCGGTCTGTTGGTGGTCTTCCTCACCCGATCAGGTCGTTCACTTGGATGTGACCGCTGGCTGGCCCGGCGTTATCCAGACTCCCCGCTCTGGTAGGTCACTGAAGGGAATCGTCCAGCGCAGGAACGCATGACCTATTCCCAGGCGATTGCCTATCTCTACGGGCTCCAGCGTTACGGCGTGAAGCTGGGTCTCGAAAACATTCAACGACTGCTTGAGGCGGTTGGCGATCCGCACCGCCGGTTTCCATCCATCCTGATCGGCGGGACCAACGGTAAAGGGTCCACCGCCGCATTTCTGTCTTCGATCCTTCAAGCCGCCGACTATCGAGTTGGGCTTTATACCTCTCCGCATCTTCTGGAGTTTACGGAGCGAATCCAGGTGGACGGCCAAGCCATTGCGGAGACAGACGTCGCCGCCCTCACCAATGAACTTCGTCATGTCATCGCCGATCTCTTCCCCGCACCGGGCGCAGCAAGCAACACCCCTATGCACCCAACGTTTTTTGAAGTCGCAACCGTCCTTGCCTTCATGCACTTCATTCGCAGTCAGGTGGACTACGCAGTTGTAGAAGTGGGGATGGGAGGTCGATTCGATGCAACCAATGTGCTTGACCCCCAGGTGGCGGTTATCACCAATATCGCCTTGGAGCACGAGGAGTATCTGGGAAAGACGCTGGGGGCGATCGCTGCGGAGAAGGCAGGAATCATCAAGGAGGGAACGCGGGTCGTCACTGCCATCGATGCCCCAGAAGCTCTGGCCGTCATTTCCGACACATGCCAAAAGCGGGGCGCCACCCTCCTTGATGTCCACGCCTCATACAACTGGCGGATTTACCGGTCAGATCTCTCTGGTCAGCGATTCAGCGTGGGCGAAAAGAGGCAGCCCACTGAAACCTTCGACATCCCTCTGCTCGGCCGGCATCAAGTCGGCAATGCGGTCACCGCCCTTGCGGCAGCCAGGCTCCTCCGAATCGCCGGCGCCACCATTCCGGAGAGTTCAATCCGCGAAGGGCTCTGCCGAGCACGATGGCCTGGCCGTCTCCAGCTTTTTCCGGGCCGGCCCTTTGTGATTTTAGATGGCGCGCACAACCCGGCCGGTGCAGTTGCACTGCGGGCTTTTCTTGAGGAGCACCGGTTTTCCGGTCGCTTGACCCTGGTGTTCGGCGTACTGCAAGACAAGAACTGGATCGCGATGCTGCAAGAGTTGGCGCCACTGGCAAAGCGAGTGATCCTCACGCGTCCGGAGAGCGAGCGTGCCGCCGATCCGCACCGTCTATTGGAGGCCGAACGATTTTGTCCAAAGATCGAGATCCTGGAAGACGTAGCCAAGGCGATCGCGCTGGCCAAGGCAGTCACCGATCCGGAGGATACCGTTGTCGTCACCGGTTCTCTTTTCGTCATCTCGGCGGCACTGCGCGCGCTCGGGGTATAGGGGGAGTACGAACGTGAGACAACTTTGCAGCTATTGGAAGGTGTGGTAGCATCGTGAAGATTAGAACCCATAGCCTGAGGAGGTGTATCAGCACGTGAACGATCTCTGCGCAGTCATCCTGGCTGCCGGCCAGGGGACCAGGATGCGCTCGAAGCTACCGAAGGTGGTACACCCGGTGGCCGGTCTGCCGATGATCGCCTACGTCGTCGAAGCGTGCCGCCCTTTCCTGGCGAAGCGAACATTGGTAATCGTCGGCTACCAGGCCGATAGAGTGAGAGAGGCGCTGGCGGGCGAGGCCGTCGAATTCGTGTCCCAACTAAATCAGCAAGGAACGGCTCACGCCCTGCTGCAAGCCCAGGAGGCCCTCGTCGGCTTCGATGGCGATTTGTTGGTCGTATCCGGGGACACGCCGCTCCTCACCTCAGCAACCCTCGACAGCCTCCTGCGAGCGCATCGTGAGGCCGGCGCGCTGGCCACCGTGCTCACTGCTGAGGTGGCGGAGCCAACCGGCTACGGACGGATAGTACGATCCACGACAGGGGAACTCCTGCGAATCGTTGAGGAGTTGGAGGCCACACCACAGGAGCGGCAACTCCATGAAATCAACGCCGGAGTCTACTGCTTTTCCGCGCGTGCGCTCTTCGATGCCCTCCAGACGATCCGTCCTTCTGCTGTCAAGGGCGAACTCTATCTCCCAGACGCCATCGCGCTGCTGCGGAATCGCGACGGGGGCGTGCAGGCTTGCCAAGCGCTCGATCCCGACGAGGTGCGAGGGGTGAACACCCGCACCGAGCTGGCTGAGATCCATCGCCTTCTTTGGCGAAAGGCCGCCCTGCAGTTGCTCACCGAGGGGGTCACCCTCCTCGACCCCGAACGTACCTATGTCGGCCCGTCCGTCAGGATCGGTTCCGATTCGATCCTCTATCCCAACGTCACCCTCGAAGGACAGACCGTGATCGGAGACGGAACTACGATCCACTCAGGCTGCCGGATCCGCAATGCGACAGTGGGCGATGGCACCGTTATTCTGGATGGGTGCATCATTCAGGAGAGCCAGATTGGAGATGGGTGCCAGGTCGGGCCCTACGCGCATTTAAGGCCCCACACTCAGCTTCGGCAACGGGCCAAGGTTGGAAACTTCGTGGAGGTCAAGAAGTCGGTCGTCGGAGAAGGGTCCAAGGTCCCGCACCTCACGTACATCGGCGATACCAACATCGGGGAACGGGTGAACATCGGCGCCGGGACGATTACCTGCAACTATGACGGCGCCACCAAACACCAGACCGTCATCGAAGATGACGTGTTTGTGGGTAGTAACGCGAGCCTCGTGGCGCCGGTCTCAGTAGGTCGCGGCGCTATCATCGCCGCCGGATCGACCATCACCAAGGACGTGCCGGCCGATGCGTTGGCGTTCGGCCGGGCGCGGCAGATCAATAAAACCGGCTTCGCTGCGACATTTCGATCTAAACGGCAGAAGGAGTAGAGCGATGTGCGGGATCGTGGGGTATGTCGGACACAAGAAGGTCGTCCCGGTCCTTCTGGAGGGACTCAAGCGGCTGGAGTATCGGGGCTACGATTCGGCCGGCCTGGCTATCCTCCAACAGGATCGTATCGCCCTGTATCGCAGCGTGGGTAAGATCAAGGAGCTGGAAAATGCTTTGTGGGGTCGCGATCTCTCCGGAGAAGTCGGTCTCGGCCATACGCGCTGGGCCACCCACGGACGGCCCACCGAAGAGAACGCTCATCCTCACAGCGACTGCACCGGCGATCTCGTTGTCGTCCACAACGGCATTATCGAGAACTACCTGACCCTGAAAGAGACACTTCAACAGGAAGGGCACCACTTCAAGTCGGATACCGATACCGAGGTCATCGCCCACCTGATCGAGCAGCAACTTCAGGCAACGGGAGACTTAGAGATTGCCGTGCGCCGGGCTCTGACCCGCATTATTGGAACCTACGCCATTGGAATCCTCTGGCGGGGCGATCCACACAGACTGGTAGCAGCCAGGAATGGCAGCCCACTGGTGGTCGGGCTTGGTGACGGAGAGTTCTTCATCGCTTCCGATGTCCCCGCCATTCTCTCCCACACCAGTGACGTCCTGTTTCTTGACGACGAAGAGGTGGTCGTCCTCTCCCATGACGGTGTCAACGTCATCACCTTGACCGGAGAGCCGGTGGAGAAGAAGGTCCAGAAGATCCTCTGGACCCCCATCATGGCCGAGAAGAGCGGATACAAGCACTTCATGCTGAAGGAGATCTATGAGCAGCCCAGAGCGATCCGCGACACCATTCATGGTTGCTTCTCGTTGGAGAGCGGTCGCATCTACCTTGAAGGGCTGGAGTCGCTCCACAGCATGCTGCCGATGATCGATCGGATCGTCCTCGTCGCCTGCGGGACCTCCTGGCACGCCGGGCTAGTCGGTAAATTCCTCATCGAGGATCTGGCGCGTATTCCGATCGAGGTGGACTACGGCTCCGAGTTCCGGTACCGAAATCCGATCCTGAATGAACGGACGCTGATCGTGACAATCAGTCAGTCCGGTGAAACGCTGGATACCCTGGTCTCCTTGCGCGAGGCCCGTCGCCGCGGCTGTAAGTCCCTCGCGATCTGTAACGTGGTCGGCTCTACGCTCAGCCGCGAAAGTGATGGCGTCCTGTACACCCA
>NSJM01000129.1 GCA_002634395.1 Candidatus Methylomirabilis sp.
CAATTTATTACCTGATTTTTACCCGCTCAATTGAGGGAAGACTCAAGAAACGTTAGAGGAGAGTCGGCACTCATTCCAATGGAGGGAGTCGGAACAGGCGGTGGACGTTTTCGGTGGTGAGGTGACCAAGCTCGGTGAGCGGCATATCAAGAAGGTTGGCGATCTCTTGCGCCGTGTGCAGGAGATGGGCCGGCTCGTTCCGTTGGCCTCGGAACGCTTGGGGCGGGAGATAGGGGCAGTCGGTCTCTAAGAGGAGGCGATCCGTTTTGGCCTTCCGCACGACCTCGCGGAGAGCCTCGTTCTTGGGATAGGTCACCGGACCGGCGATGGAGACGTAGTAGCCTCTCCGCCAAGCCTCTTCAGCCATGGTGAGATCCCCGGAGAAGCAGTGCAGGACCACGCGCTCGGCCCTTTCTGCCTCCAGAATCTGCATTGTCTCGTGATGCGCATCACGATCATGGACAATGAGCGGCAGGTCGAGTTCCCTGGCTAGGCGGATCTGACGGCGAAACACCTCGACCTGCACAGCACGAGGGGAGCGATCGCGAAAGAAGTCAAGGCCGGCCTCGCCGATGGCCACCACCTTGGGCTGCTTGGCAAAGGCACGAAGGGTCTCGTCAGCCGCATCATCGAACTGTTTGGCATCGTGGGGATGGATGCCGACACTGGCGTAGACCTGCGGGTAGCGTTGTGCGGCCTCTACCGCCAAACGGCTCGCCTCAAGGTGATACCCGACCGCGAGCATCAGACCGATCCCTGCAGCCTCGGCCCGCGTGAGCGCCGCGGCTCTGTCGGACTCGAACTCCCGCATCTGGATGTGGCTATGCGTATCGATAAACATGGCGTCCAGATAAACTTCGCTTAGCGGCGTTACCGACTCCCGGATACTCCCTGCGACGTACCAGACAACGCACGCCTCGGTCGGACCCGTAAACCGCGCCTTGCTATACTCGTTTCTCGGGCCGCCACAGCGCGTACGCAATTGTGGAGAGACTTCATCGGATGCACACTAGCGGACCTTGGCCCCAGAGGCGATCGGCGCCTCCGGTGTGAGCAGCACAATTCGACCTGACTCATCTTCGGCAGCCAGCACCATCCCCTGAGACGCGATCCCCATCAGCTTGGTGGGCTTCAGGTTCGCCACCAGGATAATGCGCTTCCCTTCCCAGCTTTCCGGCGGATAGTGCTCCTTCAGGCCGGCTACGACGGTCCGCTCCTCGTCCTGAAGCCTCACCCGCAGTTTGACCAGCTTCTTCGAGCCGGGGATCGCGGCCGCCTCAATCACCTCCGCGACGCGCAGATCGATGCGCCGGAACTCCTCGATGGCGATCAGATCGGCCACAGACTCTTGAGCGGCAGTCGGTTCCGTTTTGACTGGTACTGGCTTTGCGGTAGCCGCCTCGATACGGGGGAAGAGGGGCTCCACCTCGCCGACTCGCCACTGTCGTGGTCCGAGATGCTGGGGCGATGAAAACGCCTCCTCAATGCGAATCGATGTGATCGGTTCTGAGATACCCAGACCCCGAAACATCCGTTCTGCGGTCTGGGGAAGAAACGGCCACAGGAGAACAGCGATCGCGCGGAGGGTCTCGGCTGCGCTGAACAGGACCGCCTTCGTGCGGACATCACCTGGATCCTGCTTCCACGGTTCGTTGGTGACCAGGTATTTGTTCGTAGCCGAAACCAGGTTCCAGATGGCCGCCAGCGCCTCGCTGAACGCAAACCGTTCCGTGGCGGCTGTTACTTCCGCGATCGCAACCCGCGTAGGATCAACCAGTCCTCCTTCACCGGGCAATTCGGAAATCCTGCCGTCGTAGTACCGTTGGATCAGCTTCAGGACACGGCTATAGAGATTCCCCAGATCATTGGCCAGATCCGCGTTCAGTCGGGCTACGAGCGCCTCCTCACTAAAGCTCGCATCTAAGCCGAACGTCATCTCTCGCAGCACAAAGTAGCGGAAGGCTTCGACGCCGTATTTATCGGCCAGATCGAGCGGGCGGACGACCGAGCCCCGGCTCTTGGACATCTTGGCCTCTTCGATCTTCCAGTAGCCGTGGACGTTCAGGTGGCGATACGGCAGCAGTCCGGCCGCCTTCAGCATGATCGGCCAGTAGATTGCGTGCGGTTTCAGGATATCCTTGGCGATCAGATGCTGGGCGTTTGGCCAGAAACGTCGGAACGCCTCGCCATCGGGCCAGCCCAGGGCCGAAATGTAGTTAATGAGGGCATCGAACCAGACATAGGTGACATACTGGTCGTCAAAGGGGAGCGGGATCCCCCACTCAAGGCGAGTCCGAGGCCGTGAGATACAGAGATCCTCCAGCGGGTCCTTCAGAAAGGAGAGGACCTCGTTCCTGAAGCGCTCCGGTCGGATGAAGTCGGGATGGCAATGGATGTGGTCGATCAGCCAATCCTGGTACTTCCCCATCCGGAAGAAGTAGTTCTGCTCCTTGATAAAGGTCGGGGTCGTCTGATGATCGGGGCATCGGCCGTCCTGAAGTTCCTTCTCGGTGTAGAACCGTTCACAACCAAAGCAGTACTGGCCGCCGTACTCTCCGAAATAGATATCCCCGGCATCGTAGATCTGCTGCAGAAACCGCTGTACGGCGCGCTTGTGAGGTTCACTGGTCGTGCGAATAAACTGGTTCGGCGTAAGCCCCAGCCGCTTCCATGTCTCCTGAAAGATGCCGCTGATTCGATCGGTATAGGCTTGCGGGCTCTCGCCGGCCTGCGCGGCCGCCTGGACGATCTTATCGCCGTGCTCATCCGTACCGGTCAGGAAGTAGACGTGCTCAGGTTCCAGCCGACGTCTCTGGAAGCGGGTCATCGTATCGACCAGGATAGTGGTGTAGGCGTGTCCCAGATGCGGGGTGGCGTTGACATAGTAGATCGGGGTGGTCAGGTAGAAGGTCTCGTTACTCATGAGTTTTATCGTGATCCGGCGGCAGGACCAGCCCCGTAGCCGCCACTGCTGCAGCCTCCGCCCCCGCAACCGCTCCTGGGCGACTGATCGTCGAGGGGAGGGCCGATATGAATCAGGTCGGCCGCCTTCGCAGTGATCTGCCGGCTGTCTTCCAGTTCAACCACTATCGATTCAGCCAGGATATTCCTCGCCTTCACAATCCCCACCCCCTCAGGCACCTCGACCGGGGAACCAACCTTGGGCAAGCGCCGCTTCATCTCTTCGTACATTGAGTGCTCGTAACGAAGACAGCACTTCAGCCGTCCACACATCCCTGCCAGCTTGCCAGGATTTAGGGGGAGACCCTGGTCTTTGGCCATCCGGACCGAGATCGGCTCATACTCCTTCAGAAAGGTCTTGCAGCAAAGTTCCCGGCCGCACGGGCCGACACAGCCCAACTTGCTGGCCACATCTCTGGCCCGGATCTGCCGCATCTCGATACGGGTGTGGAGTTGCTGGGCCAGCTCCTTCACCAACTCGCGGAAATCGATTCGCTCGTCAGCATAGAAATAGAAGGTGACCCTGCTCCGGTCGAAGCTCGCCTTGACATCCACCAGTTTCATCAGTAGCTTGCGTTCCGTAATCTTCCGCAAGCAGAAAGCTTTCCCATCTGATTCCAGGCGTCTGACCCGTTCCTCATTCGCGCGATCTCGCGTCGTTGCCAAACGAAGAACAGCCGGAAGTGGTCCTGTGGCTTTGTGATCGGGAAACACCGGAAAGGTGGCAAACACCCTGGCCAACCCCTGTCCCCACTTGGTCTCGACCACTACCTGATCGCCAGGCTGCACGTTCAGCCCACGCGGATCATAGTGTTGTTCCTGGTATTCGGTCTCTCCCAGGCTGATGCGCGCCGTTTTCATGCGGACACCGGTAACAGGCCGGATGGGATCGCCTCGCGCAGCCGAAGCAACAGATCCTCCAGCGCCAGGCGCGGATTCGCGTTGCGGGCAAGGTTGTCCATCATGGCGTGGACCGTGCGAAGTCCGTCCAGGATCGCCTCCAAAGTTAGACCCTCCGCCCGACGGGCGACCTCCTCACCGCGATCGTCGTTCACAAGCCAATCCCTCCGCCCGGATGCCTTCACAACCATAAGATCGCGCAGCCAGGCCGCTAGAACCTCCAAATGTTGTTGAAGCTTTTCCCGATCTTTCGCCAGCTTCTCGGCCAGTTCAACGAGAGCGGCGGGTCCATCCTGAAACCCTTGCCGAAGCCCTTCCAGCAACAGATCCCTCGCTGCCGGCAGAGACGCCACCTCGGGACTAAGGGCACGCTCGATACTACCCCGGCTCAAAGAGGCGATCAGCCGTGCCCGCGACGGCGCTATCCCCTTCTCGATCAAAAGGGCCTCGATCTGCCCATTCGGAAGCGGGGAGAAAGTGACGGCTTGGCATCGAGAGACAATCGTGGGGAGCAGAGCAGACACCGTACTAGCCAGGAGAATGAACACGGTCCCTCTCGCCGGTTCTTCCAATGTCTTCAGGAGGGCATTGGCGGCCTGCTCCGTCATCCTCTCCGCCCTATCGAGGATAAATATCTTCCACTTTGCCTCGTATGGAACCAGAGCCGCATCGGCCTCAAGGGTCCGGATTTGTTCAATCTTTACTGTTGCACCGTCCGGCTCGATCACCTGTACGTCCGGATGTAGTCCGTTGGCGATGTTGCGGCAGACGCGGCAGTCCCCACACCCATCGTTGAACCCCGCGCCCTGCACATTACACCCCATCCCTCCTCCCTCCGAGGGGGAGGGATGGGGTGTAATGTGC
>NSJM01000130.1 GCA_002634395.1 Candidatus Methylomirabilis sp.
CGCCTCTGTCAGGCGAAATGTGCCGCGATCGCGCCCGATGCCTATGCGGCCCAGCTCTTCGAAGGCGTAGATGAAGTACGGGAGGTAGTCGATCGCCTTGCCGATCAGGACCAGACCGAAGGTAAGCTGCGCGCCGGGTTCGTACATCGTGGTCGCGTCGTCTGGGGGTTCCATGACGAACGGGTGCGGGGCGTGAGGGTATTTGCGCAGGATTGCGGAATCGGACGGCGGCGGGGTTTCGAAGATGTAGGCGTAGGGACAGGCCGCTTTCAGGATACAGGGCGGACACTCGCCGCCGCGAACTGTGCAGGCGACCTTCCGAAAGATGTGGCCGAAGCCGCCGCGAAGGACCGAGCCTTTGTAGGCCGGGAGCCGTAGCCGATCCCTGGCTTCAAGCGTGAGCGTGAAGCGGGCCACCCTGAACGAATCGAGTTGCGCCGGATCCATGGTCTTCTCCCGACTGGTATTGCCGAGATACTGCCCAGGCAGCGTCTACGACCCAACCGCTGATTTCGTACTGAGTTCGCCCACCAAGGTGTCAGCAGGCGCATGTTCGCCACAAGATTTCAGGCGACGGAGCAATTGATGATTGCGAGGAACTCTAGTAAAGGTTTCGAAAGAGTTCAAGAAAAAGCCTATAGTCGAGAGTAAGATGTGACAGTCAAGAACGGTGAGATTGCCCAGAAAGTCTCAGAAAAATCCCCCCACACCCCCTTTTTATAAAGGGGAGGATTTGGCACCGAGCGGTCTGACTTTCATGCCCATGAGTGCGCCAACAATGCGTGGGGTATTGCTTCCATCGCTGCGCGCCTACTCAGAAACTGGCCACGTTTCTGCCACCTGCGGGTCAGCGACCGCTGGATGGGGTACTTGCAATGACAAGGGGGGCTATTGGCGGGGTTGGGCGGCGTGCCGGATGGCGGCGGCGAAGGCGGCGGTCGCGGCGGCGATGTCGTCGGCGCCGACAATAGCCGAGATGACGGCGGCGCCGGCGGCGCCGGCCTGAATGACCTCGGCGACGTTGTCCAATGTGATGCCGCCGATGGCGATCAGCGGCAGATCGATTCGAGCGCGGAGTTGTCTAATGATGTCGCAGCCCCTGGGCTCGTACCCGGTGGCTTTCGTCCCTGTTGCAAAGATCGGCCCGATGCCGAGATAATCGGCCCCCTGCTCTGCCGCCTCAAGAGCCTGCTCAAATGAGTGAGTGGATACACCCAGGAGCTTGTCGCTGCCGAGGATTGCGCGGGCCGCCGCGGGCGGCAGGTCGTCCTGTCCCAGGTGAACGCCGTCGGCATCGGCCGCGAGTGCCAAGTCCAGTCTATCGTTGACGATGAAGCGGACGCCGCGTTCCCGGCACAGTTGGGTGATCCGGCGCGCCTCTGACAGAAGCTGACGGGGTCCGGCGGCTTTGTCCCGGAGTTGGATCATCGTCGCGCCGCCGTCTATGGCTCGCGCCGCGATGTCGAAGTGGCTGAGTCCGCGCGCTAACGAAGGGTCGGTGATGACGCACAGGCGACACGCCTGCGGAGCGATCACAGGTCTCAGGCGCGCTCGACGTAGGCGCCGGTGCGGGTGTCGACGCGCAGGAGATCGCCGATGTTAATGAACAGCGGCACCTGGATCGTGGCACCTGTTTCGAGTGTCGCCGGCTTGGAGCCGCCGGACGTGGTGTCGCCACGGAACCCCGGTTCGGTCTCTGTGACCCTGAGTTCAACGAAGGTCGGCAGCACCACGCCTATGGGCTCTCCGCGATGGCTCATAACCGAGATGATCATCTCTTCCTTGAGGAAGCCACTGGCCTCGCCGAGCTGTTTCTCGTCCATCGTGAATTGATCGAAACTCTCCGTATCCATGAAGTGGTAGACATCACCGTCGTGGTAGAGAAATTGCACCTTTCGGTCCTCCACCTCCGCCTTCTGGAGCTTCTCCTCAGTCCTGAAGGTGCGGTCGATGATGGCGCCGGTCTTCATATTCTTCAGCTTGGTGCGCATGAAGGCGCCGCCTTTGCCAGGCTTGACCCACTGAAAGTCGGTGACAATGAAGGGGCTTCCATCTAATTCGACCTTCACCCCAGGCCGCAGATCTCCTCCGGAAATCATCATATGTCTTCTCCATGTGTAAGCGATACTTGAGCATTCATGTCACGATCCCTTTTTATCCATCAGGTGCAGGGCCGCCTCTATCCCCAGCCGATAACTGAGGGCGCCGAACCCGGTGATCTGTCCGACGGCCACGTCGGCGATCAATGACCGATGGCGAAACTGTTCACGGCGATAGATATTCGACAGGTGAACTTCGACCGTCGGGATTGCCGCCGCAATGATCGCATCCCGCAGGCCGACGCTGGTATGGGTCAAGCCGCCGGCGTTGACGATTATGGCCTCAGCCCATCCGATCGCCTCGTGGATCGCGTCGATCAACTCGCCTTCGTGATTGGATTGCACGAATCGGATTTCGGCGCCCAGGGCGCCGGCATACGATCGCAACGCTTCCTCGATCTCCTTCAACGTCGTTCGACCGTAATGGTTGGGCTCCCGGCGGCCCAGCAGATTCAAGTTGGGGCCGTTCAGCACCAGGATGCGCTTTCGGGAGCCGCCCGCTTGCTCGCCCATCTCACGTGCTCCTTGTCGTACGGACGGCCGCCCTCAGCTCGCCCAGATCGGAAATCTCGGCCAGCGTGACGTGACCAATCCCTTTGGTCAAGACCACATAGATCATCCGATTTCTCACTTTCTTATCATAACCTATTGTGCGCATGAGGCGTTTCATGTCCAGAGACGTTTCGACCGGAAGCCCGATCCGTATCAGCAGCGTCCGCAGTCGATCCAGATCTCTCTGCTCACACAGCCCGCGATCTACGGAAAGTTTTGTTGCCACCACCATCCCGACAGCAATCGCTTCGCCGTGCAGCAGCTTCCGATAACCGGCGCCGGTCTCGAGGGCGTGGCCCACCGTATGCCCGAAGTTGAGAATCGCCCGCATCCCCTCTTCCCGTTCATCCTCCTCGACAACCTGCGCCTTAATCGCGCACGACCGGGTCACGAGATACGTCAGTGACTCTTCCTCTGCCCGGAGGATCGCATCGAGGTACGTTTCTACATACGTGAACAGCTCGCGATCGGCGATCATCCCGTATTTGACCACCTCGGCCAGCCCGCCTCGCATCTGTCGTGGCGGCAGCGACTGCAACGTACGAACATCAGCAACGACCAGTGACGGCTGGTAGAAGGCGCCGACCAGGTTTTTCCCTTCCGGTAGATTCACCGCGACCTTCCCGCCGACGCTGCTGTCAACCTGGGCCAGGAGGGTCGTTGGGATCTGCACCAACGGAACGCCTCGCAGGAACGTTGCCGCGGCATACCCCGCCAGGTCGCCGATCACCCCTCCCCCAAGGGCAACCACGACGGAGCGGCGGTCCATCCGGTTATCCAAAAAGGCTCGATACAGGCCGGCCGCGTGCCGCAACGACTTGGCCCGTTCCCCTGCGGGGATCTCTGTCGTCGCCACCTGAAACCCGGCCCGTCGGAGCGAGTTCGAGACTGTGGTCCCGTATAGGCGGTTGACTGCGGGATTGGTGACGATCATGACCCGCCTGCCCGGCAGTAGGTCGCCGCACAGGTCGCCTACATGTTTCAACAGTCCGCTGCCGACCACAATCTCGTAACTTCGGCTGCCGAGCGCCACGGGGACTCTGGCTGCGGTGTCCATCACTGCGCGTTCATCCCCTTGCCTCAGAAGTTCCACAACACAGGACCGTCACGTATACCCTCACCCTAACCCTCTCCCAGAGGGAGAGGGGCCAATTGGGTTTGTCGGTCGATACCAAGATGGCCGAGGATTCGATCGACAATCTTCTCGACATCCGCCGTACTCGTATCGATGGTGAGATCGGCCTGCGCATAGGCGGCCGCTCGCTGTTCCAGCAGCTCGCAGATTCTCGTGAGTCTGTCCGGACTCTGCAACAGGGGGCGACCGGCGTCGTCCTTCAGCCGATGCAGGACGACTGCGGGGTCCGCTGTCAGGCATACCAACACCGCTCCGGTCTTCAGGTTTCGAAGATTCTCCGGATCGAGTACGGCGCCGCCGCCAGTGGCCAGCACGCAACTGCTGCGATTCGCCATGCGTGTAATGATCTCCCGTTCTCTGCGCCGGAAACCGGATTCCCCTTCCGACGCAAAAATCTCGGGAATCGTCATGTGTGCCGACGCTTCAATGACATCGTCCAGATCGATGAACGGTAGCGCAAGCCGTTCGGCCAGACGACGGCCCACGACGCTCTTGCCTGTTCCCATAAACCCGGTCAGGACAATCTTCATCCGAGATCAGGGTATAGGGTGTAGGGTGTAGGGTGTAGGTACCAGACTAACCTGTCGTTCATGTCCTGCGCCAACCCTATGCGGCTGCCATTCGTATATGAGTTGAGACGCCGTAAGCCGCGCCCACGCATCTCAACGTTCCTGGACCGACTGCATATACCCGTGGTAGTTGCGCATTATCTCCTCCAGGCTGTCGCCGCCGAACTTTTCGATGAATGCTCGAGCCAACTCAAAGGCCACCGCCGCTTCCCCGACAACCCCGGCGGCAGGCACCGCACAGATGTCCGATCGCTCGATACTGGCCTGAAACGGCTCTTTGGTGAGGAGGTCCACCGACGCCAGCGGGGCGTATTGTGTAGCGATCGGCTTCATCGCCCCGCGCACCACAATCGGCTCGCCGTTCGAC
>NSJM01000029.1 GCA_002634395.1 Candidatus Methylomirabilis sp.
GTTCCCGTCCCCGCCCCCGTGCCCAAGCAGGAGGGACAAGGGACATGCCGCTGAAGGTTGATTTCAGTGGAGAGACCTCGAACTGCATCTTCGAATTTGAGGTCAATGGCGTAATGAAGATCTTCGCCCTTTGATGGTCCGGCCTGGGCCTCCTGCCCACGTCGGCTAAAAAGGTCAGAGAAGAGATCTTCGATCCCGCCTGGGCCCCCGAGGTCAAACCGGCTAAAGTCGAATCCGCCTTGGCCCCCTCCGGGCCGCTGTGTTGCCTCATGGCCTGCTCCGAATGGCTGATGCCCGAACTGGTCGTACTGCCGGCGCTTGGCCGGGTCGCTCAAGACTTCATGCGCTTCGGTAATCTCTTTGAACTTCGCCTCGGCCGCTTTGTTGTTGGGATTGACGTCAGGGTGGTGCTTCCTGGCCAGGCGCCGGTAGGCCTGCTTGATCTCTTTATCTGTTGCACCCCTGCGGACGCCAAGGACCTCGTAGTAGTCGCGCTTATTCATGCTTGCCATCAGGACCTCGGCCCGTGCTCTTCTAATAACAGACTCAACGAAAATGGGGGTTCAGGCGGAGCGCCAGCCCCTTCCGTGAACCCCCGCTCTCGCCACAATGGTTTCAATGCGTCGAAGCGATCATGCGCTCCTCGATTGGACACAACCTTCCACTGTCCGTCACTTCACATCAATCTTGACTTGCTTGGGCTTGGCCTCTTCCGCTTTCGGCATGGTGACCTCCAGCACACCGTCCTTGAACACCGCCCTGATCTTGTCCTGTTGGACGCCAGTGGGCAAGTTGAAGGCGCGCTGGAACGCCCCATATGAGCGTTCGATTCGGAGGTAATTCTCCTCCTTCACCTCCCGTTCGAACCTTCGTTCGCCCTTGAGCGTCAGGGTATTGTCCTCTACCTGGATGTCGATGTTGTCCCGACTCACCCCAGGCAGTTCCGCCTTCATGACGATGCTGTCAGAGGTCTCGAAGATATCCACGGCGGGTGACCACATGGAGGCCGTCAGCCCCTCCTCGTCATCCATACGGGTCCGGGACAGCGCCTGATCGAACAGGCGATTCATCCGCTCCTGAAGCGTCGTGACGTCGCGGAACGGATCCCATCGAACAATCGCCATCTACGTCACCTCCTTCCTTCGAAAATAGTGTTCAGCAATCAGTACTCAGCCGATAGCTTCCCATCTTATTTCTTGTCGCCTTTGCCGCCAAGGTCCTCAAACTCGGCATCGACCACTCCGCCCTCCGGCGCTCCCTGTGAAGGCTCACTGTGAGCCTGTCCACCGGCGTCAGTCTGTTTGTTTTGGGCCTGCTGATAAAGCAGCTCAGCAAGCCGGTGGGAGGCCTTGGTCAGCGAATCAAGCGCCTCGCGTTGTTTTCCCGCCTCTTCGCCCTTCAAGGCCTCCTTAGCCGCGTTGATGGCGGTCTCCAGGGCGCCCAACTCGGCGATCGGGAGTTTTTCACGATTCTCGCTCAGCATTTTCTCTGTCTGATAGCACATACTGTCGAGCTGGTTTCGGACCTCGATCTCCTCGCGCCGCGTCTTATCGTCCTCAGCGCACCGCTCGGAATCCTTGACCATTCGTTCGATCTCATCCTTGGTCAATCCGGAGCTGGCAGTGATCGTAATCTTCTGCTCCTTGCTGGTAGCAAGATCTTTAGCGGTGACATTCAAAATCCCGTTGGCGTCGATGTCGAAGGCGACCTCGATTTGCGGAATGCCGCGCGGCGCTGACGGGATTCCCACCAGGTGGAAACGGCCCAGCGTTCGGCTGTCCCTGGCCAGTTGTCGCTCTCCCTGGAGGACATGGATCTCTACACTGGTCTGGCTATCGGCCGCCGTCGTAAACAGTTCGCTCTTGCGGGTAGGGATGGTGGTATTCCGGTCGATCAACCGAGTCATGACCCCACCCAAGGTTTCGATTCCAAGCGACAGCGGTGTCACGTCCAGGAGGACCACATCTTTGACGTCACCGACCAATACACCGGCCTGGATCGCTGCGCCGACTGCAACCACCTCATCGGGATTGACCCCCTTATGCGGCTCTTTCCCAAAGAGTTCCCGCACAAGCGCTTGGACCTTCGGCATTCTGGTCTGACCGCCCACCAACACAACCTCATCGATGTTGCCTGGATCGAGACCGGCGTCCTTGAGCGCCTGACGGCAGGGCCCAAGAGACCGTTGAATCAGGTCCTCAACCAATTGCTCAAGCTTTGCCCGCGTGAGCTTGATGCTCAGATGTTTCGGACCGGAGGCGTCGGCCGTGATGAACGGCAGGTTGATTTCGGTCTCCAGCACCGTGCTGAGCTCGCATTTGGCCTTTTCCGCAGCCTCTTTCAGGCGCTGAAGCGCCATCCGGTCCTTGCGCAGGTCGATCCCCTGATCCTTCTTGAACTCATCCACCAGCCACGAGATAATCCGCTCGTCGAAGTCGTCGCCGCCCAGGTGGGTATCGCCGTTCGTGGATTTGACTTCAAAGACCCCTTCGCCCAGCTCCAGGATCGAAATGTCGAATGTCCCGCCTCCCAGGTCGTAGACGGCGATCTTCTCGTCCTTCTTCTTATCCAATCCGTAGGCCAGCGCTGCCGCCGTAGGCTCGTTCACGATTCGGAGCACCTCGAGGCCGGCGATCTTGCCGGCATCTTTGGTGGCCTGGCGCTGCGAGTCGTTAAAATAGGCGGGAACAGTGATCACCGCCTGCGTGATCTTCTCCCCGAGATAGGCCTCGGCATCCGTCTTCATCTTCTGGAGGATCATGGCGGAGATCTCCGGCGGCGAATATCCCTTCCCCCTAACCTCAACGCACGCATCACCATTACTGGCCCGAGCCACCTTATACGGTACCAGCTTGATCTCCTGGCTGACCTCGTCGTGACGCCGACCCATGAACCGCTTGATAGAAAAGATCGTGTTTTCGGGATTGGTAGTCGCCTGCCGTTTGGCGACCTGACCGACCAGTCGCTCCCCCTCCTTCGAAAAGGCCACGACCGAAGGAGTCAACCGACCACCCTCGGCATTAGGAACCACTACAGGATCCCCAGCCTCCATAATGGCCATCACCGAATTGGTTGTTCCGAGATCAATACCGAGAACTTTTGGCACCTCTTACCCTCCTATTAATAAAGTTGTCACCGTCAATGTAACCGAGAGTGAATCCGCCCTTCGCTATTCTCATACGAAAAGATAGTACATTAGCAAATTGTTGTCAACCATATCTGCAAAAAATCTTTTAGATTTATATCATCTCGCCTCGTGCGGCCCGGTTGGGAAATCTCTTGACTCACCATGTCGCGTAGGCTAAATAGCGTGTAGTCATTAGTGTTCAGCCGTCAGCTTCAGACAAAATCCTCGTGTCCTCCTTTTGCGAAAAGGAGGTGTTGGGGGGTATGATGCATGAGTGGCCCTAGTGCCATAACGATTCTAGGGCGGAATGATCTGTTTGCGCTCTTGGTGTGAGGAGAAGGAATGGAGCCGACACCGTATATTGTCGTCCTGATTACAGCAAGCTCAAAACAGGAGGCGGAGACGATCGGTAAGACGTTGGTCGAGTCGCGGCTGGCGGCCTGCGTGAACATCTTGACCGGCGTGAGTTCCTTGTTCCGGTGGCAGGGAGTGATCGAACACCAGGAGGAGGTGCTTATGCTGGTGAAGAGCCGACGCGAACTGGTCTCTTCTATTATTGAGGTTGTAAAAAGGTTACACTCTTACACTGTACCGGAAGTCGTGGCGTTACCGATTGTTGCAGGATCCCCCGACTATCTTATTTGGATGGACGAATCGTTACAGCAGACGTCCTAGGCCTCTACGGGGTCGTTTGCCACAGCAACCAGCCTTCCCCTGTTCGTGCCGAGTTGATCTTGGCACGACCCTTGCTTCCAATCGAAATGCTTGACAAGCTGTTCGAAGAAGGGTATAAGACTGTGCAATTGCCCGCTACCGTAGGGGCCCTTCAGAAAGAACGGATCGACTCGGCTTCTTGAATCTTGCCAGCCTTGGCCAGCAACCCTGACAGGAGGTCAAGATGGATCATCGGTTCCCCAGAAAGCTCCTGGGTGTAGCGGTCGCCATTTCGTTGAGCGTATCGCTCCCTGCTCCTGGTTCTGCCTTACCTTTCGAGGATTCGGCGCGCGATACTGGCCTTGCTGTAACCCCACAGCCATTGATCCCCTCTAATAGCCAGCTCACAGCCGCTGTCGTTTTGCCCCCTGGCACCCAGATCGTCCAACCCCAGAGCACAGCCTTTGACAGCGCACTTCGAACGTCAAGCGAAGGCGAGGAAACCCTGCAAAATGGGTTGGTCCATGCTTCCAGGGGGATGCAAGCATTGACGGCGGGAGACCGCACCAGGGCCCAGGAAGCGCTGGAAGCCTCAATGAATATCCTATCGAAGTATCCGAAGGCGGCGCCCCCAAGCAGTCTTCGCCTCCAGCTCATCGAGGAAACGGCTCTGCTGAAGGCGGCACTTTCCGGCGCCTCGTCCGGCCACGCGGTCGAGAACCGGGCCAACGACCAGGAAGAAGAGGAGGACGAAGCCGATACGGAGGCGGTTCCTGACCTGGTCGTGCCTGACGAAGCGCAGAGCTTGGCGCTTCCAGGCGGCGAGATTGTTTCGATACCTGAACTTGACGTGAGCAACTTTGACGTACCGGTCGTGCTCAACGAACAAGTCAAGGCGTACATCCAGTACTATCAAACCCGCAAGCAGGGGGTCATGAGCCGCGCCTTCGAGCGTTCAGGGCGGTACCTGCCAATGATGCGAGAGATCTTTCGGGAGCAAGGCCTCCCGCAGGATCTCGTGAACCTGGCATACGTCGAAAGCGCTTTCAACGCTCGCGCCTACTCCAGGGCCAAGGCGTCAGGGATTTGGCAGTTCATCAAAGGGACCGGGAATCGGTATGGCATGAGGGTGAACTACTGGCTTGATGAGCGGCGAGATCCGGAAAAGGCGACCCGCGGGGCCGCCGCCTACCTGAAAGAGCTGCACGAGATGTTCCACTCGTGGCCGTTGGCGCTGGCCGCGTACAACGCAGGTGAGAATCGGATTCAGCGGGCGATCGAGCAGCAGGGAACCACTGATTTCTGGTCGTTAAAACTTCCGAAAGAAACCGAACTCTTTGTTCCGGCCTTTATGGCGGTTACCATCATTGCCCAGGACCCTGATCGGTACGGTTTTACCGCACCGGTTGAGGAGCCCTGGGAGGTAGAGCGGGTGACGGTGCCAGGGGCCATTGAGCTGCGTTCTATTGCGAAGGCGGCGGGTGTGTCATCCGAGCTGATCCGTGATCTCAATCCGGCCCTGATGCGAGGGGTAACTCCTGTGACCTCCACCGGGCACGAGATCTACCTGCCGCCCGGCACGAAAGCGAACCTTTTGGCCGGTCTGGATCAGTTACCGCGAATCTCGTCCCGTGTGATGGTTCGAGCGGAAGGCCGGTGGCATCGGGTGAAAAAGGGAGAAAGCCTGGGATCGATTGCGTCACAGCATCAGATGACCGCCGCCGGGCTTGCCGGCCTCAATGGAGTCAAGGTTGGCGACAGGCTGAAAGTGGGGAAGCTGCTCCGATTGCCGCCGACCCAACCATCGAGGGGGCGGGCCATAACTGTTGCTCGATCTGACAGTTCCAGGCCTGGCGCAACGCGGGTCTCGGAGGCCACTCCATCCACCCGCTCTGCCGTGCACATTGTCAAGTCTGGCGAGACGCTCTTTAGGATCGCCAGGGCCTACGCTGTGACACCTGAAGAACTCCGACGGTGGAACGATATCGATCTGAGGGGCCAGACGAGGCTGAAACCGGGGCGGGCCCTTCGGCTTCGCTCAGGGCAGGCAGTCCATGCGGTTGCGCAGGCTACTAAGAGCAGCAGCCGTGAGGTTCGCCGGGGCACATCGGCTTCCACAGCCCCCGCCACATACCACCGGGTAAAAAGCGGCGACACCCTGTGGGAGATCGCGAGAGCCCACGATGTGACGCCTGATGATCTCCGTCAATGGAATGACCTTAGGCGTCAGGCCACGCTCCAGGTGGGCCAGAAGCTGATGATCCGCCTCAGTGAGAGCTGACGGGATCTTTCGCCTTTTCGCTCATCTTTAATTCCAACCGTTTGACGTCATAGTGCGTAGCGCGGTGTGCCCGCCATTCATGGTCTAGTCGTGCCACCAAGCGGTACTGGCCGGCGTGTTCGATTCATCACAGGCGTCACCTGCATTGCTGCAAGCTTCCTGGTCTACCCAGCCTATATTGCGATTCCGTTTCTTCCACTTTCCAATACGATGAAGCTCAGCATTACTCTTTTCGCGTCGCTTGTAAGCTGGGGGACCTTTTCCATCGGCTTCTACCTGAGCGGGCGAGAAGGGTATGAGTGGCTCAAGGCGCGCCTGCGTCGCTGAACCGTAGAGTCCGAACGCGGCTAGTACGTGTCTGGATCGACTCGATCACGGTCAATGGCGGACCCAGAATGATGCCCAGACGAGGGATGGGCGTCAGGAAATCCGTGGTATTGCTGGACTCAAAATA
Source organism: Candidatus Methylomirabilis sp. (assembly GCA_002634395.1). Lineage (GTDB taxonomy): Bacteria > Methylomirabilota > Methylomirabilia > Methylomirabilales > Methylomirabilaceae > Methylomirabilis > Methylomirabilis tolerans. Next base: position 6,517 of record NSJM01000029.1, read on the forward strand.
TTGCTGGTCGAACAGGTTGATGAGGTTCAGGCGTGTGATTAGCCGAAGACCGCTGACCTGCCGGTGATACGCCGCCGCGGCATCGACTTGCACGTACCCCGGCAACTGGAAGCTGTTCTGCGCATTTCCCTGCCATAGCCACGCCGCAAACACCCTCGCGTGGCGAGAGCCATCGTACCCGGCCCTTCCTGCTCAACACCGCCTCCTGCGATCTATCCTCCGCGACGGTTGCCTAGAGCAAGATCATATACGCCATAATGCGTATTGCCGAGGCACTGACTCAGAACTACACTAACCTAATTTTGCGGTTGACGCGAGGCATTCGAGGCGCCTCTGCCGTTTCGTCGTCCCAACCAATGCAGGGCAACCTGCCTGGCGACCGGCATCAACGCCTCATGGTAGCTGACAGGAAGGCGAAGCAGATCATGACGCAGCCGATCACGCTGCCGCCTGGGGCTCTCGATGGCCTCGAACTTAGCCGGCGGGAAGCCGAGGTGCTGTATCAGGTGGCTTGGGGTAAGACCAATACCGAGATTGGGTGCATCCTTGGCGTAAGTCCACGGACCGTGCAGAGACACCTGGAGCATATCTACCACAAGCTCGGGGTCCGCACGCGCACCGCCGCAGTCCTGCGCGTCCTCGCCATGACCTGGTATTGGAGTCGACAGCAACCTCGTGATGGGCCGTATCGCAAACCATCAATGGCTTGCCTGGAGGAGGTTTCGTTTGATGGGCAGGAGCTAGCCCAGCGTAACCGAGCGACTGGACTCTTTTCACCGCGGCGCTGAGCGCATCGGGCAGAGCCTGATGGAAAGGAGGTAAAACAGCAGAAGACGACATACTGAATTGCTATCAGCTTTCAGCGGTGCGATGCCAGCACCAGGCGTAAGGCGTGAAACGAACGCGTAAGGGTCGGGAAAATTGTCTGAGATTTTCTTCTAACCAACGAATAGGGAGAGAAACATGATGATCGGCAAAAGACTCAAGACGACCTTGTCCGCAACGTTCGCCATCAGCGGCCTGCTTCTCAGTACAATCATGCTGTCCGGAGGCGCAGCCCACGCCGCGTCCAACAAAGACTGCAGTCAAGTGCCCAACCATGCGGCCCTCCAGGAGGCCCTCGCGGCCGCCCGTGCCGCAGGCAACGGGGGATTTAACCTCGACATGTGGGGCACCATCGTCAACCGCGATGGCATCGTTTGCGCGGTTGCCTTCACCGGCGCCGATCGCGGTTCTCAATGGCCGGGTAGCCGGGTGATCTCCGCTCAGAAGGCGAATACAGCCAATGCGTTCAGCTTGCCGGGCCTTGCACTGTCCACTGCAAACCTATGGGCGGCTGTGCAGCCCGGTGGTTCGCTGTACGGCTTGCAGCACAGCAACCCGGTCGACACTGAAGAAGCCTACAGTGGTTCGGCGTCAAAATTCGGCACGTCGAAAGATCCCCTGGTTGGCGGCAGGATGGGAGGTGTGAATGTGTTCGGCGGCGGTTTGGCCCTGTACAACTCTTCCCACGTACTAGTCGGCGCTATCGGCGTCAGCGGTGACACGTCGTGCGCTGACCATAACATCGCCTGGCGAACCCGACACGCCTTGAACATGGACTTTGTGACAGCCGGAGTTGGTGCCGACGCAACACGCCCTGATAACATCAATTATCAGACAATTGTAGCGTCACCAAGTGTGGCGGCGGACTTCTCTCACCCAATCTGCAAGATTGGCGGTGTTGATGGCGTTTCAGCGATCAGTGCAGCGCTGCCGCCGACCCAATAGCGTGGGATGACGGCAGGGCGAGCCGTTGAGTGACGCCTCAGTTGCGTGGCGGTCCAACCGCACCTGATGGGGCAAGACGAGTCGAGGAAAGGTTGAAGGACCAGGTATCATAATGTGAGTTCGACTGACCCGTTGACGCCCGTCCAAGGATGTATTGACGGGAGCGTTCGGATTGACTGGTGGGCTGTGGCGCCACGGGTATGCCACAGCCCACCACTATTCTCAGTGTGTTCTCACACCACCTGCAATCGTCTCCTCGCGAACAGCGATATATCCATGTCGACATTCCTCTCAGGCGATTTGTTGTTTTCGAAAGGGGGTTGCCCTTCACTCCTCACGCTCTTTCGGAGCAGAGAAAAGGTCTGGTCGTATACGCCATAATGCGTATTGCAGGATACTGCAGTCCAGCGGAGAATAATCAAATTTGTGTCTGGATTTATGTGCGACCACACAGAAGAGACGGAGTTTCACGACGAGATATATCCGGCGCGAGGAGAAATCCAGGAGGGCCGAGGCGTGCTTATCGTGTGATCTTCAGTGCGTGCTTTCCATGACTGCAAAGGAGGTAGTTGTTATTAACTAAATGGGCGTCGGGCCGCGACTTTGTTGTGTTGAGTTGTGTGCCGCGCCGAATTTGTGCAAAAGGCTGCAGTATTCTTTAACCATGTTGGAGGCTGTAGTGTTCGATGCGGCGGATCTCCCGCCGATATCTACCAATGACGGAGGCAGAGTCGGATGAATGAGATGAATGTCAAAGACCAGATGTTAGGACAAGGAAAGAGAATGGGGCTCGCGCTGGTCACTGCATTGGCGGTGGCGGTGGCGGTGGCGGTGGCGGTCGTCTCTCCTGTATCAGCGGCCAAGAGTCCGCAGATCCCGTTGGATGCCGAGACGATCCCGCAGTTTGCGCATCCGCTGCCGCTGCTCAATATCGGCGGTGATGGGACGAGCGGCATCGCGACCTTTGGCGGCATCGGGCCGACGGAGATCCATATTTGTGAGTTTGATGCCAAGGTGCTGCCGCCTGGCACGCCGGGCGTGACGGCCAATACGCGCTCGTGGGGATATGTGTACGGCACCACATGTCCGGCTTCAGCCGATCCGACCTATACGCGAGACAGCTTCATCGGTCCGGTGCTCGTGGCCATTCGTAATATGGGAACTCAACTGAAGGTTGTGAACGACCTTCCAAATGCCCGCGATACCGGAGTGCTGGCGTATAAATATTCCGTTGATCAGACCGTGCACTGGGCCGATCCGCTGAACGACGAGGTCGGCGACTGCCATCATGCGGCGCAGATGGGAGAGATTCCATCTCCCGGAAGTGACTGCTCGAAGAACTATGCGGAGGTCCCCCCACCGGCTAACCCGACTGTTCCGGCCGCTGTTCACCTGCATGGCGCCCTCCTTCCGCCGGAATTGGACGGCGGTCCGGATGCCTGGGTGACCAGCGACGGGATCAAGGGCCACGGCTATTACACCTCTCCATCGCCCGACCCGATCCCGAACAATGGGTTTGTCTACAACTATCCTAACCGCCAGGAAGCATCGGCACTGATCTACCATGATCACATTCTCGGCGGCCTGCGTTTGAATCTTTATGCAGGGATCGCGTCTGCCTACGTCCTCGAGGACCCCGCCATCATCCGCAAAGACGCGACCGGGGTATGGGTGAGTACGGCTATCGCCCCCCTCGCCTCCTGTGAATCGGATTCGAAAAAATGCCTGCCCGTCAACCTGCCCGGCTCTGCCGAGATCATCCCGATTGTCATCCAGGACCGCATCTTCGATACCAATGGGCAGCTTTTCTGGCCAGCCGATAGCATTCGCGGTGTCCAGTTGAGCCCGAATCCCGAGCATCCCTACTGGGTGCCGGATTTCTTCGGTGACACGATCGTAGTTAATGGGAAAGCGTGGCCGTACCTTGACATCCAGCCCAAGCGTTACCGCTTTCTCTTTATCAATGCCTCCCACTCTCGTATCTATGACCTGAGCCTCGGGGTGCCGATGTGGATTATCGCGACCGATGGCGGGTACCTGGATAAACCGGTTAAGATCGACCACCTACCCATCACGTCCGGCGAGCGATACGAGGTGATTATCGATTTCGCCGGTAAGGCCGGGAAAAATCTGGTTCTCGCGAACTCGGCTGCCGCCCCATATCCGGATGGTGTGTCGCCGAACCCTGCGACGCTGGGCCGTGTCATGCAGTTCCGCGTCCAGACGCCCGGGACTCCTGTCGTTGACGCCAGCTACGACCCGGTCTCCGATACGCCGCTGCGACCAGAAGAAAACAAGCTCGTACGTCTGGTCAAGCCGAAGAAGGGAAAGTTGGCTGTGAAAAAGAAGAAGGTCGCCGCGACCCGCCAGCTTGTCTTTAACGATGTGAACGGTCCGGCGCAAGATGCCATCAACCCGGTAACCGGTCTGCTGACATCGTACCTGGGCGGACGGTTGGAGATCCTGTCCAACAATACCAAGTGGTCCGGCGAATCGACGCGCACCTATGGCGACTTCACGCCGGTGCCGCTTGGCGGAGTCACGAACCACTACTCGGAGTTCAATGGGGAGGGCAATATAGAGGTCGTCGAGTTTGTTAATTTGACAGAAGTCTCTCATGCTCAACACTTGCACGGGACCACATTCCAGGTTCTTAACCGACAGAATATCAACAAGGGCGCCTATATGGCGGCCTACAATACGGCGTTTCCGGGAGGAAGTTTTATCGCCGGTTTCGGCCCACCCTTGAACTACAACCCTTCTAATGCCTCGGGTAAGAAATATGGCGGCAATCCCGACGTCAAACCCTTCCTGCAGGGGTCCGTCATTCCGCCTCGGCCCGAGGAGGCCGGCTGGAAGGATACCGTCATTGTCCTTCCCGACCAGGTGACCCGAGTTGCCGTACGCTATGCACCCACCGATCTCTCGACAAAAGCGAAGGCGGAGGAGTTGTACTTCCCCTTCGATCCCAGCGGGGGTTCCATTGGCGGGGAGCGATATGGCTTTGTCGACCACTGCCACATGACCGAACATGAGGACAACGAGATGATGCGACCCAGCCTGATAAATTTGAATCCCAGTGCACCGGCGCCGGGGGACAGGCTGTTGAAGAAAGGCATCGACTACTGATGCTGCATCCGGTTGTTCATACCGATCGCATCATGCTTGGGAAGGATACGACGATGAAGGTTACAGCCAATCTACCGGAATAAGGAGCGCCAGCCTATGAAGCGGTTATCAATTTATCTCGCAGTGGCAATAGCGGTCTTGATGGGGAACGATGCTTACGCGACCTCCGTACAGACGCAGGAGCCGGCTACAATCTTCGCTCGAGCCTGCGCGAGCTGCCACGGTGCAAAAGGTCTCGGAGGTGTGTCGTGGGTTAAGAACGATCCCTCAGACCAACGAATAGCTCCTCAGATTGCCGGATTCACCGCCGACACTATCAAAGTGATGGTCAGACGAGGAGCCGACAGCGCGGCGATGCCGGCATTCGGTGTCCAGGAAATTACCGATGCCGAATTGGATGCTCTGGCAACCTTTGTCCAGAACAATCCAAACGGCGTGCCGACACCGACGAAGCCCAGCGGGAAGGCGTTTGTTCTGTACGTGCTGGATGCTGACCCGTGGTTTACGGATCGTGGCGAGGACAATTCAGCCGATCCCTTTAATGATGTGAGAAGGGTGGTTCTGAAGGAGAATCAGTACCTGAAGGTGGTCAATACCGGTCGGACCTGGCACGCCTTTACAAATGCCGATGCAGGCAAAGACTCCGGGTTTATCGGCTATGCCGGTAACTACAAGAAGAAGAAAGGGGACCTCGATCAGAAGGTGAAAGCTGGGAAAGGTTTCTACTATGCCGACCAGACCACCGGCTTGGCGCCGGGCTGCAACAAATATATCTGTAAGATCCACCCCTACATGTCGGTCGAGGTCTGCACGGTTGGCAGCGTGCCGAAAGGTCCGAACGATGCGCTCGGCCTGACACGAGCGCACAAGCATCCGCTGGGGCTTCCACCGGCTCCCGGCAATGGTGACGAGGTGTGGGTCAGCACCCAAAGTCAGGAGGAGGTGGGTGAAAAGACTACAAAAGTCAAGAACAAGTCAGTGAAGGATTTCGATGGAGCCTATCAGGTCATCAATACTGCCACCTGGAACATCACCCGCATCCCCAATGTCGGTAATAACCCGCACAATGCCTGGCCTGGCCATACGGCGACTCGGGATGTGGTGATCTCAACCAACTGGCATGACAATCGCCTGTCGTTGATGGATGCGAACACCAAGACGCTTGTCAGCCAGTTCCGTTCTGGCGCTACCAACGCCCACGTCATGGTGGCACCTGGTCCCGACAACCGCGATGACTGGTTTGTCACCCATATGGGTGGGATTGCGACCGCGGCCATCAGCGCCGAGTTGCTTGAAGCAGGGCACAATCCCAACATCGGCCTCTTGCGGGGCGCGCCGGGACCGCACGGTCTCTGGTTTTGCGATGACACGTACCACTTTATCGTTGCCGATACCTTCAATAACTCGACCTCTATGTATGATGTCGACTTCGGGAATCTGGCGACAACCACGACCGGCGGGACGATCCCCTTGGCAACCGGCCTCCAAAACGGCTTCGGAGCTGGGGGCTGCGCGCGCGGCATAGCCGCGAATGCCGGAACCGCCGATCTTGCTATCTACGATATCGATTCCACCATTGGCTCTGAGCAACTTGACCACAACACAACATGGTCCGCAGCCACGACTAACGGGCTGCACAAAAATGGGGCCGGTAACCTCGCGGTCAAAGTGACCGATTCTGAAACGGATTTGATCACGCCGCATCCGCTCGCGCCTACGGAGACCATTGAACAGAAACGATGGGCGCATATGCCGATCCAAAGCCCTGTCAGCCCTCTGGATGCCACGACCCATGGCCGTTTTACGGTTACCGCCAACAAGGCCAGCTTCAACGTCTTGATTACCGGCATGGACTCGACCACCGGGCTGCCGTGGGGAAGCTTCATGGTGCCGGCAGGTCTTGGCGCCCATGGAGTCACCTTCGGCAAAAAAGGGCAGTGCGACACCGATCATGACGGCACGGAGGACACGCCGGCCTCTGCCGCCGTTATCTGCTATTACGCCTATGTGACCAACACGTTTGAAGATTATGTCAGTGTCTACGATCTGGAAAAGATCGATATCAATAACGATCGTGTGAACAATAATCCGGCGGGTGTCGGGATGCAGAACCCCGGCTCGGCGCTGCTAACGGAGCGGGTCTACCTCGAAGGGGGGGCGGTGCAGGCGGTCACGACCCTCGATCCCGGTATCGCCACGCTGTGCGGTTCTGTGTTGGATTGCGGCACGGGCCCAACTGGCGGCACGTACATCTCTAATCTGCCCATCGGGATCCTGTGCCCCGACTGCCGCAGCGGTGTGCACGTGGGTGATATCCCCTTGGTCTTGACCACCGGCGCCCCATTGGCAGGCCCTGCAGGTGACCCTGCTATTGCCGATAGCCTGACCAATAGCGGGGTCAAGTCGAAGTATGCCTATCTCAAAGAGCCGGTGTGGGTGGATACCATGACTGTGGGATGTGTCTTAGGGGCCAATGACTGCGATAATATCGCATCAGAAGGGACGGAGGTTGGTAACCTGAACACGGAAGTGACGCTTGATCTGGAGCTTGGGACGAACACAGGCGCCCAGGGTATTGTTGTAAGACCTGCCTCAGCTCCCTGGACGCCATAAATCGCCCATCGAGGTTCGGTCATTATGAGGAGGGGTTCGAATTGAACCCCTCCTCATTTTTTTGGTCTCTTCCGCCTTTTGTAGGGTCCCATTAGAGTTGACGCGGATGCCATGGAGGCGTATCCTCTGCATCCATGAATGCCACACAAATGAACGCAATCGACGCAATGAACGCATAGGAGAGATGGGAAAGCTCAAGGCGATCATCTTCGACGTGGATGGGACGCTGGCCGATACGGAGGTCTATGGGCATCTGGCGGCCTGCAACGAGGCGTTCGCGCGGATGGGATTCGACATCCGCTGGAGCTGGGAGGAGTTCAAAGAGCTGCTGAAGATTCCCGGCAATGCCCGGCGGATGCGGCTGGCGCTCTCGACCCGGACATCGCTCTCCGAGACCGAACTCGACCGGATCGTACCGGAGCTGTTCGCACTGAAGAAAGAGGGCTACTTGAAGCGGGTTGATAAGCTGCCGCTTCTTCCCGGTGTGGCCAGGATCATCCGCGAGGCGATCGATCGTGGTGTCCGGCTGGCGATCGTGTCGGTTACCGATGAGGATCAGATTGTCGCGCTCCTCAAGGCGCAGATCCCCGATGCGCTCGACCATTTCTCCCCGATTTTCGGCAAACAATCCGGCGAGAAGAACTCAGCCCTCTATGCTCGGTGCGCCGCGATGCTTGAATACGATGCGTCGGAGATTCTGGTTATCGAGGATTCCGAGAAAGGCGCCAAGGCGGCCAAGGGAGCCGGCCTACCCTGTGCGGTCGTCTATAACGACTATACCAAGGGCCAGGACTTTACCGGCGCCGAGCTGGTGGTCCGGAGCCTGGAGTGTCTGAACCTCGACCTCCTGGAAAGGTTGTGCCTGGGCTGACCAGGAGGCGCGCAATCGCGTGTGCGGGATCGGTCCTTGACATCGTCAAGGGCGATATGTCACTGTCCGCATGGCACATCATCGTCTGCCAGTGGAGCGGCAATGGTCATCGGGGTCCCGAAAGAGATCAAAGAGGCTGAGAGCCGGGTGGCAGTCATCCCGGCCGGCGTGCAGGCCCTGCGGGCGCATGGGCACCGGGTGCTGGTCCAGCGGGGGGCCGGGGTCGGCTCCGGCTTGCCGGACGAGGCCTACGCCAGGGCAGGGGCAGAGCTGGTGGGCGATCCGAGCATGATCTATGGTGAGGCTGATCTTATCTGCAAGGTCAAGGAACCGATCCCTCCCGAGTGCGAGATGCTCCGGGAAGGACAGGTGTTATTTACCTTCCTGCATCTGGCGCCCACGCCTGAACTCACCAAACGGCTCCTTGCACGGCGGGTGGTGGCGGTGGCCTATGAGACCGTGCAGACGCCGGACGGCCGAAAGCCGCTGCTCGAGCCGATGAGCGAGATCGCAGGACGGATGGCCGTCCACATCGGGGCGTACTATCTGGCTACCCCGCATGGCGGGCGAGGTGTGCTGATCGGCGGAGTACCCGGGGTCCCCCCCGCCACCGTGGTGATCCTCGGCGGCGGAACCGTCGGGGCAAATGCGGCGAAGGTGGCGGCGGGCATGGGCGCCTGGGTCTATCTGCTGGACGTAAACCAGGCTTGCATGCGTCACCTTGACGAGATCCTGCCCGAGAATGTGACGACCCTCATTTCAAACCAGATGAGTATCGAGGAGTGCGTGAGGCGGGCCGATATCCTGATCGGGGCCGTTTACATCTCCGGGGCCAGAGCCCCCAAGCTGGTGACCCGAGAGATGGTCACGCTCATGAAGCCGGGATCGGTCATCGTCGATGTGGCCATCGACCAGGGCGGTTGCATCGAGACCAGCCGCCCCACCTCCCACAGCGATCCTGTCTACGTTGTAGATGGCATCGTGCACTACTGTGTCTCCAATATGCCTGGCGCCTTCGCCAGAACCTCGACCTTTGCCCTCACCAACGTCACCCTTCCCTATGCCCTCCGGATCGCCGACAGCGGGTGGCGTCGGGCCATTCTGGAGTGCCCGGAGCTGTCGCTGGGACTGAATGTCGCCCTCGGTCACATTACCCATCCCGCTGTGGCCGACGCGCATGGCCTGGCCTACCTGTCGCCTCTGGATGTGGCGAAGGCTTAGCGCGTGGCGATCGTCCTCCATCGATGACCTCTCAAACGAACCGGCATGATGTCGGCTCCCATGTGGCGGCTGTCTATAACGCCATGCTGGCAGAGTACGACCAGATCGAGGACCAGTTTTATTTCGCCGAATGCTATCAGATCTATAAGGAGTCCGTCGAACGAATCAGCCGAGAGAGGCCGGACGGCCTGGCGGTGGACCTTGGGTGCGGGACAGGGAAACAGACGATCCTGCTGACGCAGCGGCCCGGGCGGGTGGTCGGGATCGATATCTCGGATCAGATGATCGAGGCAGCGCGCCGGCGATGCAATGGTCGAGCAAACGTCAGCCTGGTGACCGGCGATATCACGAAACTGCCGTTCGAGGATGGATGCGCCCAAGCCATGGTAGCCTATGGCGATGTTATCGGCCATAACTTCACCGCGGTCGATGTGGTGTTGAAAGAGATGGTCCGGGTCTGCGCGCCGCGTGGCCTTATCTCGTTCGAGGTCGATTCAAAGTGGTGTCCTGACCTGCTCTATCTGCCGAAGGAGCTGTGGCAGGCCATGACGACTCGGGGCGGGCACCTGCGAGAGTGGAAAGAGATGCAGTTTAAGACCTTCACCTGGCGAGAGATCACGCGCCTCCTGCAGGCACACGGTCTCCGGCTTGTTGAGGTCCGGAGCATGAACATCCTGACCATGCTGTTCCCCCCATCGCTGCTTTTTCGCCGGAGGCAGGAGGCCCCCTGTTTCGATGCCGTCTTCCGCCGCGTGATGGCGCTCGACCTAACCCTGGGAAGGTTCCTGCGGTGCGGCTCTACCAGAATCGTGACGGTCGAGAAACTGTAAGCGGTGTGGGGTGCTGGGTGCGTACAGGGGCGCTGCTTGTTGCGCCCGTGCGGAGCGCAACGTGCGCGGAACGACCGGGTATAGCGGATGGCGCGCAGCGAGGACGGCTATAAGCGCGTGTTCGGCTGCCTATGCATGCTTCTGCAGACGCTCAGCGATCCAGACCTTGATGATTGACTGACGAGTTACGCCGAGTCGCTTGGCTTCTTTATCGAGTGATTCGATCATCCAGACCGGAAAGTCAACGTTTACCCTCCGCTGTTGGCTCCAGGGGCGGATTGCCTTCGACAGATCGAGATGTCTCAGGATGCTTTCGTCCTTATCGAACTTCTCGTCGAACGTCCTGGCTTTCATAAATGTGGATCTCTTCGCGTCGTGAGCGGCGACCTGAGATGATTCGCGTCCTGTCGCTTCTGTGGGTCATGACCGCGGACCAGTGTCTTCGATCGATAAGAGCTATGACAATGGAGCGGTTTTCATCGTCTGCCTTCGCCGGGATTTCAACCCGTTCGGCGTCTTCCCTGAGACGTTGTGTCTCTGCGAAGCCGATTCCGTGCTTTTCCTTGTTCCTTTGGCTTTTCTCCTCATCGTATTCAAATTCCATTATGGTATAAAATATATACCTTTATAATGGCTGTTAAGTCCGGATGTCAGAGCCGTCCTCGATCCAAGGCGTCGCGAAGGCGCAGGCGGCCTGGCGAACTTGGTCAAGGAGTGTGGGCTTTGCGGGCGGCGGACGGGAGAGCACGAACATACCATACTGAGGGAGCGGTCAGCCGAAGTTGTCGGGTTACGTTACGCGAACCCGCCCTACAGCTATTAACCCCCATTCGCAGGTATGCTGGTGATCTGGGAGGCGCGTGAGGCGGTTGGTGACAAAACGGGCAGACTAATCAATTCCTGGTCCGAAATTTCATGGTAGTCTGGGAGTGACTGTGGCGATGGCAGGTGGTCCGTCCTTTGGATTTGCCTGATTCGGATCAGGTCCACCGTTCAATCGTCACGTGATACTCTGACGATCGCACGATTGATCTTAAGGGCTTCCGGGGCGATCCGGATCATGCGTCGCGCCTATCTGAGGCGCGCGGACCAGCACGTCGTATCGTGGATAGTTCTCGAATTTCGACGGCACAGCGGCGGTTAAGCCGGCCGTCTCCTTGACGGTTGCCGTGACGGACTTCGGCGGATGCGCGGAGACAAGACCAAAGAAGTAGGTGCTATTGCCCCGGCTACCGGACGCCCCAACGCAGACAGGGGAGTCGAAGTCCAATGCGATCTTGTTGCCCAACCCGTGTACGTGTTCCAGGCCTATCTTCCCCGGACCGCCGCTCGTGATAACATAAATCAGATCTCCAGCCGTCCCATCGCCATCGTAATCGAGGGTATCGACGATGGGACCGAACTCGAGCGTCATAGACAGCAGACAAGGTATGTGCTTGGTCGCAACGCCCTCGACATCAACCATGGTCTCAACGGCTTTTTCGAGATCAATCCGGTACTCATACCCGTACAAACCGCTTGCCGGCGTGCCAGGCTTGCCGACAAAGGTGCGGGACTCGAGAAAAGCCATTCCCCCAGCCTTCATCGGGATAGAAGTGGTGCTGCTGTCGGTGACAGTCACCGTACAGGATGAATCGAAGAGGCAGTAGACGGCTGAAGAGCTTACCTTGACGGTCTTGAGATGGATATCGTGCTTCGCGCACCCCGCCATGAAGATCAAGCCCAGCACTGCACCGATGAAGATGGGCACCTTTCCGATCATTTCTTGCTCCTCATTGCTCCTATGGTCACGCCTGAGCGTCACGTATTCATCTACTTCTTCGCGATCGGCTCACAGGCGCTCAGCAGTTTCTTCAATGCAGATTCTACCAAGTGAACTACCCCGCAGCAAGCTGCAGGGTAGTTCACTGACTCTGGATTCCCGCTTGGGCGGGAATGACGGGATTAGCGGTGACTGTGCCGTTACCCAAGGCCGAGTCCCTGCACCGCTGGTGGGGGAGATCCGAGTGGACTGGTATCTGTTGGCGGTCCTGCGTCAAGCCAGGTTGTGAAGTCCGGTGGCAGCGGGGCTTCGAACTCCATCCACTCATCGGTCCTCGGGTGGAACAGGCCGAGTTTCCAGGCATGCAAGAGGTGCCGCTCCGCCTTACCCGTGAACCGTGAACCGTGAACCTTGAACCTTTTTTCCTTGGTTCCCCCATACAGCTTGTCGCCTACCACCGGGTGGCCGATCGCGGACAGGTGGACCCGGATCTGGTGGGTTCTGCCGGTATGAGGCTGAAGCTGTAAAAGGGTCAAGCTGTCCAGCCGCTTCATCACCCGGTAGATGGTCACCGCCTCCCGGCCTTTGCGTGTGCGCACCGCCATCCGCTTCCGGTCCCGTTCGTGACGGCCGATGTCGGCCACGATCTGACCCTCAGGCTGCTTCACCTCACCATGTACCAGTGCGATGTAGGTCTTTTTCACCCGACGTCCTTTGAATTGTGTGGCCAGTGAGGCCATGGCCGTGTCGGTTTTGGCCACGACCATCACCCCGGACGTCTCTTTGTCCAGCCGATGCACGATACCTGGCCGCCGCTCCTCGCCGATTCCGGGTAAATCCGGGCAGTGATACAGGATGGCGTGAACCAGCGTTCCGGCCTGATGCCCGGGGGCGGGGTGCACGACAAGCCCGGCCGGCTTATTCAGGACCAGGAGATCCGTGTCTTCATACAGGATGTCGATGGGAATCGGTTCGGGCGTGAGGGTGGACGGCTGTGGCGGAGGGATCGAGAGGCTGATCTGCTGGCCCGGGTGGGCCGTGGCGCTCGCCTTCGGGCGGCGACCATCGACCAGCACCAGTCCGGCTTTGATGAGGCGCTGGATCTGCGATCGTGGGAGCCCTGTCGCCGTAGTGAGGTAGCGGTCCAGGCGTAGGCCGCCGGCCGAGGCATCGGCTATGAGTTCGCGGATGTCATCGCCGCTCATGAACTCGTTCCCCGATGACGCCCTCGACGTTCATCAAGGATCATTGTGAGCATCATCAGCGACACGCCGACGGTGATGCCGGAGTCAGCGACGTTGAATGCGGGCCAGTGGTATTGGTAGTAGTGGACATCGATGAAGTCGATGACCATGCCGATTCTCAATCGATCCATCAGGTTACCGACAGCGCCCCCAAGGATCAGGCTCAAACCAAGCATGGCAAGCGGATGGTCGTCAACTCTGCGATGTCGATAGTACAGGATGAACCCGATGGCCAGGAGAGAGACGCCGATGAAGAAAGGGTTGCGAATCTCTGCGGCTTGGGCGGCCAGGAGGCCGAATGCCGCGCCGGGGTTCAGGACATGGACAATCGCGAAGAAATCAGGGATGAGGGGGATGCTGTAGCCGATGGGTATCGTGGCCTGGATCAATAGCTTCGAGACCTGATCGAGCAGGATGACCGTCAGAGTGACAGCATAGAACCGCAACCCTATACCCTATACCCTGTCTTCGTCTCTTCCAGGACACCGGCGCAGCGGGCACACACATCCGGATACGGGATGGATCGGCCCACGCTTTCACTGTAGGTCCAACAGCGGGCACATTTGAATCCCTCTGCTCGTCCTACCCGCACCTCAACCCTTTTTCCAGCCACCTCCGTCTCTGTCGGACTCCCTATGCTGACGGCCGAGACGATGAACAGCATCGGCAGATCGGCTTCGTACTTGGTGAGGGTCGGCAGTAAGGTGGGATCGACCATGAGGTCAACCCGCGCCTCCAGCGATGTCCCGATGAGTTTGACCTTGCGAGCGGCTTCGAGGGCTTTGAGCACCTCATCCCGAACCGATAGCAAGTCTTTCCAGCGGGCTTCAAGGGCTTCATCCAACAGATCGGACCGGATGGGCGGGAATTCGGCGAGATGCACACTTTCCGCTTCACCGCCCTGCTTGGGCATCACCTGCCACACCTCATCGGCCGTGAAGGAAAGAACCGGGGCCATGAGCCTGACGAGTGCGTCAAGGATCTGATACATCGAGGTTTGGGCCGCGCGCCTGGCGCGGGAGCGTGGGGCGGAGGTGTAGACCCGATCCTTCAGGACATCCAGGTAAAATGCCGACAGGTCCACGGCGCAGAAGTTATGCAGGCCATGGTAGAGGAGGTGAAACTCACAGGTCTCGTAGGCCCGATGTAATCGTTCGATGAGTTGCCCCAGCCGGTGGAGGATGAATCGATCGATCTCATCGAGTTCGTTGAGTGACAGCGCATCGTGAGCCGGCTGAAAGTCGGACAGGTTTCCGAGCAGATAGCGACAGGTATTCCGGATTCGTCGGTACCCCTCAGCCAGCCGCTTGAGGATCTCCTCGGAGATCCGGATATCGTCGCGGTAGTCCTCTGCCGCCACCCACAGGCGCAGGATCTCGGCGCCGTACCGTTCGATCACCTCTTGTGGGGCTACAACGTTGCCGAGAGATTTCGACATCTTTTTGCCCTCGCCATCCACCACGAAGCCGTGGGTCAACACCGCCCGATACGGCGCATGTCCACGGGTTCCGACTGCGGTGAGCAGCGAGCTATGGAACCAGCCCCGATGCTGGTCGCTTCCCTCGAGGTACATATCTGCGGGCCACTGTTGGTCTGACCGGACCGCAAGGACGGCCGCGTGGCTTACGCCGGAATCGAACCAGACATCCAAAATGTCGCGTTCCTTTTCGAAATCGGCCCGCCCGCAGTTGGGACAGGCGGTTCCTGGCGGAAGCAGGTCTGCTGCCGCCTGCGTATACCACAGGTCGGCCCCCGCGCGTTCGATCATGGTCGCGACATGCTCTGCGAGCCGCTGGTCCGCCAGGATGTGGCCGCAATGCGCGCAGTAGAAGGCGACGATCGGGACACCCCAGGCCCGTTGCCGCGAGATGCACCAGTCTGAGCGGTACGCGACCATATTGCTGATCCGGTCTTCGCCCCAGGAAGGGATCCATCGGACCTGCTTAATCTCTGACAGCGCCTTGGCCCGGAGGCCGGTCTGCCCGCCGCCCTCGTCAGGGAGGACTGCTGCGTCCATGGAGATGAACCACTGCTCCGTCGCCCGAAAGATCGTTGGGTTCTTACACCGCCAGCAATGCGGATAGGAGTGCTCGAATTGCGCCTCAGACAACAGCAGGCCTCGGCGCTGAAGCTCTGCAATGATCGTACTGTTGGCCTTCCAGACGCTCAGACCGCCGACAAGCGGCAGGTCCGCGACGAACCGCCCGGCAGCGTCCACGGGATTATAGATATCGAGGCCGTACTTGAGACCGGTTTCGTAGTCCTCGACCCCGTGTCCCGGGGCCGTGTGCACACACCCTGTCCCCTGGTCCATGGTGACATAGTCGGCCAGTACAACCTTCGAGGATCGTTCGATCCAGGGGTGCCTGGCCGCCAGCCCTTCCAACTTGCGACCGGGCACTTCCTCGACAACTCGACTTTCTTTCAGTCCTGCGGCTGCAAGCGTCGCCCCCAGCCGATCTTTGGCGATGATGAACGACTCACCGGCCGATTCGACGATCACGTAGAGCGCCTCCGGATGCACGGCGATAGCCAGATTCGCCGGGAGCGTCCAGGGTGTCGTGGTCCAGATCACGACGAACGACCGTCTACCCTGCAGCACCGGCAGACGCTCTGCGACATCCGGATTGAGAGGAAACTTGACATAGATGGATGCAGAAGTGTGATCGCCGTACTCGACCTCGGCCTCGGCCAGGGCCGTCCGGCAAGAGGCGCACCAGTGAACCGGCTTCTTTCCCTTGTAGGCTGCCCCCGTTCCGAACAACCTTCCCAACTCACGGACGATCGTCGCCTCGTACGTGTAATCCATGGTGAGGTAGGGGGCTGACCAGTTGCCCAGGACCCCGAGGCGTCTAAACTCTTCCCGCTGAATGTCGACGAACCTGGCGGCGTATTCGCGGCAGAGCTGTCGCTTTTCGACTAGCGACACCTCCGCCTTCTTGCTACCGAGATCTTTATCGACCTGGTGTTCGATCGGCAGCCCGTGGCAATCCCATCCCGGGACATAGGCAGCGTTATAACCGAACATCGACTTCGACTTGACAACAATGTCCTTCAAGATCTTATTGAGCGCATGACCGATGTGAATGTGGCCGTTTGCGTAGGGGGGGCCGTCGTGAAGGATCCAGGCCTGCCGATCAGCTCGAACCTCGCGGAGCCGATCATAGAGGCCAGACGCCTCCCACCGCGCGAGGATGGCGGGCTCGAGCGCAGGAAGGTCCGCCTTCATCGGGAAGGCGGTTATGGGTAGGTTGAGCGTTTCTTTATAATTCATAGCAATGAGCTTTCAGCGACCAAGCATCAGGAGCTTAGACTGAAGACCGAAGGTTTGTAGGTATAATCTCCTGCTCCCTTCTGGCTTCAGTCTTCCTCCTCCCTCCTTCAGTCAAGACAGTTGCTATCTACCTTCAGCCTCTTTCACCTTCAGCTTAACGCTTACTTTCATAGCAGCGACAGCGGTACCTGTCAAGGCTGCAGTACAACCTCAGTAGAGATAGCGATGTTTGTGGATGTTGAGCAGCAGACCGACGGCCAGCATGTTCATCAGCATGGAAGAGCCCCCGTAGGAGAGCAGCGGGAGAGGGATGCCGACGACCGGCATGATGCCGGTCACCATTCCGATGTTGATCACCACTTGCCATGCTATCATGCTGACGATGCCGAAGCTTGTAACCATAGTAAATAGGTCGTGGGCATCTCTGGCAAGGCGTAGACCTTTTGAAAGGAGATAAGCATAGAGCAGCAGGAGACCCAGAGAGCCGATAAAGCCCCATTGCTCCGCAAGACCGGCGAAGATGAAATCGGTATGATTTGCGGGCAGGAAGTTGAGCTGACTTTGCGTGGCCGCCATCCAACCCTTTCCGATGAATCCCCCGGATCCGACAGCAATCTTCGATTGAGCGACGTGATAGCCCACGCCCATCGGATCCATGTCAGGATAAATAAACACGAGGATCCGATTTTTCTGGTAGTCATGCAGGAAGCGCCAGAGAATTGGGGTGATGGCCGATCCGACCGCGCCGAGTATGACGAAGTAGCGAATCTTCAGTCCCATCGCGACCAGGATACTGGCAGAAATTAAGAGGAGTACGATGGCGGTGCCAAGATCGGGTTGCCGCAGGACGAACGCCACTGGTAAGAGGGTCAGGAGGACCGGCACGATAAAGGTTTGTGGCGCACGCAACTCGTCCTTGTGATCTTCAAAATAGCGGGCCAGCAGGATGATGAGCGACAGCTTCATAAACTCCGAGGGTTGAAATGCGAATGGTCCGATGCTGAGCCATCGCTGGGCGCCCAAGCCGGTCCGGCCGACTAAGGTGGTCAGGAGCAGAGCGGCAAGGATCAGGCCGTAGATGAGGTAGGCCAGGCGCCAGGTCGTCCGATAATGAAATAGGCAGGGCAAGAGCAAGGCAAAGAGCCCCATCACCACCCATGTCGCCTGCTTGAGGTACAGCGATCTCCGAAGGAGGGAGGAGTGCATCCCGCTCGTACTGTAAATAATCAGCACGCCCAGGGCGGCAAGCCCGACAGCGGAGACGGCCAATCGCCAGTCGAAGGCGGGCGGCAGGACGCGGCGGGCGGTTAACATGAGACAGGCTCTGTCATCAGTCCCCCTCAGTCGGTTCCGGCTCAGCAACCTGGACCGACCCCGATTCCTTGGGGAGCTTAAACCACGCCTCCAGGAGACTCTTTGCAATCGGTGCCGCCACCTGGCCGCCGAACCCGCCGTGCTCTACCACCAGGACAATGGCGATCTGGGGATTGTCTGCGGGCGCAAAGGCCACGAACCAGGCATGGTCGCGTTGATTACCTTTCTGCGAGCCACTATTCCCCACCACCTGCGCGGTCCCTGTCTTACCGGCTACCCTAAGCCCGGGAATTTTGGCGCGGCTCCCTGTCCCCTCGCTGACAACTGCTTGCATCCCCTCTCGGACAATAGCCATGTTATCAGGGTCGATATTCACCTTCCGGACAAGCTCCGGGCCATACTCCTCTATGAGTTCGCGGTCCATCGTTTCAACCTTTCGCACGACCCAGGGCCGGTAGAGGGTGCCCCCGTTTGCGATGGCGGACACCATCATCACCGCCTGCATCGGCGTGACGGTGACCATCCCCTGTCCGATCCCGGCCATCACGGTGTTGCCGGGATACCATCCGCCGGCTTTTTTAGTATGGATTTGTGGGGAGGGGATGACCCCTTTCGCCTCATCGCCCAGCCCAAACCCGGAGGGGACGCCAAGCCCCAACTCCCTGGCAACGCGGGTAATTTCCTCGATCCCGGCCTTGAGGGCGGCGTTGTAGAAGTAGATGTTGCAGGAGTTGGCGATCGCTTGCCGAAGATTCAGCGTTCCGTGACCGCCATTCTTCCAGTCATGGAAGATATGGGAGCCGAGGCCGAAGGAGCCGTCACAGGAAAACGTTGTCTCAGGAGTGATGACGCCTTTTTCGAGGGCGGCCAGCGCAGTGATCAGCTTGAAGATGGAGCCCGGCGCATACTGGCCCTGGAGTCCTTTATTTTGCATGGGGTGGTGCGGGTTCGAGGCAAGCAGCCGCCACTGTTCAGGAGTCATGCGCTGGGAGAATTGATTTGGATCGTACGATGGCTGGCTGACCATCGCCAGGATTTCACCGGTGGACGGATGGATGGCGATGAGTGCGCCGTTTCTACCTTGAAAGGATTCTTCCGCGATACGCTGCAGCCGGTTATCAAGGGTAAGGTGCAGATTAAACCCGGACCGTGGTTCGACCTGTTGGATCAGCCGGCTGACCTTTCCGAGCGCATCCACCTCCACCTGTTCTCCGCCGTCGACACCCCGTATAAATGCATCATATCGCCGTTCGATCCCGGCCTGTCCCATCGTCTCACCCGAACGGAAGTCACGAAACTCCTTGGACTTGAGTTGCGCATGACTCACCTCGGTCACGTAACCCAGTAAGGAGGCGGCCGACCCGCCATTGGGATAGGCGCGCACCGGCCTGACTCGGAGGTTAACCCCCGGAAGATCGATCTTTTGCTCCTCGATGGCTGCGACGGTTTGCTCATCCACGCCTTTGCGCAGCAGCACGGGCTCAAACTGCGAGCCCTGCCGTTGCGAGATGCGCTGTCTCAGTTCGTCCGGTGAGGACCGGAGGATCTCAGCGAGGCGGCGCGTCGTACCCTCGATATCGGGCATATCCTCCGGCATCGCATAGAGGTCGAAGGACGCCAGATTCTCTACCATAAGTTCTCCGTTTCGATCGAGAATGAGTCCTCTGGGCGCCTCGACCGGCCGCAGTCGCAAGCGATTATTGAGGGAAAGCAGGAGCATACGTTCACCTTCCAGAATCTGCAGTGCCCAGAGGCGGAGCAGCAGGATCAGGATGGCCGCAGAGATCAGAAAGGCTGCAACCCTGATCCGTTTCTGAAAAGGGGCAAAGAGGTTCGAGGTCTCACGTTCCCTGCTCATCGGTTCACATGTTCGGTCGTCTGCCGCGGCCATATGGCGAGTAGCCCGGTTCCGAGTGTCGCGGTGTAGAGCGCTCCCGGCAGCGCAGTCCACAGGAGGGCGGACGCCAGCGGGCGAGGAGCGCGGAAGAAGTGGAGGAGGAGGACGGTGATGAGTCCGGACAGCAGGCCGGCCAGGCAGAGCAGCGCAAATCGCCCGGCCAAATGGGTCGTCTTCACCTGCCGACTCAATCGGCTTACCAGGAAGCCGATCAGGCTCAACGCGAACGCATTGAGGCCAAGGGGGGCGCCGGAGAGAGAGTCCTGGTATAGCCCGATGAGGAAACCGGCGGCGGCTGCCGGCTCCGGTCCTACCGAGAGGCTCAGTCCGAGCAGAAGGATCAGAAACAGATCCGGTTGAATACCGCCGATAGCCACGTGAGGGGCGATGGAGGCCTGCAGAAGGCAGACACCGAAGAGTGCGAGCAGAAACGCGATCACGGTGGCGGTTCCTTGCCTGCCCATGACAGAGTGTTTGAAGGCGGTCGTGCCAGAACCATCACTTCCTCCAGGCGCGAGAAGTCGGCATGTGGCTGCGCCTCGATCGATTGAAACAGGGTCCCGTTCGTCGGCCGGCTCGATCGTACGACCTTGCCCACGGGGATACCTTTTGGAAAGATACCGCCCATTCCAGAGGTGATGATCCGATCGCCGACGGCAACGTCGGCCATCAGTGGAAGATACTTGATCTGGATGACGTCCCAATGGCTTCCCGCGGCGACCCCAATGACACGGCCTCGCTCGGTGAGGACACCCACGGCACTTTCCGGATCGGTAATGAGCTGTACCCGAGCCGTGAACGGCGTCACATCTACCACTCTCCCCACCAGTCCTTCGGTGGTCACGACCGCCATATGGCGCTGAATCCCCCGGTCTGCCCCCCTGTCGATCAGGATCGTTCTGAACCAGTTCGTCGCGTCCTTTCCGATCACCTTGGCAACGACCGCCTTCGTACCCACTTGGTTGTTCATCTGGAGGAGCCGACTCAAGCGAGCATGTTCTAAGGCTGTTTCGTGCAGCTCACCCATCTCAATTCGCAATTGACGAATCTCCTCCTTCAGGAATTGGTTGTCACGTCGGACCCGGCGGAGGTCGACGTAGTCATTCCAGAGCGTAGCGGATACCTCGAAGCTCTTCGTTGCGAGTCGAAGGAGTGGGGAGATAGGGGCAAGAAGGATCTGCTTCGTGAGGAGGGCAAGCGAGCTGCCGCTACGTGCCTGTAGCGTCATCAGCACGAAGGCCAGGAGTAAGGCGGTCGGAAGGACTAGTGTCCGCCGATATCGGAGCAGCAGCCGAGTCATTTCTGTCTGTACTGCCTACGGGGTTGCGGGAGCAAGCGAAGAGTGAACAACCAAGTTAAAACGATCGGTGGGCCTTTCGGCAGACCGCATTTACGCCTCGAGGCATACCCTTTTGAGGAGATCCAGCTCGTCCAGTGCCTTTCCTGTTCCGAGCACGACACAAGAGAGCGGGTCTTCGGCCACTCGTACCTTGAGGTGGGTCTCATGGGCGATCAGAAGATCAAGGCCGTGAAGCAAGGCCCCACCGCCGGCCATGACGATCCCCTTGTCCGCGATATCGGCAGCCAGTTCCGGCGGCGTTCGCTCTAAGGCTGTTCGAACCGCATCCACAATGGCATAGATCGGATCGTGGAGGGCCTCTCGAATGTCGCTGTCGCTGATAGCAATTGTCTTAGGGATCCCGCCGATCAAATCGCGTCCCTTGATCTCAATCTTGCGCGGCTCATCGAACGGAAACGCCGAGCCGATCTGAATCTTCACACTCTCTGCGGTCCGTTCTCCCACGAGCAGGTTGTACTTCCGCTTCAGGTACTGAACAATCGCCTCATCCATCTCGTCCCCGGCAATCCTGACCGACTGGGCGTACACGATCCCGGCCAGAGAGATGACAGCCACCTCGGTTGTTCCTCCCCCGATGTCGATGATCATGCTGCCTACGGGGTCCTGGATCGGGAGTCCGGCGCCGATTGCCGCGGCCATGGGCTCTTCCATCAAATATACCTCGCGCGCTCCGGCCTGCTCTGCAGCGTCGCGAATGGCGCGTCTCTCGACCTGGGTAATACCAGAGGGAACGCCAACCACGATTCGGGGACGGACGAGGGTCTTCCGGTTGTGGATCTTCACGATAAAATGCTTGATCATCGCCTCGGTAATATCGAAGTCGGCGATGACACCGTCCTTCAACGGACGAATCGCGACAATGCTGCCGGGAGTTCGACCGAGCATCTCCTTGGCGTCGCGTCCCACCTGCAGGACCATGTTGGTCCCCTTCTTGATCGCCACTACCGACGGTTCGCTGAGAACAATTCCCTTGCCTTTTACATAGATGACCGTATTGGCGGTTCCGAGGTCGATGGCCAGATCATTGGAGAACATGCCGAAAAACCAATCGAAAATCATGGATGGCTCCTCATACTGAATTACGAGGTCCGCAGCGAAGGAGACCCTGCGCCAACTAGGGTTTTTCTAGCATAGACGCATACGGAATACAAGAAGTATCTCGGGCACACACCAACTCGAAAAATAAATAGGGTTGCGTCGGTTATCACAATACGATAGCATAAAAAGTTGTCACATGACATGAATGTGCTGGTGTCGAGAACTCGATGGAGGGCACTGTGCTGAAGCGAATACGGGGATATACCAAGGCGTTAAGCATTACATTGTGGGTGGTGATCTTTGCCTTCATTGGGACCACCTTCCTTGTCTGGGGGTTCCGTTCCGCGTCGGGCCCCGGGGGGGAGACGGGTTCTATTGCGGCCGTCGAGGGTGAGCAGATCCCATACGCGGAGTATCAGCAGGCCTATCAGCGTCAGTATCGGCAGTACCAAGAGAAATTGGGGGAGAAGTTTGATGAAAAGATTCTCGAACAACTGAACCTGAAAGGGCAGGTTGTTGAAGGGCTGATCGGGCGTCGCCTGTTACTTCACGAGGCAAGACGATTAGGCATTGTGATCAGTTCGGATGAACTGGTCGCAGAGATCACAACGATGCCGGCCTTCAGCGATGCGACAGGCTTTAACCGAGCCCGATATCTGCAGACCCTTCAATCGGCGCGCCTGACCCCTGAGAAGTTTGAGGAGGGTCTGCGTGAGGACCTGCTGCTTCGCAAGGTTGAAGAGTGGGTGAAGGGGGGGGTTCATCTTCTCCCCGATGAGGCGTGGGAGGCATTCCGCTTTAACCGAGCCTCCATAAAGGCCGAGTATATAGTGTTCTCAGATCCGAAGGCACAACAGACCGCCATTCAGAACGTTGTCGGACTGGCCAAGGATAAGAAACCCTGGGAGGAGATCGTCAGGACATCGGGACTCAAGCCGCTTGTCAGCGCTTCCTTCGCATGGGATCGAGACCTTCCGCAGATACCGGACCAGGAGAGGTTCAAAGAGACGGCGTTGGCAATGGAGCGTGGGGCAATCAGTCCGATCGTCCAGGGTGCGAAGGTGAGCTACATCCTTCGAGTCATCGAACGAAAAGACCCGGATCCCGCAGAATTCGAACGAGAGAAAGCTCAATTCAGCCTTGGGCTTTTGGGAAGGAAACGGGAGCAGGTATTTGCCGACTGGATTCGTCAAGCGCGGGCACGGGCCAAGGTAAAGATCGAGACGGCCAACCTGTGAGTGCGGCATAAGCGACAGGTGGCAAAACAGGTTCCAACAACATTCTGAGGTGTCTGGAGCGATCAGCAGTCCTCTTCAACGTGGTTGCCGGCAGACAGCACCTCCTCCTCTTGGCAGCTATTACCCCCCTATTTCCCACACCACGTACGGTCACGCCACGGCCCCCGACACAATTACCTCAAGTTTTCTCAACCAACAGGACAAGGCGCCACATCCTTTTAAGCAATCCGAAAGCGCTTGCCTTCAACCACTCGATAACAGTAGAATTTTTTCGCCATGCGGTAATCGATGGTGGCGCCTTCATCTCACCTGTCCTGATCGCAACATCGAACGAAGTCGATTGCCTGATGTTGTGCAATATCTCCTCAACGCAAAACAAGAAAGGGTCGGAGATGACTGACATTCTACTGTATTCATTCTTAGGCTTGGTGGCAGGAATCTTTAGCGGACTGATCGGTATCGGCGGAGGAATCATCATTGTTCCTGCGCTGGTTTTTCTGTTCGGGCTATCACAGCATCAGGCCCAAGGGACAACGTTGGCACTCCTGGTGCCGCCCATCGGTCTATTAGCTGCCTGGACGTACTACAAAGAAGGGTATGTGGACCTTCGAATAGCAAGTTTGATATGCGTGGGTTTCTTCTTAGGGGGGCTGTTGGGCGCCAAGCTTGCGACGAGCTTATCTAGCCCGGTGTTGGAAAAACTGTTCGGGATAGCCTTATTGCTTGTTTCGCTCAAGATGCTGCTGGCGAGATAACGGTCTTGCGCTAAAGAGTGACCCCAGACCCTTCCAGTCTGCGCCGCGACTCCCCTTGTGCCGATCCTCCGCGTACCTCATTGCTCCTTCGTGGTCATCAGTCACTATGTCAGATGGAAGAGGGTGATCTCAGGACGGGCGTTAACGCGGACAGGGGTCCCGGTGGTTCCAAGGCCACGGTTGACATACAGGTGGGAATTCCTGAGACGGTATAGACCTTCGGGGTAAGGGCTCAGCAGGTGAGCTGGGCTGATGCTCAGCCCGAGCACATTCACTTTGACCTGTCCCCCATGGTAATGGCCGGATAAGGTGAGTGCGATGTTGCGAACGGCAGCTCGCGGAAAGATCTCGGGACGATGAGACAGTAGAATTGTTGGAAGCGCCGGATTCAGGCCATCCAGCGCTCGGCTAAGATTGGGCCGGCCGTCGCGCAGATCGTCGATGCCTGCAATGGCAATGGGACCGCGATCGGTCTCCAAGACCCGATGGGCATTGTGTAGCATTGAGATGCCCGCGCTTTCAAAGGCCGCGATGATCTTATCGGACTCCCCATACCAATGTTCATGATTTCCAAGGACGGCGAAACTCCCATATCGGCTCTCCACTTGTGCGATTTCCTCGATACAGGGGGGCAAGTCGGCTGCCGAGTTGGAGATGAAATCTCCCGTGAGTACGAATAGGTCAGGCTCAAGCTGCCGGATCGCCTCGGCATAATGACGCATCTGGACGGGAGTCATAAAGAGGCCGGAGTGGATGTCGGAGACCTGGACCACCTTCAGCGGGGGATCAAAAGGATGGGGGAAGCGGAGTGAAAGACGTACCTCCTCAACCTCCCATCCATTGCTTGCATAGGATGCCCCATAGCCGGAGATCAAGATGGGAGTCGCGGCCAGCGCGCCCAGTGAGGTTTGCAGAAACATCCTGCGCGAGAGGTCAGGCGGCGACTCGGACGCTTCAGTCTGCTCGGCACCCCTGGAACGGAGCCATCTGGCGCAATAGCCGCTCAGTTTAGCCAAGAGCAGCAACAGTGCCGAGAACAGCGATCCGAAGCTCCAGATGGCGGTCGGATAGATCAGCGCATACAGGATTAACGGAGAGGGATGATCCGCCTTGACCCATCGGGACAGAAAAGTGATATAAATGATGAAGATCGAGACGAAGAATCCCTTCAGGGCATGCCGGAGCAGCTTTTTGCGCCGTGGGCTCCATCGGGATTGTCGCAACGCCCGATCGCCTCTCACAAAGAGATAGAGCTGAGATGCGATCAGCATCCCAAAGAGGGTCGACCGAAGCAACAGAACCGGCATGAATAAGGGCATCGTTTGGCGGAGGTCCACGGAGGAGAAGGTGGACAAGAGATCCTACTGATGATAATAGATTTCCGTAAGGCTGACAAGTTGTTTCTTTCTCCTTTGCCTTACGTAGGTAAATTGTGACAGCCGTCCGAGAGGAGAAAAGTGGGGGGCCGGCGTGAATAAGCTTTCCGTAGGTGTGAACGACATAACGATGGCCCGCACTCGGCCGATCATCCGTCCGACTGCCTTTGACTGGAATCCGACCCTTGAACTACGACTGGCGAAGATCGATGAGGGGATGATCTTTTATGCGGTAACCGGCGAGGGCCCGCCGCTTCTATTGCTTCACGGCTTTGGAGGAGAGGTCTGGATGTGGGAAAGGCAGGTGGCGGCGCTGTCAAAGAGGTATCGCCTGTACATCCCAGATCTCCTCGGATACGGCTATTCCGATCGGCCGAGGGTCGACTACACGCCGTCGCTTTTTATCGGTATGATTCGGCAGTTCATGGACCGACTCGGTGTGAGATGTGCCAGCCTAACCGGCAACTCAATGGGTGGGGGAATCGCCTGGGCGTTCGCCCTCACTCATCCCGATCGGGTTGACAAGCTTGTCCTGATTGATAGCATTCCCCCGCAGGTAGTTCCCGCGGTTCGCAATCGCCTCTTTCGCTGGTTCCTCGCGATCCGACACGTCCCCCTATTACCATACCTGGCCGTCGCATTACGGACTCGAGGCATGGTGCGGGTGGCGCTCATGCAGGTCGTCTATAACGATCGACTGATCACTGAGACCGTGGTCGAACGGCAGCATCGGATCGGTCGCATGACTGGGACCGCCAGGGTCATGGCCTCTACAGTGCGCTACGCTGATGAGGTTGCCCGGTATGCCGACGCGCTGGCGACCTTGCGCAAGCCGACGCTGATCATCTGGGGCGACCAGGACGAACTGTTTCCTGTGGAGGTTGGGAAGCAGCTCCACGCCTCAATTCGGGATTCCGAACTGGTCGTGATCAAAGACAGCGGTCATATGCCGATGTGGGAGACACCCGACGAGACCAACCAGGCGATCCTGGAGTTCCTCGGCCGTCCCCCGGA
>NSJM01000131.1 GCA_002634395.1 Candidatus Methylomirabilis sp.
TTTTCTCCTCGTGCTCACCCGGCCTCCCTTCCGGGCCATTCGGCCCGGAATATGATACGCCGGCGTGGGGGTAGAGGGTGGGCCAAATCAGATGATCGAAGTGGGCCAATTTAGAGTAGCGAAATCACGCGTAGCAGCCAACGCGGCCCGCTCGCAACCCGATGCTTCTGCGCCTCGTGCTTGGTCGATCGCGAGCGTAAGTGCAGGTGGCAAGCGGAACCGGCCGCGCGGCTGAACACGTGATACGCTAGCCGCCTGTCCAGCAACATTCCACGACAGGAGTACCGCGATGGCCAGACTGCTGGAGAGCCGTTGGCCAGAAATCAAGCGATCCGCACGTGATGAGGACGAATTTCATCGGACCACTGCGCTCGCCACAGCAGTTGGTTGCGTGGAAGTCGGCCTAGCCGCACTGGGGATTTCACGCCAAGGACGTGAAGGCCTTCAAGAACGGTTACGAAGAGCGAATTTCACGGATTTCAAGGGCGCGCCCGACGGCACCCATCTCAAAAATGCAATCGAGGCTCGCAACCGAGCTGTCCACAACCACACTATCGGTGATATTAGCGAGTGCCGGAAGCACGTTGGGACGCTTTACAAAGCCTGGTGTGCGCTCAGAAAGGTATTCGTCACGAAGAGCAACGCTGCGAAGTTGGCCGACGCCATCCTCAGAACGGAGGCCGTATCTCAAGTCTTCCTCTTCGGTTCGCTCGCGGTACCGCATGGTGTACAGGATCCCAAAGATATCGATCTCCTGTTTTTCGATGATGGTGAGTACTCATGGTGGATGAGTCAATATCCCGGGCTCGGCCCGGAAGCGCTTCTTGAGGAGGGATTCATCACGACGCCGCCGATCCAGGCTGCAACGCGCTGTGGGTGGCTCGATTACATATTCGTCGACGGTACTCGGTTCGGGATCGACCGCAAGTATACGTTGAGCCTTGCACAGAGCCAGTTAGACCCCCTTTTCTTCGTTAATATCTCGGCGAGCCTGCGTGCGTTTAACCCGCTCACATTACGGTGGACGAAAACCCGCCCACAGATATTCGAGCGCCTGGCGGCTATTCGGAGGCAGCTTGAGATCGAGAACATTGTGCCTTCGGCACCCACGGAGGGGCGTAGTGCTCGCTGGAAACCGCGCCACCTAACGAGGTGATTGGGCGGACCGCTGGCTTATATTCGCTCGCCACGGCTGCTCATCACAGGCGTAAGCTGACTAGGCCTTTGAGGAGGGGAGAGCGCGATGGACATTGGAGCCATTGGAATACACTTGGGCGTCCTCGCCCTCGAACGCCTATCGAAGGCGCGCCTTGTAGCCTGCAGAGTCTGGCGTCCAAACGCTGAACTGCGCGTCTCATTGTCCGCGCTACTGCGGATCTCGGATGGCGGCCGGTTTCTGCTCATCAGAAATTACCACCGACCCGAGCTTTTCGGGCCAGTCGGTGGCGTTTACAAGTACTACGACGACGCGAGAGTGCAACTCGACGAGGTCTCATTTCGGCCACAAGATGTCGGTCGCGGCGACGACATGAGGAACGATCTCAGAGGCTTTCTGCCACGTCGCTACGCGCCACAACTCATCAAATGGTACGAACAGCGAACGTTGCGAGAGTCTCCCGAAGCTTGCTTACTGAGAGAACTGCGTGAGGAACTCCGAGAAGTGAAGCTCGTGAGCCGCGTGTCGCCACCCGCGGAACTACCACTGCGGCCTGTGAGGACGGTTCGAGAGGGACCAGAACGCGTCCCGGGACAGGCCTATACGCAGTACCGAGTTTTCGAGGTCTTCGACATCGCAACCAACGCGACTGCTGCTGCTGACGCGTTCCGACGACTTTTTGAGATCGCTGCGGTGGGGCATGACCATCTCTTAATTGCGACTTCCGACGAGATCGTTGCTGGACGAGCCCGGAATGGTCGCCGGATTGGTTCGCATACGGCCTACTTGATTCGACGAAGTCGAGTTCTTCCACCTGAACCACCATTTACGTCCTGAAGCGGCGAGGCACTCTAGGCAAGAGCACGCTGGCCACATTTGCGGCTCCAGATAAGGCGCGGCGTTAGGCACACAACCTGTGTTAACGAGGTAAGCTCAGATGCCGACTGGTTCGCCGCGAGTCTACATTTGCTTCGGCACGCCGGAGCGGGACCTCGGTCAACTCGAAACGGTGTGCGAAAGGAGGGCAATTCGAGGGGTCAATTTCCCACACGATTTCTAGAAGAGCCAAGAATGCGCTTCCGGAACTCGGGTGGCTAGCGGTGTGGTTTGTCGCTATGCCATCCCGATCGTAGGGGCGTCGCTTATCGCGCCCTCGTTGTAGCCGGCAGGGGGCGGCCTGTGTCCCTATGGGCCATGTTGAAATTCCGTTGACAAGGCTGAGACTCAGCAGGACAATCCCGCATATCGTGAGAATTCTTGGGGGGCTGCTATACATTCCAGCATAGTTATAGTTGGGCGGTCCAGAGGTTCCGAGAGCCACCGCTCATACTGAAGCACTTCAGGCACGATGAATCTGGAGACGGAGATACAGCGCGAACTGTGGCAGGCGCTACGCCGAAGCTACGAGTCGTCCGCATGGTCTAATGCCATTCTGGATGCGGTGTACTTCCTTAGTGACGCAATCCGCGCCAAGACAGATCTGCAGAGCGACGGCACCGCGCTCGCCGGTCAAGCTTTCGGAGGCAAGTCACCGAAATTGCGTCTTAACCGACTTGAGACTGAATCAGATCAGAATATCCAGCAAGGTGTGGAGCAACTCGTTCGTGGCACTTACCAAGCGATCCGCAACCCACGAAGTCATGGTCGTATAGACGACACACAAGCCGATGCGGATGCCATCATTCTGTTTGTCAGTCATCTTCTTCGTCTCATCGGCCACGCTCGTACCGAATTCGCACTCGACATATGCGCGGAGCGTGTTCTCGAGAAGAACTTTGTTCCAAGTGACAGATACGCGCAGTTGTTGGTCGCCGAGATTCCACAGCGTCAACGACTTCAGGTGGCACTAACGGTCTATCACCGTAGAACGGAGGGTGAAGGTGACAAGCTCGGATACTTCTTCTCGGCCATTCTTGCTGAACTTTCAAAGCCAGAAAAAGACGAGTTTTTCGCTGCGGTCTCGAACGAGTTACGCGAAACGAGCGACGACAAATTGATTCGCACGATGTTCCAGTGCTTATGTCCTACATACTGGCCGCATATTGATGAAATCGCGCGATTGCGAATTGAGAACCGAATCGTGAGGAACATAGAAGATGGCCTATACGATATTTCCGAAAAGCGTTGCTCGGGTGGCGCGCTTGCAACGTGGGCGAGAAGCTTCTTTCCATATTTTTCGATGAAAGACGAAGCGATGAGCGCAATCGTCGGAAAGCTCCGGTCTCGCAGTAGCGAAGAACAAGACTATGTCTTCAACTTTTTCTTCTCGTCGCTCGACTTGCTCGCAGAGAAGCCAACACCAGGGCTGACTCTGGCTCTGTTTAACGGGCTGAAGAGCGGCGACGAGCGCTTCTTACGTGCAATCAATTCGGGCGGCCTATGGAATGACGAGAAGTGGAGTCCGAAGCTAAAGGAAGCAATTGAAAACTTCGAGTTGAAACCAGTCGTACCCGAGGACAGCGAGGAGGTGCCGTTCTAGATAAGGACCGCCCAACTTCTCACTGCAGCTGACGAGTCGCCGTACCAAACCCTAGGCTGAAGCCCTTTGCGTGGCGCGGAATATTCGGCGTCACGCCGCTTGCCAGTCGCTCCCGCCGGTACACCGCTTGTCGCGGCAACCGGCGCGCCGCTCAACCGCGGTGCACCTGAAGGCGGCTCGCAGCTAAGTGAGGGATGCGTCAGGCACAAAAGCTCGCTTTAAGGAGGTAAACTCAGATGCCAACTGGTTCGCCACGAGTCTACAATTGCTTCGGCACCCCTGAGCGGGACCTCGGTCAACTCGAAACGGCTGCGCGGAAAAGAGGGCGATCCGCGGGGTCAATTACCCACATGATTTCCGGAAGAGTCTGAAAAAATCCACTCTATCCAGCCGGCCTTCCTAAGAATGGTCCCCTGAACCACACAGCCGTATTTGGTAGTCTTCAACCTTCCCCATTCACAACCCCACGAATCCTTTTTCTCCGGAGCCGCGTCAAAACAAGTGAGAGCAATGGTTGGAAAGGCCCCCTCACCCGCACCCTCTCCCCCAGTGGGGGCGAGGTGAAAGTAGAGGCTTTCGTGCCCATGGGTGCACCAGCGGCGCATGCGGAATTTCCTGGATTCCGGCTCGCGCCTGCTATGCGGCCCCCGACCTGATCGGGGGCGGAATGACGTCGGAAAATATGCAACGAATTTCAAACACAGGACACGAAACGTTATATCTTTTGTATTGAGAGACACGTCTCAAGCGGCGCGATGAACCCGGCGCTGACCATCATCGCCAATGCGCTGCGGGTGGGAGACCGCCTGCGCGAACGGCTGGACTGCAAAGGAGGCTCCTCGAATGCGATACGACGCGATCGTCATCGGTTCAGGTCAGGGCGGCAATCCCCTCTCGCACAAGCTGGCCGACCTCGGCTGGCGCGTGGCCCTGATCGAAAAGGACCATCTCGGC
>NSJM01000132.1 GCA_002634395.1 Candidatus Methylomirabilis sp.
AATCGCGTGGAACATCGAACCTGCTCATGGCAGGAGCGCGGAGGATACTCCCATGCTGATCCGTATGGCCTCACGGGCAACCGCCTCTTCGTTCCATGGCAGATCTTGCCCATCCACGTTCAGGGTTCGCTCGTGTCCCTTGCCGGTAATGAGCACCAGATCCCCAGCCTCAGCCAGGTTACAGGCATATCGGATCGCCTCGCTCCGATCTGAGAGCACGACATAGTTCACATCGGGCTCTCTTCCTGCTTGGTGTAGTCCCGCAACAATCGCCCGATTGATGGTATGAATCGACTCGGACCGGTTATCTTCCCTGGTGATCACAACGTAGTCGGCCAAGCGTCCGGCAACCTCCCCCATCGCCGAGCGCTTGCCGGAATCCCGCTCGCCCGGACAGCCAAATACCAGGATGATCCGACCCACAATCTTCCGGCGAACAAAACGGAGTACCTGTTCCAACGCGTGGGGTGTGTGGGCAAAATCGACCACAACCGAATACGGCTGCCCTTCGGCAATCGACATCATTCGCCCATGGACGCCGGCGACAGCTTGACAACCGGAGGCTATTACGGATGGGTCGAGCCTATGCGTATAGCCTACGGCCGCCGCAGCTAACGCGTTATAGATATTGAACAGACCCGAAAGGGGAAGAGATATCCGGAAACGCCCCAAGGGGGTACAGACCTCAAATCTTGAGCCGCTGTCTCCGAGGTCGATGTCGGTCGCCCTCACCGCCGCTTCCTGGCCGAGTCCAAAGTAAAGGGGGGGCCTTCTCGCGCATACTGCGAAGCGGTCACAGGATGGATCGTCACGGTTAAGAACCACGGCGCCACCTTCCGTTGCCCTGACCGTATTCCTGACCAGAATGCTCTTGGCCGCCAAATATCGCTCGAAGCTGCGATGATAATCGAGGTGCTCGGACGTCAGGTTGGTCACCACAGAGGTGCTGAAACGGATCCCCCCGAGCCGCCCTTGGGCAAGACCATGAGAGCTCGCCTCGATGATCACCCAGTTCGAGCCGGACCGCTTCATCCAGCGCAATAGTCCTTGCAGCAGGAACGGTCCAGGAGTTGTCAGCCGCCAGTTCGATTGCAGCCGCTGGCCGGCGATCCCAGCCCCCAACGAGTTGATCCACGAGATCCGGTGACCGGCTTCGTGAAACATGGAGGCGATCAGCTCTGTTGTGGTCGTTTTGCCATCTGTCCCTGTGACCCCGATGATGTTGAGAGATCGCGCCGGGTGACCCATGAGGGTAGAGGCTGCACGTGTCCGAAGCCTCGTCAGTTCCTTGGAACACTGCCAGATCCTCCAATCGTCAACGTTTCTCCACCGCTCGATCAGGCGACTCAACGACCCTATCTCGGAACGGCTCAAGGGATCTGTATCCTCCCCCATTTCATCCCCACCCCTTCACAAGATCCATCAGCGCGGCCTCATAGGTTCTGGCTAACTGGTCCCAACTGTGCTGGGTCGCTACAAACTCTCGCGCTGTCCGGCCGATCCGATCGCATAGTGGGGGCTCACGAAGAAGATGGCTGATTCCTTCTGCGAACCCCTGCACACTCTTCTCTACGGAAAGGCAGCTCCCTTCCGGAAGCGAGAGATCGTAGTCGGCATTGGGAACCACCACCGGCTTCCCGCAGGCCATGTACTCGAAAATTGCTAGCGCGGCTACACTCCGTAACGGGTACACACAGATATCCGACGATCTGATCAGGGCTGGGATTCGGTCGTAGGAGCAATGGCCTGCAAAGATAACGTGTCGCTCCAGGCCGAGCTTCTGGCTGAGCGACCTCAGGTCAGCGAGGGCGGGTCCATCCCCGACACACACAAGACAGGCTCGAGTGTGGGCCTTCACTACCGTCTGCATCGCCTCCACCGCCATCGGCAGGTTAAAAGCGGACGTCATCTTTCCGATATACAGGATCACAGGCCGATCAGTGAGCCCCCACTCCGCCAGGAAGGCGGAATCCTTCGGCCCTGGGGCAAATCGGTCCGGATCGGCACCATTGGAGACCACCTTCACGCGATCCGTCGACGCACCGGCCAGCAGGCAGGCCCTGTACTGACGACCGTCGACCACGATCGACAGATCGGCGACCTTCGGAAGCCACCGTTCCAAGACCTTAACAACCACTGGATTCCGCCAGTCACGTTGCTGACGATACAGAAACGAGTAGTGATCACGATAGTCAAACACAAAGGGGATTCGCTTCGTCCTGGCGGCGATCCAACCGACTAGGCCAGCCTCGACGCCATCAGCAAGGATCAGGTCGGCCTTCACACAGCTTAGATAAGGGGTGGCACGTAAGAGTCCAGCCAGATACGAGAGGCGGAGGGCCATGGGACGCCAAACCGGCGCGATCCTCAGATCATGTACATCGTGGCCACACCGTTTGAGTCTGGACAGCAGATGATGATCGCGCTGCGGGATCTGCTCAAAGATCTGCGTGATCGGCGCAAAGGAGACGCGGCAGATCCTCATGCTCGAAAGCAAGGTATAGGGTTTACGGTATAGGGTCTAGGGTAAAAGGGTGAGAAAATCTGCCTCATCCCTTTACCCCATACTGGGCACCTCTTACGTACGTCTAACATGTCCATGAACGGGTGGCGACGCGTCGTCAATGGAAGGCGAAGCACGGACAGCGCAGCCTGCCATCGCCGATTCGAACCGTACAGGGACGTACGGCGAGATTAAGCGGAGCCACCTGCCGTCCTCCCCATGAACTATGCGCCTCGCACCTCAAGTAGGGCGCACCAAGCGGCGCCCCTACTCCGTTGCAGATTCTTTCCCCTTCCATCGCAGATTCGGCTGGCGGGCGGCCTTCGCTTCGTCCAGCCGCGAGACCTTGGTCTTGTGCGGGGCGGACCGAACTAGCTCCGGGTCGCGCTCGGCCTCCTCGGCGATCTGTTTCATGGCGGCAATGAACTGATCCAGCGTCTCCTTACTCTCGGTCTCGGTCGGCTCGATCATCATGGCCCCCTTGACGATCAAGGGGAAATAGATGGTTGGGGGATGAAAGCCGTAATCCATCAGTCGCTTGGCGATATCAAGTGTCTGCACCCCATAGGGAAGTTGACGCGCGTCGGAGAAGACGCACTCGTGCTTGCAGTGCTTGTCGTACGGCAGATGGTAGTAGTCCTTGAGCTGACTCATGATGTAATTGGCATTGATGACGGCCACCTCGGCCACGCGACGCAGTCCCGATGGACCCAGCGAACGGATATACGCGTAGGCCCGGACCAGGGCCGCGAAGTTCCCGTAGAAGGTACGCACCCTGCCGACACTCAACGGCAGGTCGTCATTCAGGACAAAACGCTTCCCCTTCTTCTCGACTACCGGGATCGGCATGAAGGGCGCAAGATGTGCCTTGAGCCCCACCGGCCCCGCGCCCGGACCGCCGCCCCCGTGTGGGACGGCAAATGTCTTGTGCAGGTTGAAGTGTAGGGCATCGACCCCCATGTCACCCGGTCTCGAAATTCCGATGATGGCATTCAGGTTGGCGCCATCGCAGTAGACCTGCCCGCCCTTGGCGTGAACGATCTTGGCGACCTCAGCAATCTGGTCCTCGAAGAGCCCAAGGGTATTGGGATTCGTGATCATGATGGCGGCTACGTCCTCGTTCATGGCGTCGGCCACGGCCTTGGGATCCAACCGGCCGTTCGGACCGGACTTGATCTGCAGTACCTCGTAGCCACAGATGGCGGAACTTGCCGGATTGGTGCCATGGGAGGAGTCCGGAACCAGAACCCGCTTCCGCGGATTTCCCTTCGATTCCAGATACGCCCGGATCAGCATCATCCCCAGCATCTCGCCTTGGGCGCCCGCAGCCGGCTGCAGTGACACCCGGTCCATCCCGCTCACCTCGGCCAGGAACTGCTCCAGTTCATACATCAGCTCCAGCGCGCCCTGGGCCAGGCTCTCCGGCTGGTATGGGTGCGCATGGGAGAAACCGGGCAGCCGCCACACCTCCTCATTGATTTTCGGGTTATATTTCATCGTGCAGGAGCCCAAGGGGTAAAAGCCCGTATCGACTCCATAATTCCATTGCGATAGCCGCGTAAAATGCCGGACCACCTCAACCTCGGAGAGTTCAGGGAAACCGGGGATGTCGTGCCGGAGAAGCTTCTTAGGCAGCAGCCGCTCCGGTTTCAGCTCCGGAACGTCGCACTCAGGAAGTGTACAGCCCACCCGCCCCCGTGATCCTTGATCAAACAGGAGCGGCTCGTGCATCATGAGCCCCTGGAC
>NSJM01000030.1 GCA_002634395.1 Candidatus Methylomirabilis sp.
CGATGTCGGCTCATCGCATCCTGGGGCTGAAGCAGGTCCCAAGGGTTGGGCTGTTCGCCCATTAAAGCGGTACGCGAGCTGGGTTTAGAACGTCGTGAGACAGTTCGGTCCCTATCTGCTGCGGGCGCAGGAGATTTGCGGGGATCTGTCCCTAGTACGAGAGGACCGGGATGGACGAACCTCTAGTGTGCCAGTTGTTCTGCCAAGGGCATTGCTGGGTAGCTATGTTCGGAAGGGATAAACGCTGAAAGCATCTAAGTGCGAAGCCCACCCCAAGATGAGATCTCCCGGGCGCAAGCCCCTAAAGACCTCTTGTAGATCACAAGGTTGATAGGCCAGATGTGTAAGCGCAGGAATGCGTTCAGCTTACTGGTACTAATCGGTCGTGCGGCTTGACCCCAATTATTCTTTTCTTCTGTAGAGGAAACCCGTTGTTGAAAAAGATTGTGTTACTAACCGTCAGCATCATCGTTATGACCGCTGGTCTCGCGGCTACGATAGCGTGGCCAAGAGTGCAACTCACCATAGCGGCGGAAAAAAGGGTCATAGCCGGTGAGGCGGCAACGCGTAAGACAGATTTAAATTCGGCATCGCTTCGAGAGCTCGAAAAGCTCCCAGGGATGGGGACTGAGCTGGCGGAGCGAGTGATTCGGCATCGGCCTTATCGCAAACTTGATGAATTGATCGCGCGAAAGGTGCTGGGCCGGAAGCAGTTTGCAAGGATTAAGGATCGTGTACGCGTTGATTCTTCGCCGCAGTAATTTCGTGCCGCTACGATGCGCCGCGGCGACGGTTAAGGAAAAGGGACCCGGAGCGCTTCTGCAACATTCCTGGCGGTCATAGCGGAGGGGAAACACCCGTTCCCATCCCGAACACGGAAGTGAAGTCCTCCAGCGCCGATGGTACTGCGTGGGCAACTGCGCGGGAGAGTAGGTCGCCGCCAGGAGTTTTTAAGAAAAGCCCTCACGGAAGCTCGCGTGCGGGCTTTTCGTTTTTCCGGGTTTGCTCAGAGAATGGCGGTCAGCGATCAGTCTTCAGCTTCTGGAAGCGATCTTTCAGAAGAGTTGATCGTAGGGCCGAATATGGGAGAGAGTGGTGTGAGCGTGCTCCGGTATTTTCAGCACCCCCCGATGCGATCGGCCATGGCGTTGTGGGGAGTCATGATATGGGCCATCTCCTTTTCCTGTGCAGAGGCCGCGCAAGTGAGGTTATATCTCGAAAAGGGATCCGTGACCCTGCCATCCGTAAAAATTAGCGGCACAGAATATCTGTCGTTGGTTAGTCTTGCCGACGCAGTGGGAAAACCTTTGGAGCGGCTACAGGCGCGCGGAAGCTATCGAATTCCGTTGGGACGATCGCCCCTTACACTTGTAATCGGCTCTCCTAAAATTAGGGTCGGACAGGCCGTGGTGATGCTCTCCGTGCCGCCTCGACGGTTCGACGGGAAGGCAGTCATTCCACTTGAGCTCCTGCCGATTGCGCTGAGCGCACGATATGGCGAAGACCGTGTTCACTGGGATGCTGAGGCGCGAGTAGCCAGGATCGCTCAACAGGCGTACTCACTGCGCCTCTTGCGGTTTCGCACCTATACAGATCATACTCGTGTTGTTTTGGAAGGAAGTCGACCGCACGATTTCATCCTGAGGGAGGATGGCGCCTCCGGACGAGTGGTGTTAGATGTGAAGCAAGGGATCGTGAGCCCCTCAATTCGATCCAGTCAAGTCTCTGATGGCCTTGTGGCCTCATTTGAGGCTCGACAGGTTGGTCATGACACCCGGATCACCATTCATAGCGCGGGTGGGCGCGGTCTGTGGAGCAAGATATTCGCGATTGGAGGGCCTAACCGAATTGTCATCGATCTCTTCCCCCGCGGAGAGCAGGCGCGTCAGTTGCGGCAGGCTGAATCCGTGACAAAGACGACACCAGGACGAGCAGAGCAGCCGAAATCGTTGGTTCGAGGTGTTGAACCGACCGATCCGTCGGGTGGATCGTTCCCGGAGCAGATCGTCAAGACGGTGGTGATCGATCCCGGCCATGGAGGAAGGGATCCGGGTGCGATCGGCCAGTCGGGAGTGAAGGAGAAAGATATCGTCCTGAAGATCGGCCTCACGTTACAGCAACTGATCGAAGAGAACCTCGGGATGAAGGTTATCATGACTCGGACGGAGGATGTCTTTGTCCCGCTTGAGAGCCGGACAATGATCGCCAATCAACATCGAGCCGATTTCTTTATCAGTTTGCACGTCAATGCGGCTCCCGAGAGTCGTGCTGTCGGCGTTGAGACCTATTTCTTGAGCCGTGAACCATCCGATCGGGGCGCAAGGGCGTCTGCCGTCAGAGAAAACACGGTCCTCAATCTCGAGGGTGTCGGTCAGAACGCGCAACGAGGTTTGAAAACTGTTCTGTGGGATCTGACTCAAACATTTTATGTCAGAGAATCCAGTGAGTTGGCGGAGTTGCTCCTGAACGAACTTGGGAAGAGCCTTAAGATGGACAATCGCGGGGTCAAGTCGGCGCCATTCTTCGTTTTGATCGGGGCCGCGATGCCATCGGTCCTCGTAGAGGTGGCCTTTATCACGAATGCACAGGAAGAGCAAAAACTGGAGCAAGAGACGTATCGACAACAGGTCGCAGAAGCCCTGCTGGCCGGTATCGCCCGGTTTAAGACGCGGTATGAAAAACGAGTGGGGTTGATGCCTATGTCTTCTTCAGAAAATAGCCGTCGGCAATCAGCATTTAGCTCCCAGAAAAGGCGTGAGAGGGAGTCCCTGGTGCTGACATCTGACCGCTGACGGCTGATCGCTTGTTTGCAAGAGAATGACAATGCGTCAGATGAAGATTGTGGCCGCGTTAATTGCCTTGCTGGTGGGGATCGTCGGCGCGATTGCGCTTTGGGGGAACAAATCGATCACAATGAATAGCACCACCGTTCAGCCTGTTGCCTCAGAGCCGATGAAACCGCCGTTCGAAAGTGAGAGAAAAAGTGTGGCGCTCTTCTTTGTAACCCGTGACGGCAACTCGTTCCACGAGGAAACCAGAGAGATAGAAGGTGGGGTCACGACGACGGAGGATGCCAAGCGGATCTTGATTGAGCTTACGAAGGGACCGGAGAGGGGCGATCTTCTGCCGACGATCCCTCAGGGGACCCAGCTTCTCAATCTGTTTATTGATTCATCCGGGACCGCGTACGTCGATTTCAATCGGGGATTACGGGATGGTCTGAAGAGAGGCGCCCGGGGGGAGCTGTACACCATATTCTCTATTGTCAATACGCTCGCCTCGAACCTTGTTCGAATTACGCGTGTGCAGATCCTTGTGGAGGGAGCGGAGATTCCAACGTTGGGAGGACATATTGATACACGAATGGCCCTACCTCCTCAGTACGTCTTCTAGGATGGCTGGTGAGCAATCGCGCAAAAGGAGAGTCCGTGAGAAATGATGGTCGGAAGTTAGACGAGATCAGGCCGGTGAAGGTGGATCGCGGTTACCTCAAGCATGCGGAAGGGTCCCTACTCATTGAGGTCGGGCAGACCAGGGTCCTCTGCACCGCGACGATAGAGGAAAAGGTTCCGCTGTTCCTGCGCGCAACCGGTCAGGGATGGGTGACTGCGGAATATGGGATGCTTCCCCGCGCGACCAAAACGAGAACACCTCGGGAATCGGCGACCGGAAGGGCCAGCGGTCGGACATTCGAGATCCAGCGCCTCATCGGCCGATCCCTACGGACGGTCATCGATTTGACGCAATTGGGGGAGCGGACAGTGCTGATCGATTGTGACGTGATCCAGGCTGACGGAGGGACTCGAACGACCGCCATCACGGGGGCCTTTGTGGCTATGGCCGATGCGCTCTCTCGACTTCAAGAGAACGGCCAACTCAAGGGACCGCTGCTGAAAGATTTCGTGGCCGGCGTGAGCGTCGGGTGTGTGGAGGGAGAACTCTTGCTAGACCTTAACTATGCCGAGGACTCCATGGCTGAGGTGGATATGAATGTGGTGATGACCGGCTCCAAGCGGTTCGTCGAGATCCAGGGGACGGCAGAGGAGGTTCCCTTCGACCGGGCTCAGTTGGATCAGATGCTCAACCTGGCGACGAAAGGCATCGACAAGCTCGTCGATCTTCAATATCAACTTCTGGGGGCTAAGATCAACGGCCTGAAGATGTAAAGCCGATGTGAAGATGCAGCTTGACATCAGGCAACGAGGTTTCTAGAATGCAGTTAGTTCTGGCTACGGCTAACGCTGGAAAATTTCGAGAAGTCGTGACTATCCTCAGCGATCTGAGGATTTCTTTTTTCTCGCTCGCCTCGCTTGAGGGGTATAGTCCGCCGGTCGAATCCGGCGTCACGTACGCGGAGAACGCCGCCGCCAAGGCGAAGGCGGTCGCAGATCTCAGCGGCTACTGGGCGCTTGCAGATGATTCCGGTCTCGAAGTGGACGCTCTCGGAGGACAGCCCGGGGTGCACTCCGGCCGTTACCTCGGTCTGGCAGCGACGGATATGGAGCGTAATCAGCGGATTCTTGAGTTGTTGGATGGGGTGCCGCCCCTTCGGCGGGGGGCTCGTTTTCAATGTGCGGTGGCCATGGCCGGTCCAGGGGGAGAGTTGGCCATTTTTCATGGGAGCTGTCACGGGATTATTGCTGAGGCTCTTAGCGGAAACGATGGATTTGGCTACGATCCTATTTTTATCGTTCCCGACCTCGGTGTGACGATGGCCTCACTTCCACCGGACGTCAAGAATCGAATCAGTCATCGCGCGCGTGCCCTCGAGCAAGCAAAACCGTTGTTGCAGCATCTCTCGCTTGCCGCAGCTTGAACTAATCGGAGGTTGATGTCGGGTGGCTGGAATGAAGAAAGATACAAGGCGGGGCGTGGCGCAGCCTGGTAGCGCACCTGCTTTGGGAGCAGGGAGTCGGAGGTTCAAATCCTCTCGCCCCGACCACGATATAAGAGGGTGTCGGGTGAAGGGTGTAGAGATGGTATGTGATGGGCTTTTTAATCCCTGCACCCTAACCCCGATGTCCCGTTCTGTTGCGCCTGTAGCTCAGCCCGGACAGAGCAACGGCCTCCGGAGCCGTGTGTCGCCCGTTCAAATCGGGCCAGGCGCACCAATAATGGCTTAGGGGGTAAGAGCATAGAAACGACTCAACGCTAATTCTTAAACGCTGTACGCGGTTCGAATGGTGAGCGTAGCTCAATGGCAGAGCACTGGACTGTGGCTCCAGGGGTTGAGGGTTCGACTCCCTCCGTTCACCCCACGCGCCCATAGCTCAGCTGGATAGAGCGCCGGACTTCGAATCCGTAGGTCGGGAGTTCGAATCTCCCTGGGCGCGCCACGATAATGCAGTGATTAGTGGTCAGTGATTAGCAACAACCCCCTTTCCTTCACTAATCACTAGCCACTGTTTTTCAGGCGCCCATAGCTCAGCCGGATAGAGCGGCTGCCTTCTAAGCAGTAGGTCGGGAGTTCGAGTCTCCCTGGGCGCGCCAGCGTAGTGCAGGGTGTCGGGTGGAGGGTGTAGAGCTGGAAGTCGACGTTTTAGATTCTTCTCTACCCTACCCTCTTGTACCCTAAACCCTATCTTTTCGGGCCGTTAGCTCAGTTGGTAGAGCAGCTGACTCTTAATCAGCGGGTCATAGGTTCGAGTCCTATACGGCCCACCACTAATAACCGGTTGACCTTTCAACACCTTTCCCGCTAGATTCCTCCCGGCGCCAGCGTCATTCGAAATCTTGTTATCCCACCTATATTCCATCCTCGAGACAGGATAGATGAACCTGAAGGCATATCAGACCGCTAAGGACACGTGCTGGCTGCTGCGTAATTGGCAGGTGATGGTCATACGGTTCGACCCCTGCCCTGATCGAGACCTGAGGCTGTCCGGCTCCTAAAGAAGGCCGAGCGGGTACGCTCGCTGGATGAAGCCTCGAAGCTGTCGGGGATTGCACTGGACGTCACCGTCAGTGAATGGGTCGAGATGTACTGTCGTCGCTACCTACCACATTAAGCAGTTCAAACTGCCAAGAGTCATCCAACTTTCCCTGGTTATGGGCATCGACAATTCCCCCACCCCCATCTCCCGCCGGTGTGCTGCGTTACGCCATGGCCGCCGTCCCGGTTCTGAAACCACGTGAGGTTGCTGCCTTTCTCGTGCGGTTTGGATTCGTTGATGTTCGACGATGAGATTGCGAACAGCTTTACCGCGACCCCGTAGGCGAGGCGCGTAATCGAAAGGAGCTAGGGCCGAATGTCACGAGTGAGTGGGAATTGCGGGTCGAGAAGTATCGGATATTTTACGATCTGAATCACGAGGGACAGGTTGTGGAAGTCAAAGTGGTCGGCGAGAAGAGGGGCAATACGGTGGTGGTTCGTGGTGTTCGTTGAGATTACTCGTGTTCAGCGCTTTGCTCAGAGGTGCCCTGAAGGAGAGCATTGTTGCGTGAAAAGGCAACTATCTCCCCCAAAGAAGCGAGGTAACACTTGAGAGTTGTATGAGGGTAAGTAGTGCCTGGCGAATCGCGCCGAGCGAATCACTCCCTCTGGACTGTTTCAGCGGAGTTCGTTGGCTTTCTGCCAGGGGACGCCATCCCTCCTCAGACATTGAACCGGATCGTCATGATGTCGCCGTCAGCCACGAGGTACTCTTTCCCTTCAAGCCGCAGCACCCCTTCGTGTCGAGCCGCTGCCAGCGATCCGCAGCGGATGAGCGCCTCATAGGCCACCACCTCTGCTCTAATGAACCCCTTTTCCAGGTCACTATGGATGGCCCCGGCCGCCTGTAGCGCCGTCGCGCCTTGCGGAATCATCCATGCCCGCACCTCGTCGCTGCCGACGGTAAAGAATGTCGTGAGTCCCAGGAGGTCATAGC
Source organism: Candidatus Methylomirabilis sp. (assembly GCA_002634395.1). Classification (GTDB taxonomy): domain Bacteria; phylum Methylomirabilota; class Methylomirabilia; order Methylomirabilales; family Methylomirabilaceae; genus Methylomirabilis; species Methylomirabilis tolerans. Next base: position 6,870 of record NSJM01000030.1, read on the forward strand.
AGGCCTGACGCAACTGCGGCGCCGCAGAAGCCCCCAGGCCGAGTTCGGCAGAGAAGGCGCTTGCTTCATCGGGGTTCAGATCCGCTAACTCCGATTCCAGTTTGGCCGATAGGGCCATCGGGGCCGGCTGAGAACTCCCCATCACCGGCAGGGCTCCAAGATCGGCGGGTTCTCCGCCAGCCTCTTCACCGGTATTGACCACCAGGAGGCTCGGCTTGGCCGTGAGGAACTGAAAGCCGCGAAGCAGCCGCTCATCTTCAGCAGTCAGTGATATCCCTCGCAGCGGCTGTTCCTCCTGTAGTAATGCGTAGCATCGTCTCAAGAGGGCCAGTTCCTGAGGGCTCTCGCCCTTCTTTCCCTTTCGCATCGCCTCTTCGATCCTGGCGATTCGCTTCTCTACGACATCCAGATCGCCCAGGATCAGCTCAGTTTGCAGCGTTGCCGCATCCTTGGCCGGATCGACGCGCCCTTCGATGTGTGGGACCCGCTCGTCCTTGAAGGCCCGAACGACCATGAGAAGGGCAGTGGTCTGCCGCATCTGAGGAAGGAGCTGTCCGCCAGGGCTTGCAGATTTGCTGGATTCTTTCACGAGCGGGGCGAAGTCTACGAGCTCAAAACTGGCCGGTGTGAGCTTTTTCGGTTTGAACATGAGAGCCAGGCGGTCAAGGCGGGGATCTGGGACCTTGACCACGGAGATCGAAGCCTCCCCCAACTGGCCCGTCTGATGGCTTGGCTGGCCGTGGGTCAGCAGCCCGTAAACGGTACTCTTGCCGGAGGCCGGCAGCCCAATGATACCGATGCGCATCTGGTCTTTTCTCTCCTGGAAACGGTTCAACCCGTAGCCTGCCCCGTGAAGATGGGGAGCCGCTCATGCAGCGCTGCCACAGTATCACAGGCTCAAGGGTATGCGCCACCAAAACCGGCTGACAGCGTGCTTTTAAATTGAAATTTTCCCGACCTGTGGTAAGCTCAAGTCTCGATGAAGGCCTACCTGGATATCGAAACCTCGTTCGAGGGCGCCATTACGGTGGTGGGCCTGTATGCTGCCGACCGGGGCCTGGTTCAGCTGATCGGCACTAAGATCAGCGATGTCGCGGTCCGGCAGGCGCTGGAGGGCGTGGAGACGATCTGCACGTACAACGGCAACCGCTTCGATCTTCCGGTAATCCGCCGCCGACTGGGCCTCGACCTGCGCGAGGTGTGTCAATCCCACGATCTGATGTATACATGCTGGCGGTATGGCTTGTACGGCGGTCTGAAACGGGTGGAGGAACAACTCAGCATCTCCCGGCGTTCGAAGGGAGTCGATGGTATGGAAGCGATGCGGCTGTGGTCCAGATATGACGATGACGGTGACGAGGAGGCGCTGCAGACGCTCCTCACCTACAACAGCGAGGATGTTTTGAACCTTCCGGTTCTCGAATCACGGCTCGTAGAGCTCGAAAGTACGCATGCGCGTTGCGATTAAGACCTTGGGGTGCCGACAGAATCAGTGTGAGAGTGATGCGCTCCAGGAGTCGCTACGGCGGGATGGGCATGCGGCGGTTGGTCCAGACGAAGCGGCCGACCTTTTCATCATCAACACCTGTGCCGTGACGAAAGAGGCCGACGCCGATTCACGGCAAATGATCCGGCGGGCGATTCGCCACAATCCATCGGCCCGTGTGGTCGTCACGGGCTGCTATGCCCAGGTCGCTGCCGGGGAGGTTGCGGCAATTCCCGGCGTCGACTTGGTCACAGGCAACGGCGAGAAGACGCAATTGCCTGCGCTGATCTCGGGCCTGCGCGAGAAAAGGCTGCCGCTCATTGCTGTTGGCGACATACAGCGAGCCGACCGCTTTAGCTCGCTTCCGCCGCCGGTCGGCGCTGCTCGGAGCCGGGCGCTGCTCAAGGTGCAGGATGGGTGTAGCTATCGCTGCACCTTTTGTATTGTGCCGGAGACACGCGGGCCGAACCGGAGCCAGCCGAACGATGCTGCATTAAGTGATCTGCGGGCCCTTGTAGACGCTGGGTACCCGGAGGTAGTCCTGACCGGGACTCACTTGGGCACGTATGGGCGCGACTTGCCGGTCGGCAGTTCGATTGCCGGGTTAGTGGCTCGGATGTTAGAGACGGCGTTGCCCGCAAGGCTGCGCCTGAGCTCGCTCGATCCGCATGAGGTCGGGGAGGAGTTGATCGACTGCTTTGGCCGTTTCGGGAACCTCTGTCGCCATCTGCATCTGCCGCTGCAAAGCGGCGACGAGACAGTCCTGAAACGTATGCGTCGCGCGCATACGGCCGACGATTTTTGCCGGCTGGTGGAGCGACTTGCGGAGGCGGTTCCTGGGATTGCCGTCGGGACCGATATCATAGTCGGCTTTCCTGGCGAGGGAGACGTAGAATTTGAGCAGACCTACCGGCTGCTTGACCGCCTGCCGATCGCGTATCTGCATGTGTTCAGCTACTCTCAGCGAAAGGGGACCGTCGCGGCGTCAATGTCGGACCAGGTCCCTAAGGACGTGAGGGCGGCCAGGAGCGCTGCCCTCCGTGCGCTGAGCGACGCGAAGTGGCAGAAGTTTCGTCAGACACAGGTCGGACAGTCGTTCACTGCTATCGTCCTGGACAGGCGGGATGCGCGGACCGGGCGGCTCGACGCGCTGACTGACAACTATATTACGGTACAACTCGAAAACGCTGAGGGGGATATTGGCCGCTTGGTCGATCTGAGCATCGAGGCGGTGACCGAACGGGAGACCGTTGGTCAGCTGCACGCGCGATGTGTCAACAGCTTCGTACCTACGCCGGAGGGAAAATGACCCAGGGACTGATCGGTATCATCGGCGGAAGCGGGTTGTATGAAATGGAGGGACTCGAGCGGGTCGAGGAGCGGCGTGTCGAGACCCCTTTTGGGGCACCGTCAGATGCCTACATTATTGGGTCGCTAGCAGGGCGACGGGTGGCGTTTCTCGCGCGGCACGGACGCGGCCATCGCCTGATGCCATCCGAGTTGAATTTCCGGGCGAACATCTTCGGGTTTAAGCTCCTGGGCGCGGAGCGGGTAATCTCCGCCTCAGCGGTAGGGAGCATGCGCGAGGATCTCCCACCTCTGGATATTGTCATTCCGGATCAGTTCTTTGATCGAACGAAGGGGCGGGTCAGCACCTTCTTCGGGCGTGGCCTCGTCGCGCATGTGAGCTTTGCCGATCCGACGTGTCCAGTCCTGGGAGAGTTACTGTTCGCCGCCGGACAGTCGGTGGGGGCCCGAATGCATCTCGGTGGCACGTACCTGTGCATCGAGGGGCCGCAGTTCTCGACCAGGGCCGAGTCGCGGATCTATCGAAGCTGGGGAGTGGATGTCATCGGGATGACCAATCTGCAGGAGGCGAAGCTCTGCCGCGAGGCTGAGATCTGTTATGCGACGCTGGCCCTGGTGACCGATTATGATGTCTGGCACGAGACAGAGCAGGACGTGTCGGTGGAGGCGGTAGTGGCGATCTTGAAGCAAAACGCCGAAACCGCCAAGGCCATCATTAAGGCTACGGTGGCGTCGTTTCCGGCGAGCAGGGAAGGCTGCTCGTGCGGGAGCGCGATGCACGATGCGATTATCACTGCTCGCGATATAATCACCGCCGACATTCCGGAACTGCTTCGACCGATCATTGGGAAGTATGTTCAGTGAAATGATGTTCAACGTTCAACGTTCAATGTTGTTCGTCGCTAAGCCCTCAACTTTGAATCTTGAACTTTGTTTACCTTGAACCTTGCGGAGCAGAAATGAGCATCCTTGTTGTCGGATCGGTTGCACTTGACTCTGTTCGCACACCATTCGGCGATGCGAAAGAGGCGCTGGGGGGATCGGCGACGTATTTCTCAGTGGCGGCCAGCTTCTTTGCCGACGTTCGAGTTGTGGCCGTGGTTGGGGAGGACTTTCCTGAAGAGCACCTGGCGTTTCTGAGGAGCCGGTCGATCGATCTTGAAGGGCTGATACGGGTTCCTGGGCGTACCTTCCGGTGGACTGGAGAGTACGGATTCGATCTGAACGAGGCGAAGACACTGGAGACGCAGCTTAATGTCTTTGCCACGTTTCAGCCGGAGATTCCCGAGGCGTACACAGAGAGTGATCTGGTCTTTCTGGCGAACATCGATCCCGATCTGCAACGGCAGGTCCTTGGGCAGGTGAGCTCACCGAGGCTGGTGGCGGCCGACACGATGAACTACTGGATCGGTGGGAAGCCGGAGGCGCTCAGGGAGACCTTGAGATCGGTGGATATTCTGCTGATTAACGACGCCGAGACGCGTCAGCTTGCCGATGAACCGAACCTGGTTCGGGCCGCCCAAAAGGTCCTGAGTTGGGGGCCGACCTCGTTGGTCATCAAGCGAGGGGAGTACGGCGCGCTGATGGTCCGAAAGGGCGGGTGGTTTGCCGCGCCGGCGCTTCCTCTCGATTCCGTATTCGACCCAACAGGCGCGGGTGATTGCTTTGCCGGCGGCTTCATCGGGTATTTGGCGAACACGATGAATTTCGAGGAGCAGAACATCCGGAAAGCGATCGTAATGGGGTCGGTGATGGCCTCTTTTAACGTCGAGGCATTTTCACTCGATCGCTTACGACGGCTGACCTATCCTGAGATCGAGGCGAGGTACAAGGTGTTCAAACACCTCGCACATTTTGAAGACTTGTAGACTGAAGGAGTGAACGGGATGGCGAATGAGCCCCATAAGGACAAACTGGAAGAGCTGCGCCTCCGACGCGAGGCCGCTACGCAAGGGGGCGGGCACGAGCGCATCGAACGACATCATCAGTCAGGGAAGCTGACGGCACGCGAACGAATCGACCTGCTCCTTGATCCGGGGAGCTTTACCGAGCTGGATGCCTTCGTCACCCATCAGTGCCACGACTTTGACATGGATCAGCAACGGATCCCCGGCGACGGGGTCGTCATCGGATACGGGACGATCGACGGGCGGCAGGTCTACATCTTCGCCCAGGATTTTACCGTCTTCGGCGGCAGCCTGAGCGGGGCCCACGCCGCCAAGATCTGCAAGGCGATGGATCTGGCCATGAAAATGGGCGCCCCCATCATCGGCCTGAGCGATTCGGGCGGGGCCAGAATTCAGGAGGGAGTCGTCTCACTGGCGGGGTATGCCGATCTCTTCCTCCGCAATACGTTGGCCTCAGGGGTGATCCCACAGATCGCGGCCATTATGGGGCCGTGCGCCGGTGGTGCGGTCTATTCCCCGGCCTTGATGGATTTTGTTTTTATGGTACGCCACACCAGCCACATGTTTGTGACAGGACCTGACGTGATCAAGACCGTTCTGCACGAGGAGGTAAGCTTCGAGGAGTTGGGTGGCGCCATGACCCATAATGCGACGTCCGGTGTTGCCCACTTTGCCGTCGATTCGGAGCAGGAGTGCCTGGCATCGATCAGGGAACTCCTTTCGTACCTTCCCCAGAATAACCTGGAAGATCCCCCTCGCTGTGAATCCATGGACGATCCCGAGCGGCAGGAGGACGCTCTGAATGCCCTCGTCCCTGACAGCCCCAACAGACCGTACGATATGAAGGAACTGATCCGCATGGTGGTAGATGACGGCGAGTTCCTCGAGGTTCAGGAACATTTTGCCCAGAATATGGTGGTCGGCTTCGGACGGTTGGGGGGACAGTCGGTCGGGTTTGTCGCTAACCAGCCCATAGCGCTGGCCGGATGCCTCGACGTCGGCTCGTCTGTGAAGGCGGCCCGCTTCATCCGCTTTTGTGATGCCTTCAACATTCCTATCATTACGTTGGAGGACGTTCCCGGCTATTTACCGGGTACGGCTCAGGAACATGGCGGCATCATTAAGCACGGCGCGAAGCTGCTATACGCCTATGGAGAGGCGACGGTACCGAAAATCACTATCATCGTGCGAAAGGCCTACGGGGGCGCCTATTGTGTGATGGGTAGTAAGCATATGCGAGCCGATATTAACTTCGCCTATCCGACGGCGGAAATCGCGGTCATGGGACCCGAAGGGGCGGTGAACATCCTGCATAAGCGGAAGATCGCTGAGGAGGTTGATGTCGCCTCGTTCCGCGCGGAAAAGGTGGCGGAGTTCCGAGATAAGTTTGCCAATCCCTATATCGCCGCAGAGCGGGGCTATATTGATGAAGTGATCGAGCCGAAAGAAACCCGCCCAAAGCTGATCAGGGCGCTTCGGTCACTTCGGACAAAGCGCGAGACGAACCCTCCAAAGAAACATGGGAACATCCCCCTTTAAACACAGGGCGCAGGGTATAGGGTGGAGAGTAGAGGCAAGAGACCGAGCAGCAGATCTTTTCCTTGTTCTTCCCCTATACCCTACTCCCTAAACCCTATACCCTGGTATGTATCATGTTTGATAAGATCCTGATTGCGAATCGTGGAGAGATTGCTGTTCGAGTAATCCGCGCCTGCCGCGAGATGGGCATCGGCACGGTAGCGGTTTATTCGGAGGCCGACCGAGCTGCGCTGCACGTCAGGTTAGCAGACGAGGCATATCTGATCGGTCCAGCGCCTTCTCCTCAGAGTTATCTGAAGGTTGACCGGATCATCGAGACCGCAAAGATGGCCGGCGCGAAGGCCATCCACCCAGGATACGGCTTTCTGTCGGAGAATGCTGAGTTCGCCATGCGGTGTGAGGAAGAAGGGCTGGTGTTTATTGGCCCTTCCTCGCACGCAATCCGCGCGGTGGGCGGTAAGACTTCCGGCCGGAGCCTGGCGAGCAATGCCGGTGTCTCAGTCGTTCCAGGGACGACCCGAGACCTCACTGATGGAGAGGTGCTCCAGGCCGTCCGAGATCTCGGCCTGCCCGTAGTCATCAAGGCCTCCGCTGGAGGGGGCGGGAAAGGAATGCGAATCGTTTTAACCGAGGCGATGCTCGGCAGCGCCATCCGCGCCACCCGTTCTGAAGCCTCCTCCGCATTCGGCAACGCGGCCATCTATGTTGAGCGGTATCTTGGCGCCGCTCGCCACATCGAGATGCAGATCCTGGCCGATACGCGAGGTAATGTCGTCTATCTTGGAGAGCGTGAATGCTCGCTACAACGGCGCCACCAGAAGGTCATCGAGGAGGCGCCGTCATCCTTTGTGGATCTTGAGCTGAGGCGGAAGATGGGAGAGGCGGCGGTAAATGTGGCCAGAACCGCGGGCTATACGAATGCCGGAACGGCGGAATTCCTGGTTGACTCGTCCAAGAACTTCTATTTTCTGGAAATGAATGCGCGGCTCCAGGTAGAGCATCCGGTCACCGAGATGGTTACCGGACTCGATCTGGTGAAAGAACAGATTCGAATTGCCGCGGGGGAGCCGCTCTCGGTACGGCAGGAGGAGATCCGGCTGCACGGTCACGCGATCGAGTGTCGCGTTTACGCCGAAGACCCATTCAGCAACTTCATGCCGTCGCCCGGACGAATCCGAGCGCTACGTACGCCCGGTGGGCCCGGCCTTCGGATCGAGAGCGCGATCTATGAAGGATGCGATGTGCCGATCTATTATGATCCCATGATCTCAAAAATGATCGCCTGGGGGCGGGACCGGTGCGAGGCGATGGAGCGAATGCGGCGCGCTCTGGCGGAGTATGTTGTGCTCGGGGTGAAAACGAACATCCCGTTTCACCAGCAGGTCCTCACCCTTCCGCAGTTCGTTGCGGGACAGATCCACACAGAATTTCTGGAGAGCTGGCTGGCCAAAGGACTGAAGCCGGAGACTGGGACCTTTGCGGAGATTGCGCTGATCGCTGGAGCACTTTATCTCCATACCAGGAAGCGCGCAGCACCATCGTCCGCCGAACATGGTGGGCAGGATGACAGCGCATGGAAGCTGGCCGCCCGTCAGGACGGGCTGCGACGACGATGATCTACTCCGCTGATCTGCATGGCAACCTCCACAGACTTACGGTGAAGGGTACGGGATCGCCGGCGCCGGTCGAAATTAACGGGAAGACGTACGAGGTCGACTTTAGTTCCGTTGACGGCAGCCTCCTCTCGCTCCTCGTGATGGGTCGCTCGTACGAGGCCGATGTCATCGAGGAAGCGGAGGGGGTTCTTGTGGTCTGGGTCGAGGGCGAACTGCACCGGATCGAGTATCACGAGGAGGGGCGTCGTCCTCGAAGAGGTGCTTCCGTTGCAGGCCATGAGATAAAAGGCCGCCAGATGATTGTGGCCCCGATGCCGGGAAAGGTTGTGGCGATACTCGTCTCGCCCGCGCAAGAGGTGAGCGCGGGCCAGGGGGTAATCGTTATCGAGGCGATGAAGATGGAAAACGAGTTGAAAGCTCCCGGGCCGGGAGTAATCAAAGAGATCAAGGTGCAGGAAGGGGCGGGAGTCACCGGAGGAGATGTCCTTGTGGTCATCGAATGACAAGGGGTTCAACGTGCAAGGTTCAAGGTTAAGAGAGCGTTGGAGCGCCAGCCTGTGCAGTTGTCTTCCGTGAACTGTGAACGTTGAACATTGAACCTTCTGTATGCAGACGATGGATGGGCAAGAGCGATTGACTCAGCTTAAGCGCGAGTTCGATGGCTGGCAGGCGAATGTCCTTCAGCCTGTCCTTATGCGCACCCCGGAGCGGAAGAAAGAGTTCCGGACAAGTTCCGACATCGAGGTGAAGCGTCTCTATACTCCCGTGGAGTTGGCCGACCATGACTATCTGGAGGGGCTCGGGTTTCCGGGTAGCTATCCGTATACCCGAGGGGTTCGGCCGACGATGTATCGAAGCCGCCTGTGGACCATGCGGCAGTATGCCGGCTACGGAGTTGCGGAGGAGACCAACCGGCGGTTTCACTTTCTGCTCGAGCAAGGCCAGACGGGGCTGTCGGTAGCCTTCGATCTTCCCACCCAGCTCGGGTATGATGCGGATGATCCGATGGCGGCCGGCGAGGTGGGCAAGGTCGGGGTGGCTATCGACTCCCTAGCCGATATGGAGACGCTGCTGCGAGACATTCCCCTCGACCGGGTAAGCGTCTCCATGACGATCAATGCCACCGCGCCCATCCTGCTGGCGATGTATGTGGCCGTAGCCAGGCGACAGGGCGTCGCGCCGAATCAGCTTTCGGGGACCATTCAGAACGATATTCTCAAGGAATATATTGCCCGGGGAACCTATATCTTCCCGCCCGGACCTTCCATGCGCCTGGTGACCGATACGGTCGTCTACTGCGCCGCACACCTCCCACGCTGGAACGCAATCAGCGTTAGCGGGTATCATATTCGGGAGGCGGGCTCGACGGCGGTCCAGGAGGTGGCCTTTACGCTGGCTGACGGCATCGCCTATGTGAAGGCGGCGATCGCCGTCGGGCTGGACGTGGATCGTATTGCCTCGCAGCTCTCCTTCTTCTTCAACGCCCATAACGATCTCCTGGAGGAGGTGGCCAAGTTCCGGGCGGCTCGTCGCCTTTGGGCAACAATCATGCGACAGTGTGGCGCGCGTGACCCGAGGTCGTGGATACTGCGCTTTCATGCGCAGACCTCCGGCGTGAGCCTTACGGCGCAACAAGCTGAGAACAATCTGGTTCGTGTGGCATTGCAGGCCCTCGCTGCGGTCCTTGGCGGAGTTCAGTCGCTGCACACCGACTCGCGCGATGAGGCACTGGGACTTCCCACCGAAGATGCAGCCCGTCTCGCGCTCAGGACTCAGCAGATTATTGCGTATGAAAGCGGGGTGACGAATACCGTCGATCCGCTCGGCGGCTCCTACTACCTGGAGGCCTTGACCGATCGGATCGAGCGAGAGGCTGTCGCCTATATTGAGAAGATCGAGGCGATGGGAGGGATGCTTCGAGCGATCGAGGTCGGATTTGTCCAGCGGGAAATCCAGGAGGCCGCGTATCGGGAGCAGCGGGCTACGGAGGAACAACAGCGTATCGTGGTAGGGGTCAATGAGTTTACCACCGCCGAGCCGGTTCATATTCCGGTCTTTGCCGTCGATCCCGGGTTTGAGATGGAGCAGCGGGCGAAGCTTGATCGACTCCGTCGCAGTCGGGATGCCAGTAAGGTGGAGCGGGTCCTTCAGGTGTTGGAGGAGGCTGCGAGGGGGAACTGGAATCTGCTGCCGCCCTTAATTGAGGCGGTTGCGGTTTACGCCACCATTGGCGAGATCTGCGGCGTGTTGCGGCGCGTCTTCGGAGAGCATCGCGAATCAGTGGCATTATAAACCAGGGCATAGGGTGCGTCGTTAAGTCATGGTGCGTCGAATCGAGCATATTGCCATTGCCGTGAAAGATGTCGAGGCTTCGGCGAGGTTATTCGAGACACTTCTGGGCATCGATCGGGGTCGAATCGAGACACTTCCCGATGAGGGTGCGAAGGTGGCATTCTTTGAGCTTGAAGGAAGTCGGATCGAGTTGGTGCAGGGAATCGGCTCGAATAATCCGATGAGTAAATTCATCGAGAGGCGAGGCGAGGGCCTTCACCACATCTGCCTTGAGGTCGACGACCTTCCAGGGACACTGAGTGTCCTTCATGCGGCCGGTATCCCCCTCATCGACAGGGTTCCTAAATCCGGGTCCAGCGGTACGCGCGTGGCCTTCCTGCATCCAAAGGGATGCAATGGTGTTCTCGTAGAGCTGGTTGAGCAACCCAGTGGCGCGTAGTCACTGGAGGGTCACTATGGGTTGCAGACGATCTAATCCGCCGGTTTCGATTGCCCGCCTTGTGCTCCGTTTCACCCTTTTCTTTTCTTTATTGCTCATCGTCTCACCGGGCATAATGACGGCAGCTCAGGAGCGAACGCCTGTTCGTGGCGGAAGCCCCGCTTCCGCCAGGGATCAGCCTGGTGAATCTACTGAAGCCGCCAGGGTTGTGGCCGAACGACTGGCCGCCGCCTTTCCCCGCGTCGAGGGCCTGATCATCGGTTTCGAGGGCGATCTAGTCCTGATTGATCGGGGGACGACAGCAGGTATTTTCCAGGGCATGGAACTCGATGTGTTCCGCGAAGGGCAAGAGTTTAAACACCCGCTGACAGGAGAGACTCTGGGAAAGATGGATAAGGATCTCGGGATGATCCGTATCCTTTACGTTCACGAGCGTTATGCCGAAGCCACGGTGATCAAAAAGATCGAGAAGGCGGGATTTCGTAAGGGTGATCGGGTGAGGGTCTCCATGGCGCGGATGATCGTGGCATTTCCTAATGTCGACGTTGAAGGGGTCGGCGGGATGGGTGCGCGATCGATGACCAAGGAGTTGGCTACCGCCCTGATTCGGACAGGTCGCTTTGAGCTGATTGAGGAGCGACAGTTGCGATCGATGTTGTTGGCTGATAAGAACCTGAGGGCTGGCGAGTTAGCACATCCTTTGATGCTCAAACAACTCGCTGAAAAGGGAAAGATTCAGGTCCTGCTGCTGAGTCGCCTGACATCTACAGCAGAGGGAGTTTCTCTCGATGTTCAGGCCTATTCCACGCTAACCGGCAATTCGATCGTTCTCGCCAGTACACCGGTACAGGCTGATATTATGGTTCACGATCAGCCGTCTCGTAGACCACCGTCGTCTTCGACTGTTCGACCGGCTGTGATAGCGCCTCCGGAAACCAGCACGCCGACCATCGCGGCTCCCCCGATATCCAACAGGCCGCCAGTCGCTTCTATGCCTTCGGAACATATTGTGCTTGAACCAGTGTTTGACGGTTCCATGATGGCCATGGCGGTTGCCGATCTGGAAGGCGACGGAAAAAGCGAGCTTTTCCTGGCAGGAGCCGATCGACTTCTCGTCTTTCGAATCGATGGTCCCCACCTCAGATTTCTTGCGGAGTACCCGTTGAGCAATCAAGAAACCGTGGTAACGCTGGAGGTAATGGACGTTACCAGTGATGGAGGCGCTGAGGTTATCATGACCTTGTCGCACAAGGATCGTTTTTACGCTCGTGTTTTGCAGTGGGTAGACGGCAAGCTCAAACCGATCTGGGAGATACCGGACCTTGTGCTCCGACCTCTGCCATCCAATGGGAAAACACCGCAGCTCTTTGGCCAAACGGTGATACCGGGGGGTCGCGCTACAAAACCGATCCACCAGTACACATGGGATGGACGGAACTTCCATGCGGGATCTACCCTTGATGGTTCGGCGGGTCTCTCGCTACTGGAAGTGATGATGGCCGATCTCAGCGGGGATGGAATAGTGCGACTGGTAACGTTCAAAGGGGGGACGACACTCGAAGTCCGCTCACGAACCGGGGAGTCGATGGGCGCGTATAAAGCGAGTGGAGGGGTGGCAACTTCACCGAGTCGAGCGGGCCTTCGGGTTCTGATTGAAAAGGACAAAGACGGTACGGGATCTCTTCTCATTCTGGGGCGAGAAGAAGAGGCTGAAGCCCGGCTGTTCGGTCGGTGGACCGGAAGCAAGGCGGTCAACTTGATCGTCCTGAAGTGGGACGGGGCTGGATTTCATGAGGTATGGCAGGCGCCCATATCTGACGGAACGCTGGCCGATTACGCTGTTGTGGATCTTGGGGAAGGGCTTGGACGACGCCTCCTCGCGCTCGTAGTGAAGCGCGGGAGATTGGGATTGGGCAAGAAAAGCGAGATTCTAGCCCTTCGTCTGCAGTAACGACATGCTGTTACAGCGTCGGCTTCAGATCGCTGCCTTTTGGCTTACCTTGGTCGTGCCGTCCGTCGCGCAGGCAACCGGCTTTCGGATTTTTTCTCAAAGCGCGTCTGGAGCCGGTCAAGCCGATGCATTTGTGGCTCAGAGCGATGACCCTTCTGCTATCTATTATAATCCGGCGGGACTGACTCAGCTTTCCGGGGTCCAACTGATGATGGGGGCCCTTCTGGTCGGTGGCGGGACGGACTTCACCCAACGTGAGACTGGCGGAGAGAGTTTTGGAAACCTGGACGGGCCTGTCGCAAACCCTCCGCCTCTCCACTTCTACCTGACCGCGAATCTCAGACCAGTCGCCCAAGCTCTGGACCTTCCCGTCTTGACACGGATGACAGTAGGCGTCGGCGTGTTCTCCCCTTTTGGTCTTAGACACCGATGGCCGGAGGATGGTCCGCTAAATACGTCCTTGACATTCGCATCGCTGCCGTTGCTCGATATCAGACCCGTGATTGCATACAAGGTGACCGAGCAGCTCTCGCTCGCGGCTGGGGCCGATATCTACACCTTTGCAAGCTTCGTTGGGGAGGGGGGGTACGTGATGCAGTTTAAATCTTCCGGAGCTTCGGGGTTACCTCCAACGGGGACGCCCCTTGAAGTCAACGGCAATGACACCAGCCCTGGCTTCAATCTGAGTCTCCGTTACACACCCTGCCTGCTGGAGAGCAAGCGCCCATGGTGCAGCTTCGGGTTTCAGTACCGAAGTCGCGCGACGCTGCACATGGAGGGAGAGTTTCTTCAGGCGGGAACGGCGATGACATCGGCTCGAACGAAGCTGGTCCTCCCCCAGTCGTTTACCTTCGGCGGTGCAGTGTGGCCGCTCTTGGTCAGGGGACATGAGTGGAAGATCGAGGTGGATCTTGATAAGACAGACTGGAGTGCTTTCCACGATACCGACGTGCACTTGGGTACCGGAACCGTCATTCATATTCCGCGGAACTGGTCGAATACCCTCACATTCATGGTTGGAACGGAGTACAAATGGATTGACCCTGCCGCGTTGCCGCATTGGGACGTGACCGCGCGTGCGGGGTGGCAACATTCCGCCACGCCAGTTCCCAGCCGGACGTTTGATCCTGCGGTTCCCGATAGCGATAAGAATATACTGTCCGTCGGCATGGGCTTTCTGTGCAAGGCGGGCGGTCGTTTCGCAGGTCTCATCCGCTGCGGCGAGCAGGGTCGCCGGTACAGTCCGTCGGCCATCAGCCTCGATGTGGCCTATCAGGCAGCCATCTACGATACGCGGCACATCGCCGACAACAGGCCTCCGTTGACCCTTCCCGCAGTGGTGAATGGTCGATATAGCACCGTACACCACGCAGGCTCTGTCACGCTGGGCATCAAGTTTTAAAAATACGAGGAACCCTCCTTAGCTCTTCTCGTACATCTGTTCTGCGAGATAGTTCTCATACCCCAGCTCGCTGATTCTGTGGAGTTGCGTCTCGATCCAACCTACATGACGTTCTTCATCGACTGTGATGCGCTCCAGCAACTCCCGGCTTCCGTGATCTTGAAGTTCGATACATAGCTGCACACCAGGATTCAGGACTTTGAGCGCGGCCATCTCCAGCGCGAGATCGTTCTCCAACTGCTGCCGGACGTTGCCGCCGATCGCAAGTCGATCACACTCTGAGATATGTGGGATCCCGTCAAGGAACAGGATGCGCTCGACGATCTTATCGGCATGTTTCATTTCCTCAATCGATTCCTCGATGATTGCCTTGGCCAGGACCTGATAACCCCAGCCTTCACACATTTTGGAGTGCAGGAAGTACTGGTTGATTCCCGTCAGCTCCTTCCGGAGCACGCTGTTCAACAGTTCAATGATCTGCGGATGTCCTTGCATCGGATCTCCTCGCTGAGAAAGTCGGCGTTTGTGAAATTGCGCAGTCAAAAATACCATTCAGTGTGAGCTTGGCAACCTTTTTAGGTGAAGTCAAGTACGGGATGATATTTGCCTGATAGGTCAAGAACGAGGCTACCTTACGTGTTCTTCAAGAAGTCTCGTGCCTCTTCGTAGGTGGGATCAATCTCCAAGGCACGCCTGGCGCAACGAACGGCCCCGCTGCTATCCCCTAATCCCCTCAAACAGACAGCCTTATGGAGCCACGCCTCCTTGTAATTGCTGTCATGGTGGAGCGCCTCATTGAGGCAGGTGATTGCGGCGGAGTAACGTTTCTGGCTTACGAAACAGGATCCCTTGCAATGCCACGCCTCCATGAGCTTACTCGGGTCCGTCAGTTCTTTGATCGCGCGGTCGAACAACTCAACCGCGCAATCAAACTCTTGTATGTGCATGAGGGCCTTCCCGTTACTCAGGAGAGTATCGCCGTTAAGAGAGCTGGGGGATCCAACCCCTTTCTGGGTAGCGGCCCCCGTGGCAGGTGGCACGGCGAGGGCGAGATACGATTCACCCTTTATAGAGAAAAACAGCTCTTCAGCGCTTGCCGCCTGGGCCGTAATCCGATAGAGGTGACCTCGTACCCCTTTATGGCGAAGCATCTCATCGAACCGACTATCCTGTACATCGCTTGCGTATCGGAGAAGCAGGTTCGAATAAAGCTTACTGAGGTGTTGGCTCTGGAGCCGCTCCTTCTCCATATTGGGCAGGGGGCGGTGTTCCAACTCCTCAGAGACAGTGATAAACTCATTGGTAGGTGCAAACAGAGCATAGGAAAGGGCTGAGGGGGAGACCGCCAGGAACCTCGGAAGCCAGCCTCTCTCCTCCTCGGAGAGCTTCAGATGAAAGCGTCTCTCCAAATAGGAAAGCAGGCCGGCAACCAGCATTTGGACCGCAAAGTTCGAGCGGAGGAACTTGAAGCGTTGAGCGCCATCGAGGAACTGACGGGCAAGGCTGAGGAAGACATGAAAATCGGGCTTAAGGGAATAGCGGTTACACCGCCATCGTGGCTGACCGGCCGGCTCTGCGATGAGGAACCCTTCATCGAAAAGCTCCTGCATGACCTCTCGAAGATCGCTCAGAGTTTCTTTGGTGTCCCGCGACAGGAGTTCGATGTTCTTCAGTCCGCACTCCGCTAAAGCCAGGAGGACCTTTTCTCTGGCTTGCAGGTTCAGGGGACGCGTTCCCTTCAGGGAGCCATCCAGCCGCCTGAAGGAAGAAGCCACACGAGGGGAGACTGGCGATCCGTAGGCATCGAGCACCGCGTATGCACTCCCTCTTTTAGCCTCGATTCGGAAAATCCAGTAGAACCTTCCCGCCATAAAGACAAGGTGTCCTGCCCCAAGCCTTGCCATGACCCGACTCTCAATGATATGGACGATATGATCGTGGGACGCGACCAGCTTTGCGCGTCGAAGCAGGGCACATATCTTATCAACCCCGAACAGGTGATAGTCGCCCCTCGCGGAGGCATCCAGACGCGAAAACCAGTTTCGGGCGGTCGGGTGAAAGCCGGAAACGGAGAAGAAGATACCGGTCAGGTCCTTGTCCCGGCGCCGCGCCTGCATATAGCGTCTATGGACCGCCTGCAGTTCCAGCGGGCGAATCTCGTGAGCGATTGTGCACCCATAGCAATGCAGCCGGTGAGCGTTGGATCGGTGGCGGGCCTTCACGTCAATGGCAAGACGGATTGAGGAAAGCTTGGGGTGAAAATCGGTATAGTCGAGTTCGTCGAGAAGATCTTCTATGAGTTGCGCTAAGGCGAGTGCCTTCTCTTTGTTCGATCCAGCCAGGATCTTGATGCCAATCGCCTCAGATGGCGATTTCGCTGTGGTCCTAGGCTGTTTTAGTGCCACCCTCGCTACCCCCTCCTTACACTACGGGTTCCTAGCGACTAACTTTTTATTATTCTTTTAACAGAAGGAGCCTCAAAGGTCAAGCGGGAAGTTGTTTTCTTGGTAAATACTGGCTTAGAATCGTCTTAGATTGACAATTTCGGAGAGATCATGGTATTGGTTAGAGGAGTGAAGAGAATGTAAGAGTAGCTAGATAATACATGATGTATATATTGTAACCTATTGAAATAATGGTGCTTTAAAGAATGGATCGTGAATATCATTATTAACTCTCTCAAGATAATAACTCAAGGTGATCGCGGGATGCCTCCTGGCCTCCCTTTGATAAAGGTCGGCTTACCCCTCTTTGGAAAAGAGGGGAGATCTTCTTAGTGGAGCGGTGCTACCGGATCGTGGAGAGACTACGATGAATGTTCGAGTACGATGTTTCGCAGCCGTTCGTGAGATTATCGGGGTCGGCGAACTGGTCGTTGACCTGCCGGAGGAGAGCACGCTGATTCAGCTCATAAACCGACTTCAATGCCAGTTCCCGAGGTTGCAGGGGCTGACCGGGTCGCTCCTGTTTTCAGTCAACCGAGAGTATGCTCCTATTGATAAGAGGTTGGCAGCGGGGGATGAGGTTGCCTTAATCCCCCCTGTGAGTGGGGGAACCGATGCTTGAAATCACCGATCAGCCACTTTCGCTCGAGCCGCTTGTGAATGCCGTAAGACGGTCGAGTTCCGGGGCCGTCGCGACCTTCCTCGGTGTGGTGCGAGAGCAGACGCGAGGCCGACAGGTCCGCTACCTGGAGTATGAAGCCTACCGGGAGATGGCGATCCCCAAGATGCGCGAGATCGCCGATGAGATCCACCAGAAATGGAAGGTGGACGAGGTCGCCATGACGCACCGGATCGGCCATCTGCAGGTCGGCGAGGCAAGCGTCGCCATCGCAGTCTCTGCCCCTCACCGCCACGAAGCGCTCGCCGCCTGCGCCTACGCGATCGACCGCTTGAAAGAGATCGTGCCGATCTGGAAGAAGGAGGTCTGGACGGATGGTGAAGAGTGGGTCGGTCCAGGCACCTGCGACCATCATTAAGGACGTGCGAAATGTAGGGGCAGCCCTCGTGGTGCCCTATGTGCCCAAGACCTCACGCTCGGGTCCTCAGTCTTCAGACCCGATAGCCCTCCGCGTCGATGATGCGTCTGGCGATAGCCCTGCGCAGGCGGGTACTGTTGCACGGTGCGTAACGGGTCAACTTCTTCAGGGCGCTGAGCTGTGTCCAGAGGGCATCACCCTCCTCCATTGAGGCCAGGCCCTCCTTGGCCAGCAAGTCGATCCTGGCGAAAGCGTCACTTATGTAGACCTTGACCATATCCGATTTCGCTTCTGCCGGGCCCTCCCCATCCCGCTCTGCCGACTTCAGCGCGCGGAGCAGAGCGCTCTCCATGGCAAACAGCTCGATCACCAGATCGCTCAGCACCCCCAGGATCTCCTGCTCATCTGCAAGTCGCTCGCGATACTTCTGGGCGGCGGCTCCAGCAACCATCAACGCGATCTTCTTCGCTAACCGGAGCAGGCGGATCTGCTCACCAAGGTGGCCCCTGGGTGGCTCTTCCTGACTCGGGCTGTAGGTGATCAGATCAGTCAGCAGCTTCTGAGTCGCCATGAAGAGCGGCAGTCGCCCCTGCAGCGCTCGCCGGAAGAGCGTCGTAGGGATCAACAATCGGTTGATCTCGTTGGTTCCCTCGAAGAGTCGGTTGATTCTGGCATCCCGATAGATGCGCTCCGCCGGAAAGTCCGCGATGTAGCCGTAGCCGCCGAAGATCTGAACGGTTTCGTCAGCGACGTAATCGAGGGTCTCGGAGGCATAGACCTTGTTGATGGAACACTCAACGGCGTACTCCTCGACGCCCTTGGCGGTCTCGAGCCCCGCTCGCTCGTCCTCCTGGTCGATACCTGATACGTTCCGCTCGATCAAGCCGGCAGTCCGATAGACCATCGACTCGGCGACATAGGTCCGAATCGCCATCTCGGCCAGCTTTTTCTGGATGAGGCCGAAGGAGGCGATCGGTTGTCCGAATTGTGTGCGCTGTTTTGCGTACCAGGCCGCCTCGCGCAGAGCCAGTTTGCAGACACCCATGCAGCCGGCCCCGAGCTTGAGTCGACCGATGTTCAACAGGTCGAAGGCAACCTTATGTCCCCTGCCGATCTCGTAGAGGAGGTTTTCCACGGGGACCATCGCATTCTCCAGGACCACGCTCCTTGTGGAGGTCCCCTTGATCCCCATCTTTTTTTCTTCCGGTCCCAGGGTGACGCCGGGCGTGTCCTTGTCGATGATAAAGGCGGTGAACTTGTCGCCGTCTACCTTGGCATAGGTAATGTACAGATCGGCAAAGGCGGCGTTCGTGATGAACTGTTTCGTGCCGTTCAGGATATACAGCTTCCCATCAGGCGAGAGGACTGCCTTCGTTTTGGCGCTGAGCGCATCAGAGCCGGAGCTAGGCTCCGTGAGCGCATAGGAGCCGATCTTGGCCCCGGTGGCAAGCAGTGGCAGGTACCGGGCCTTCTGCTCGGCATTGCCGAACCAAGCGATTGGGAGCGATCCAATTCCTGAGTGGTCCAACGCCGAGAGAGCAAAGGAGCCACCCTCAATCATCTGCTCGGCGATGACCGTAGAGGTGATCAGGTCCAGCCCCAAGCCGCCGTACTTTGTCGGGATATCCACCGACAGCAGTCCCAACTCACCGGCCTTCCTGAGGAGCTGAAGTGTCAGATCCCAATCCTGGTGTTCGATCTGCTCGATCCTCGGCTTGACCTCGGCCTCGATGAACTCGTGGGTCAGCTTCCGCATCATCTGCTGTTCCTCGCTCAGCTCTTCAGGCGTGAAGACTTCCTGAGGAGGTGTATCCCGAATGAGGAAGCTACCGCCCGCAACGAGTTCCGGCTTTGCCGTCGTCATCTGATCCTCCTCAAAGAGCCAGGGTATAGGCTGTAGGGTTTAGGGTATAGGGTGAGGGAAGCAGGTGATCAGAAGTTCTCCTATACCCTTTCGAAGATGCCGGCTGCGCCCATCCCTCCGCCGATACACATTGTAACCATACCATAGCGGGCATCTCGACGCGCCATCTCGTGCAGCAACGTGGCCGTCAGCTTCGCGCCGGTACATCCGAGCGGATGACCCAGAGCGATCGCGCCGCCGTTGACGTTCAGCCGATCGGTAGGCAGGTTCAGTTCCCGGATGACGGCAAGGGCCTGCGCGGCAAACGCCTCGTTCAGTTCGATCAGGTCGATCTGGTCAAGGGTGAGGCCCGCCAGTTTGAGCGCCTTAGGAACCGCCTCGACCGGCCCAATCCCAAAGAGCTCCGGCGGGACGCCCGCGACGGCGAAGCCTCGGAAAAATGCAAGCGGCGTAAGCTCCAACCGTTCCGCTTTCTCCCTCGACATGACCAGCACGGCGGCCGCGCCGTCGCTGGTCTGCGATGAATTACCGGCGGTGACGGTACCGCTCTTGTGGAATACCGACGGAAGCTTGGCGAGCGCCTCGGCGGAAGTGTCGTACCGGACTCCCTCGTCGGTATCGAAGATCACCTCATCGGTGGCGACGTTCGACGCACCCTGGCCTCCGAATGTCCTCTTCACAACGGTGAGCGGGACGATCTCATCCTTGAATCGGCCCTCCCGGATGGCGGCTGCCGCCTTGAGATGGCTTTGGAGCGCGAAGCCGTCCTGATCCTCTCGGCTCACCTTGTACGCCTGCACGAGGTGTTCTGCGCCGTTGCCCATCGAGATGTAGACAGCCGGATAATGCTCAGCGAGGTAGGGGTCTGGCGCGTAGGTATTCCCGCTCATCGGGACCATGCTCATGCTTTCGGCCCCGCCGGCAATGATGACGTCGGCAAAGCCGGCCATAATTCGCTCGGCTGCTATGGCGATGGTCTGCAGTCCCGAGGAGCAGAAGCGGTTGACCGTCTGCCCAGGGACGGTGTGCGGTAGTCCCGCCCGCAGTGCCGCCACCCTTGCTATATTCATACCCTGTTCGGCCTCCGGGAAGGCGCAGCCGATGATCACATCCTCGACCTCTTCCGGCGCTAATCCCGGCGCGCGCGTCATTAGATCGGCGATCACAGCCGCCGCCATCTCGGTCGGAGGCGTGGCGCTGAGCGTCCCGCGCGGCGCCTTGCCCACCGCTGTTCTCGCCGCTGCCACAATCACCGCCTCTTTCATCTGCTCACTCCTAAAAGCCAGGGTATAGGGTGTAAACAACTACCCCACACTGGGCGCTCTTCACCCGACACCCGACCCCCCACACCCTATATTCAGTTTCTGAGCGGCTTGCCGGTTTTCAGCATATGTTGTATCCGTTCCTGAGTCTTCCGTTCACCGCACAGACTGAGAAACGCCTCCCGCTCCAGATCCAGAAGATACTGCTCGGTCACTAAGGTTCTGGGGGCCACATCGCCGCCGGCTAGGACGCCGGCCAACTTTCTAGCGATCAGCTCGTCATGATCGCTGATATACCCCCCACACTTCATATTATACAACTGCGTTTCGGCTGCGGCGATGGCGCGCGTCCCCAGAACCCTGATGTCATCTCTCGGCTGAGGTGGAATATATCCTTCAGCAACTAATCCAAGCGCCACCTGCTTTGCGTCGTGCAACAGGTGATCCTGGTTCATCGTGAAACCGTCTGTTCGCCTCAGATAGCCCAGCCGTTGCGCATCCTTCGCGCTAGTGGAGACCCTGGCGAAGGCGATCGTTTCGAAGGCATGTCGGAAGAACGGCAGCAGGTCTACCTCCGCCCCTTCCGGGATACCGTCCAGAGTTCGGAGTAGCATCTCCTTACAGCCTCCTGCGGCCGGAATCAGGCCGACGCCCACCTCTACGAGCCCGATGTAGGTTTCGGCAGCGGCACGGATCCTCGCGGTGTGCAGACAGATTTCGCACCCGCCCCCAAGCGTCATGGAAAATGGGGCGGCGACCACCGGCTTCTCGGAAAGCTTGAGCGCCATGTTGGCGCCTTGAAAGGTCCGGATCATCAACTCGATGTCGTCCCAGTTCTCCTCCTGGGCCTCAAAGAGGAGGGCCATCAGGTTCGCGCCGACACAGAAGTGCCTCCCCTGGTTGCCGATCACCAAGGCGTCGAATCGCTCGGCGCACTGTTGCACGCTCATCTGGATCATCTGGAGGATATCAGGGCCGACGGCATTGTTCTTAGAGTGAAACTGCAGGCAGGCGACGCCATCCCCCAGGTCGAGCAGCGATGCGCCGGGATTGCTGGCGATTACCTGCTGCCGCTCATGCAACGTGCGGAGATGAATGATCCTGGGTCGCGCCGAGATCTCAACCTGTTTGGCCGCCTCCAGGTCAAAGGCGTACTGCCCTCCCGCCTCCCGACGGTAGAAGCTCTCGACGCCGCTTTGAAGCAGTGCGGTTACCAGCGGGGGAAGCGGCTTGCCCTCTTGTGCTATCCGGGCGCTCGCCTTCTTGACCCCCAGTGCGTCCCAGAGCTCGAACGGCCCCAGCTCCCAGCCGAAGCCCAACTTCATGGCTTGGTCCACAGTGCCGATGTCATCAGCGATCTCAGGGATCCGATCGGCAGCGTAGAGCAGGGTATCCCGTAAGAGCTGCCACACGTAACGACCGGCGCGGTCATCGGCATAAGCAAGCGTTCGGAGTCGCTCCGCGGGCTCCTCAATCCCCTGAGTCATGTCGAGTGTGGGGAAGGCTACTGGGCGCTGCTGCCGGTACTCCATCGTGTTGTAATCGAGGACCAGGATTTCGCTTCCGTTGGCCCCCTTGATACGTTTATAGAACCCTTGCCCGGCCTTCTCGCCTAACCAGCCGCGTTTCACCAGCTCCAGAAGGAACGGCGGAAGAGTATAGGCCGCCCGTTCCGGGCCGTCCGGGAGAGCGTCGGCCATATAGGCGGCAATATGCGCCACCGTATCGAGGCCAACGAGGTCGGCTGTCCGAAACGTGGCGGTCTTGGGGCGACCGATCGCGCTTCCGGTCAGCCGGTCCACCTCTTCGATTGAATAGTCACCCTCAATCATCAGTCGCATGGCGGTGAAGAGGCCGAAGGCGGCAATCCGGTTTGCGATAAAGTTGGGAGTATCCTTGGCGAAGACGATCCCCTTACCCAGCGTCCGCTCCGCAAAGGTCGCCATCCGCTGCATCACCTCTGGGAGTGTGTCGGGACTGGGGATCAGTTCGAGGAGTTTCATATACCGCGGAGGATTAAAGAAGTGCGTGCCGAGAAAGTGCCGACGGAAGTCGTCAGACCGTCCCTCGGCCAACAGCCGGATCGGGATCCCCGAGGTATTGCTGCTGATGAGGGTTCCCGATCTACGGTGGGCTTCAACCTTGGCGAAGAGCGCCTGTTTGATCTCGAGCCGTTCGGG
>NSJM01000133.1 GCA_002634395.1 Candidatus Methylomirabilis sp.
TGCCGGAGAAGCGTCAGGAGGGCGGCGGTGGCGGCCAGAAGTGACGTTACGCTGAACGAAACGCTGACTCAACTCACCGGGCCCGCACCCGTCCCAACGGGGTGCGGCCCAAGGACCGTGGAAATCATCTGAGAAGGCCCGATTCTAACAAACCGATGCCATGACCAAAATAGTCTTATGTGCTTTGTTCATCGCCTCGCTCTTAGTTGTCCTGCCGGCGGTGCCGGCCGAAACGAAAAGCGCTGATCAGGCTGACACAGCCACCGGCGCGCCCCGTCGGCTTTCGATCGACATCAGGCCCTGGACCGGCGATTTCGAGGCGATGCTGAAGGGGCGTATGATCCGGGTACTTATTCCCTACAGCCGCACATTGTATTTCAACGACAAGGGCCACGAACGTGGGGTCGCGGCCGAACTGGCGCGCGATTTCGAGCGCTATCTCAACCAGAAACACAAGACGCAGCTCAAGAAACGACCCATCACGATTTACTTAGTTCATACGACACGCGACAAGCTTTTGCCAAATCTCGTTGCGGGGCTCGGCGATATCGCGATCGGCAATCTCACGGAGACCGAGGAACGGCTCAAGGTAGCGGACTTCGTGGCGCCAAAGGATCGCAAACCGATGTTCGAGGTTGTGGTGACTGGCCCGAAATCGCCTTCACTGGAGACAGTGGACGATCTCGCCGGTAAGACCGTGCACGTGCGTAAGTCGAGCAGTTATTACGGAAGTCTGACTAACCTCAATGCGCGACTCAAGAAGGAAGGCAAGGTCCCGATCAAGCTGGTGCTTGTGCCCGACTCGTTGGAGGACGAGGACATGATGGAGATGCTGAACGCCGGCCTGCTCGAATGCATCGTGGTGGACGACTGGAAGGCGAAGATGTGGGCGCAAATCCTGCCAAAAATCAAGGTGCGCACGGATCTGGCGGCGTCCGATGGCGGATACGCGGGCTGGGCCATTCGTAAGAACAGTCCGCAGCTTTCCGCGGCCATTAACGATTTCTATAAGAACTACGTTAAGAAGCAGGCGGTTGTCGATTACCGGCTCTCGAAATACATGAAACGCATCAAACAGATCAAGGACAATACCGAGGCCGCCGAGTGGACACGTTTCGAACAGACGATCGATCTGTTTGAGAAGTACGGCAAGCAGTACGACTTCGACCCGCTGCTGCTGGCGGCGCAGGGATACCAGGAGTCGCAACTCAACCAGAATGCCAAAAGCGCGGTCGGGGCGATCGGCATCATGCAGATCATGCCGACCACCGGCAAGGAATTGAGAGTCGGCGACATCCGGCGGCCGGAACCCAACGTGCACGGCGGCGCCAAGTATATGGATAAGTTGATGACGCAGTATTTTAAGGACGCCACATTCACCGAAGGCAACCGCGCCTTGTTTGCCTTCGCCAGCTATAACGCCGGCCCCGGAAACGTCGCGAAGATGCGCGAGGAGGCGGAAAAGCGCGGGTTCGACCCGAACAAGTGGTTCAACAACGTGGAGCTGGTGATAGCCGAGAAAGTCGGCATGGAGCCGACCACCTACGTGCGTAATATCTATAAGTATTATGTGAGCTACACGCTCCAGCAAGAGGCGTATGCCGCCCACCGCGCTGCGCGGGATCAGATGGTGAAATCCGCGAAATAGCCCATAATTGTGAGCGTTTATGGTTAGCATGAGATTTCTCGCAAACACTGGAAGTCGTGGCCGCCGCCGCGGCACCAATTGGGGCCTTCGTTTACGGTGACCTCCCTATTCCCGAAGTGAGCGGACGCTCAACGATATTATGGAGGTCAAAGGAGGTGTCTGGTGGCTCTGATGCAACGACCCATCGGTCTCACGGTGATCGCATTGTTGGCTCTAGCGCAAGGCGTCCTCGGCATCTTGCGGGCCTTTCAGTTGTTCAGTATCGGCATCGACTTGGCCGGTAGCGGCGCCTTGTTCCTTCCGCTAATGGGTGTCGTCACGTTTGCCAGGGGAGGGCTTGTCGTCGTCATTGCGCTCCCGTACATCCTGTTTGCCTGGGGGGCGCTCACCCGCCGACATTGGGCATGGTGGGTCGGGCTCGTGGCAAGCCTGGTGAATGGGCTCGTTGTCTTGAGTATCGTGAGTGGAGGAGAATCCGTGGTGCGGGCATCGTTCTGGGTCGTCGTCCCCGTGATCCTTGTGTGTTACTTGTTGGCGCCGGCTGGGCGTCAGGCGCTCAAAAACTAGCAAGGGACGGGTCTTGGTGGAGGAAGTGGCGCATTGCTGTGAGAGGCGTCTGTGAGACACAGATGCACGAAACAAAGGGGCTTATGACAAGAAATACAATACCAGCCGGCGTCGGATGGAGGGCAGCGCCTTTGAGACAAGCCCTCAGAATCCTTCTGTACGGAGGAGTCGCTGTGATGTTGTTCGGCGGCGCCGGCCGTGTCTGGGCCGGTGAACTGGGCCACTATACGCCCGGGTCGCAGAGCATCCGTGACTACTTCGTTCCGGAGCCGGGCTTTTACTATGTCGAATACCACTCCCTCTACCGCGCGCACACGCTGAAGAACCGGAACGGTGATGAAGTCAAGTCAATTACCCGTACTGGGCCATCGGGCACGACGACCGTCAACGCCGATGTGGACATAAACGTCTTCGTGGTCACCCCCACCTTCATCTGGGCGAGTCCGTGGCAGGTGCTGGGCGCGCGCTACGCGGTCTACATCGCCCCCAGTTTCTCGGACGGCAGCGCGCAGGTAAGCTTAAGTCGCACGCGATCCGGCGGATTTCCCGATAGCGGCGTGAGTACGACTCTCGACGCCGACACAGGATTCGGGGTCGGCGACCTGTTCGTGCAGCCGGTTTGGCTCGGGTGGAGCGGGACGCACTACGAGGTGTCGGCAGGCTATGGCTTCTATGCCCCCACGGGCAAGGAGGGCATCGGCCTGGAGTTCTGGACCAACCAGTTCCAGCTTGCCTGGGCCTGGTATCCATTCGAAGACCGCCGTACGGCGGTCACACTGGCGGGCACGTACGAGATCCAATCCAACATGGAGGACAAGGACCTCACCCCGGGAGATCGCTTCTCGCTCAACTGGGGCGTCAGTCAATACCTGCCGCTTACCAACGATAAGAGATGGCTCGCTGAACTGGGCGTACTCGGCTACAGTCAGTGGCAGGTCGAGCGGGACTCGGGATCGGATGTGCAGCAGATCCGCAACGTGCAACTCAATGCCAAGGACGAGGTCCACGCCGCGGGTATCCAGGTCGGGCTGACATTTGTGCCGTGGAAGGCCGGCCTGACGGTTCAATATCAGTGGGAGTTCGGCGCCGAGGCGCGATTCGAAGGAGAGAACATGGTCGTCACCCTCGTGAAGGGCTTCTGAATATGGCGTCATTTTAAATGTCTGACCGGCTGAGGCTGCTCGACGACCCGCATCAGCTTGTCGAGCAGCTCGCGCGGACAGCGCCATGGCTCGCGGCGATGCTCGTCGTCCTGCTCGTGACAGGTTATGAACGCGAACAAGCGTCCGCAGCAGCGAACGCGACGTACGTCGGCGGCGAGACCTGCGCCGCCTGTCATCAGCGGGAGGCTGAGCTTTGGAAAGGCTCCGACCACGACCTCGCGATGCAATCGGCGGACAGGACCACCGTGCTCGGCAACTTCAACAACGCGACGTTCAGGAAGGACGGCGTCACCTCGACCTTCTTTACGCGCGACGGCCGATTGTTCGTGCACACCGACGGCCCAGACGGTCAACTGCATGAATACCGCATCGCCTACACCTTCGGCATCTATCCCCTCCAGCAGTATCTGATCGAGTTTCCCGATGGGCGCTACCAGGCCCTCAGTATCGTCTGGGACACGCGCCCTGCCGCGGCCGGCGGACAGCGCTGGTTCCACCTGCACCCAAAGGAAAAGATCGACCACCGCGACATTCTCGCGGCCTTGGCGAGCTTTAACGCGGAGCGTGGCGAACGCGCCGAGGCACAGCGGTATGCCGACCACCTTCGAACGCTTTCGGCGACGGAATACGGATCATGAGCGTAGCTGCCGTGAACGGCGGGGCGAGAGGCGATACGAGACAGTGGAAGAAGCAGCCTGTGAGCGGGCATCGGACGATGGATGAGACACGGCGCGCACGAGACCGAGCAGACCGGCGAATGACTTCGAGTGGTCCCGTGTACGGCCTCCGACGGGGTACGCGGGGGTGGGTCCTCGGTGCGCGCCTGGCGCTT
>NSJM01000134.1 GCA_002634395.1 Candidatus Methylomirabilis sp.
CAGCAGATCATTGCACCCCTTGAGGTCGCAGGGGTGGTCGGCGAACTTTTGCCCCCGGAAGTCTGCTTCCGTCAGGTTGTGCATTTGAATCATTGTGCCCATCGCGCCGTCAAGAATGACGATGCGACGCCGCAGTATCTGCTCAAGCTCACTCAATCGATCCGACATTTCAATCATTGGCATCCCATACCTGACATCCGATCTGCTTACCGCTGCCCATCCCGCCCACCACGGTCACCCGCGCCCATATGACTGACTGTGCTCACTATACTGGATTCTCCACGTCCGAGCAAGGCACGCCCTTTGGTGTCATCACAGAGGCGACTCTCAACTGATGAGCCCGGTCACACTAATAGGTATTTCCTATTGGACATATCGGCGATAGTCGCCTAGCGTTAACGCGCGTCGAGGTACAAAGGTTGGACGTGAGGCATCGGCCAACCCATCATCCGGCAGTCCAGCGAATGCGGTGGAGGAGCTGCTATGCGTATTATCCGATTCGTCATTGCGTGCGTTGCTGTTGCTCTGGTCAGCCTTTACACGTCGGCCTGGTCCGAGGAATTACGGGAACTGCGAGTCTCAGCCATTCCTGACGAGAACCCCACGGAATTGATGCGGATCTACACCCCCTTCGTGGAGTACTTGAGCAGAGAACTCGGTATCCCGGTCAAATTCTATAATGTGGTGGACTACGCCGCCACCGTCGAGGGACTGGCCGCCAAGAAGCTGGATTTGGTCTGGTACGGAGGGTTTACCTTCGTTCAGGCCAGACGGCGGACAGGGAACGCGATCCCGTTGGTGAGCCGAGAGGAGGATCTGCAGTTCCACAGCAAGTTCATCACCAGGCCAGACACGGGAATCACAACCTTGGCCGACTTGAAAGGCCGGACCTTTTCGTTTGGGAGTGTCAGCTCAACATCCGGCCATCTGATGCCGCGCTATTTCCTGCTGCAGAACGGGATCAATCCGGAGCGGGACTTTGCAACATTCAGCTTCAGCGGGGCGCACGATGCGACGGCCCTGTGGGTCGAGAGCGGAAAAGTGGATGCTGGAGCCTTGAATGAGGCGGTGTGGGGCAAGCTTGTCGAGCGCAAGAAGGTTGATCCGAACAAGGTGAAGGTCTTCTGGACGACACCTCCTTACATCGACTATGTCTGGACCGTGAGGGGCGATCTGGATCGCGCGCTCGTGGACAAAATTGCCGCAGCCTTCATCAAGCTGAACTACAATACCCCCGCGGATCGAGCGTTGATGGACCTGCAGCGAACGAAGCGATACGTCCGCGTCACGACCGAACAGTTCAAGCCGGCTGAAGAAGCTGCTATTGCTGCAGGACTTCTGCAGTAGCGCAACCGAACCCCTCTACTCGCCCGATCGGGCCTGAATGGTCTTCGCTGGCCGGGTCATCGCCGCATACGCACTGGCCTGAAGATCCGATACGACGAACAGGATCGGCTCGCGTCGTATCCCGGTCACAGCTTTCACGGTCGGACAATTTTTTTACGAATTGACGCAGCAGTGACAGTTCGGCACTGTCGGTGATACAATGTGCAACCACTACGCGCTCTTTGTGGGAGCGCAGCGATTAACCCAAAGAGCACAAAGAGGAGAATCATGGCTCAAAGAGGGTGGTGGATTCGTGGGATCGTCATGGGCGGCGCCTTACTGCTCGCTCCGGTCGGGGCATGGGCCGACAAGCTCACAGAGATCGAGCAAGCCTTTGAGGCGCAGCAGAAGTCGCTGCGGCAGTTGCAGCAAGAGATGCACCAGCTACGACAGGAGCGGACCGCACAACAGGAAGAGGTGACCAGGCGCGTGATGGAGGTGGAGAAGAAGGCCGCAGAGACCGCGGCATCGTCGCTCCTCACCGGGTACGAAGCCGGAAAAGGGTTCTTCCTGAAGTCGGCCGATGACCAGTTTCGACTGAACATACGCGGATTCATCCAGAATTGGTTTATCGTTGAAGGAGCGAGAAAGGAAGAAGGTTTTCCCGGTCCTGTTGACGGACAAGATCTTACGAAAGCGGGACTGGCACGGCACAACCCAAGTACATTTCGACTGCGCCGTACCCGGATCGTCGTGAGCGGTCAGGTCTTCAAGGATTTCGGATTCTTCGTCGAGCAAGAGACCTCGGGCGCCACACGGCTCGAAGAGGGCTATATCAACTACACTTACGCCCCGTGGGCAAAGGCGACCGTCGGGCAATATAAGGCCAGATTCGGCCTCGAGATGTTGACCTCCTCCCGAGACCTGGACTTCGCTGAGCGAGCTGTCGTCTCCAGGGCGCTGTCCCCGGAATATCAGCTTGGAATCACCGTTGAGGGCACCCTGAAGCTCGCCAATGCACTACCGGTCTACTATGGGGTGGGAATCTATAACGGCTGCGGCCGGGTCGATCAGTGTCGCGGCGGAATCGATAATGACGGCAACAAGGAGTTTACCGGTCGATTTACCTTTTCACCTCCGATGTCATTCGGCAACCTCACCATCGGCCTGAACGCCGATCATCGCACCTTTCGGGTTGTGAGGGGCAATGGGGCGACCGATCCGGCCGGTGTCACGACACCAGTTGGGAGCGGCTCCTCGTTTCACCGCTTTAACCCGGTGGGTCCGACTGGAGTCAAGCTGGCCGGTAACGGCGAGGGTGGAACCCAGAACGGCTTCTTAATCAACGGCAACCGAGTCGCCGGCGGCGGCGATATCGTCTTCGACTTCTATCCGTTCATCATCAAGGGTGAGTACGCCTACGCCTCCCAGGAGCGTGACGATTTGGGCGCCGGCAGCGGCAATCTGGATAACCTCATCATGCAGGGTGGGTATGGGTCGATCGGCTACTGGATCTTCGGGAACAAGCAAAAGGGCCTGCTGGCCAACGGCCGTTACGAGCACATGCGCATCGATGACAACAAGGGCAAATTTACGGCGCCAGACTCAGCCAAACAAGAGGTCCCGATGGAGCTGCGTTCCGGCACCCTCGGCCTGAGCTGGTATATCAACCCTAGCATCCGGCTGCGGGGTAACTATATTGTCACCAACCTTAGCCCACACCGCAATGCCGTTGGATTGAGCAATGCCGAGGACGGCGGGGTCGCTCATGAAGGGATCGCCGAGCTGATGGTCCAGTTCTGAACTGACAAGCGGCCGTTACCCACGCTAATCATCCGTCACACGCTATGGGGTTGACACCCCATGAAACTGCCGCCGGACGCAGTCATCGCCGAAGACAAGCTAACGCGCTATCTGCCATTGCCGCATGCACGTGACGATTAATCGGCCTTTCTAGTAGTGGCGGGTTATACGCTGGAACGTGCCGACCAACTGCTGCGGGACTTACGCATCCAGATTCTCCCTTTGGAGACCGACCTCACCTTGATAAGGAGATCGCTGACGCGATGACCAGAGTTGCTGAAAAGCGATACTCATTCACCGAGGCGGAAGTTACTCGAGCCCGTGGGCAGTTCGGTCAACGAGGCGATCCCTTATCCGATCTTTACCGGCAGAAGGCGAACTACACATTAGACAAGCCTAGACTTGCCGAGGCGCGCGTTCAGGTGATGCTGGAGAATCCCGCAGGAGAATTTGACGCCGAAGGAAGGCCGAAGTATCCGATCACGGCTAAGATTTGGGAGGTCATCCAGCTTGCGGCAAAGAACTACCAGCCGATTCGGCTCAAAGATTGGCAGGCAAGCCAGCAAGGAGGATTTCTCCGTGGCGCTGGGGAGGTCTCGTCGGATCCCGAAGACCCAAAGGGCAAAAAGTAATTATCGATCCGGGAGGGCTCATTCCTCGCGGTTTGCCGCGAGTTCGTCATACCAGCGGACCCCGGATCGGCGTCCGGGGCAGGCGCCGGTATCCAAAAGGCCAGACTGGATTCCGTGTCAAGCAGGGAATGACGGGCCAGAACAGAGGACGATACCTCAGCTTGCTGCGGGGTAGTTCATTTAGGAACCGTGGCGGAACCCGCCGTTCGCACGGGATGCCGCGAAGCTGATCCGCGTGAAGACAGAATACGTTCCCGGCTTCGACGTCTTCTACAGGAAGAATTCTCCGTCTCTGTACACCACCTTCCCTTCGGCAAGGATGTGACCGAGGAAGTTGGTCGGCCTGGCTTCTCTG
>NSJM01000031.1 GCA_002634395.1 Candidatus Methylomirabilis sp.
AACCTTGAACCTTGCACGTTGAACATAAAACATGCCCCTACAGACAACCGAAGCGATTGTGATCGGTGGACATAATCTTGGCGAGGCCGACCGGATTATTCCGTTCTTCACGAGGAAGTTGGGGAAGGTCCGGGCGGTTGCTCGTGGGGCAAGACGGGTTCGCAGCCGATATGGCGGGGCCCTCGAACTGTTTACGCTTGGGCAGCTCGTCTTCTTCGAGTGGCCTAACCGGACCCTCCACAAGATCAACGAGTTCTCCGTCATCGAGCCGTTCGCCGAGCTCAAAGCAGATCTGGGGAGGCTGGGCCGGGGGGCGTATCTCGTAGAGCTGGCAGGCGCATCTGTCGAGGAAGAAGAGCCAAACGAAGAGATCTTTCTCTTACTTCGGGATGCCTTGGCGCTGCTCGTCTTGCATGATGAGCCGCGACTTCTTAGGGCCTTTGAGATCCGCCTCCTCAGAATTGTCGGATACCTTTTGGAGCTCTATCGTTGCCTGGTATGCCGGTCCGTACTGGAGCACAGTCTGAAACCCGCCATCAGCCCAACCCGCGGTGGGCTTATCTGTTCCAGATGCCTCTCACGGGCGCCGGATAATTTACCCATCTCTTTAGAATCATTGGAATTCCTGCGCTCGGTTTTGCCTGGCAGACTGGAACAATCGCTGACGTTGCCTCTTGCCCATCCTCACACCACTAACCTTCAAGAGGTCTTGAGAGTCTGCATCACCCACTTCTTCGGCAAACGACTTCGGTCTGTGGCCTTCCTGAGTCTCGTTGAATAGGACGGTAACGGAGGAGGCGTATATGCGGGCGCTGTGTGTGAATCGTGCGCGCCCGATCGAAGACCATCCACTTGCGATGGTCGAGCTGCCAACCCCGATTCCGGGTCCTCGCGAACTCCGCCTGCGGGTGTTGGCGTGCGGTCTGTGTCGAACCGACCTGCATATTATCGAAGGCGACCTCCCGCTCCCGACACTCCCCGTCGTGCCGGGTCACCAGATTGTCGGTGTGGTCGATCAGGTTGGCGAGGGCGTCGCGCGTTTTCATGTTGGTGACCGGCTGGGCGTTCCCTGGCTGTACTCCACCTGTGGCCGATGCGCCTTCTGCCACCGCGACCAGGAAAATCTTTGTGACACGGCCCGCTTTACCGGCTACCATGTGAACGGCGGGTATGCGGAGTGCGTGGTTGTCCAAGAGGCATTTGCATACCCGTTGCCGTCAGGCATCTCGACCACCAATGCGGCCCCATTGCTGTGCGCAGGGGTCATCGGTTTCCGCGCCCTTCGACTAAGCGAGATCAGGCCCGGCGAGCGCCTTGGGCTGTATGGGTTCGGCGGCTCGGCCCATATCGCGATCCAGGTTGCGGCCTACTGGGGATGCGAGGTGTATGTCTTCACAAGGAGTGAGACACACCGCGCCCTGGCGCGGCAGCTAGGTGCCTGCTGGGTAGGTCAGGCCGAGGACGACCCGCCTGGATTACTCGATAGCGCGGTCATCTTTGCGCCTGCCGGACGGCTGGTGCTACAAGCGCTCCGGGTCCTGAGGAAGGGCGGCACGATCTCGCTTGCCGGCATCACGATGAGCCCGATCCCGGAACTCGACTATGCCCTGCTCTACCAGGAACGTATCGTTCGGAGTGTCGCCAACAGTACCCGGCAGGATGTGCGCGACCTGCTGCGCCTGGCCGTGGAGATTCCGATCCGAACCGAGGTCCGCACCTTTCCTCTCGAGGAGGCTAATCACGCCCTCCAACTTCTCAAGCAAAGCCGGTTCAGTGGCTCCGGCGTTCTGACTATCTCCTAGTGTCTTGGATTACTTTCTTTTTCGTTGACAGTTTTGTGGGGATGATGTAAAGTCACCACTTACGTCGCCTCGTAACGTGCTCTTCATGTTCCCGGGAGAGCAGTACCGGAGAAGTCGAGGAATGGAGACGACAACCGCTAGTCAAAGCACATCGCTAACCACCAAGGACCCCATGCAGGAGTACACGGCATTGCAGCCGCTCCTCCTCCCCCAAGCTCACACGCATAAGACTCTCCGCATCGTCTTTATCAAACCCTCACAATACGATGATGATGGATACGTGATCCGCTTTTGGAAAGCCGTACTGCCCAGCAATACCCTCAGCGTACTCCAGGGCTTGACCGAAGATATCAAGAGGCGGCGCGTCTTTGGAGATATCACCATCCAGGTCGATACCTTTGATGAGGTAGCGGAAAAAGTCCCGGTGGCGCAGATCGTCAAATGGAATCGTCATCCTTCCACCAAGCTGGTGGTGTGTCTCGTTGGGGTCCAGACCCCCCAGTTCCCCAGGGCGCTCGAAATGGGGAAGCAATTCCGCAAGTATGGGATTGATGTCATGATGGGCGGATTCCATACCAGCGGGACCATCAATATGCTTGGCGATCAGGGGCCGGACATCCAGGAGCTTTATCGGGAATCGATCGTGGTTATCTCCGGCGAAGTCGAAGGACATTGGGATGGGATACTGGCCGATCTCCTCAACGGACAATTGAAACCCCTCTACTCCTTTGCGCAGAACCTTAAAGACCTTGTGAATATCGACAATGCCCCATTGCCCATCATCAGCCGCAAAACGATGAAGCACTTTGCCAGGCCCAATTTCGGGACCGTTGAAACATCTCGAGGCTGCCCGTTTTCGTGCAGCTTTTGTACGATCATTAACGTGCAGGGTCGGATGATGCGTGAGCGTTCTCCGGAGGTGATCGCGGAGCTCGTTCGAAGAAATTACACTGAGCACAACATCGACTTTTACTTTTTCACTGACGACAACTTTGCCAGGAAGAAGTGGTGGCGAGAGACCTTTGAAGCGATTATCCGCCTGCGAGAGGAAGGGATTAAAATCTCCTTCATGATGCAGGTGGACCTGGCCCGTAAGCCGCAAGACTTCGTGCGTCTCGCAGCCGAGGCCGGCTGCACCCAGGTGTTTGTCGGCATGGAGAGCGTCAACCCTGACAATATCAAGGTCCAAGGTAAGGGACAGAACAAGGTCGAGGAGTACAAGGCTATTATCGGCGAGTGGCACGACGCCGGTGTCGCTGTCCACGTTGCCTATATTATCGGCATGCCCTTCGATACGAAGGCGCAGGTAGCCCTCGACATGCAGTATCTTATGGATGAGATCGAACCGGATCAGGCCTCCTTTTTTATGCTGACACCGCTGCCGGGATCTCAGGACCACAAAGAAATGCAGGAACGCGGCGAGTGGATGGACCCCGATCTCAATAAGCGAGATTCTTTTCACGCCACAACCGCACACCCAAATATGACCGCCGAGGAGTGGACCGCCGCGTATCAGGGGGCTTGGCAGGCGTTTTACAGCAAAGAGAATATGGCGAAGATCCTGTCACGATGGCAGCACTCCCCGAGGACATACTGGAATCTCCTCAACGTATACCTGTGGTACAAGAACGCGGCCCTGATCGAAAAGCAACATCCGATGGTGGCCGGCTTTTTCCGCTTGAAGGATCGGCTGACGCGGAGACCGGGGTTTTCGGTTGATTCGCTGCCGGTCCATCTCTGGAAGCGCACGAAAGAGGTATACCGTCTGTTCGTGGCGTGGGCCCGATTCCTGAAGGAGATGGAAGAGGTCTGGCTCCAGTCCCGTCCGCGCACTGAAAGAGAAAAGCGAGTACTTGATGAAGTGCAGCGGATCCAGGGAGAGATCTGGCAAACCTTAAAGGTTGCGGAGTGGCAAAAGGCGTATAATGATGCCAAGGCGGCGCTACCCTCCAAGGCCCGAACCCTGCTCGATCCCTTTGAAGAGCTTTCCTCCAAGATGTTGCTCAGCCGTAAGGACCTGAATGTGTTCCTAAAGAAGTGGGGAAGCCTTCAGATCAAGATCCAGACACTGCATCGCAGTTGGGCGTGGGGGGACGGACCTGCCAAGAAATGGCTTGAGCAGCTTTATGCGCTCCATCGAGATGCCCGGCAGGGCATGAAGGTTCGTGAATGGCAAGAGGTCTACTCTGGCCTCAGAGGAAGGCTCCCGTCACGACTGGATCTGCTCTATGCCAGGTTTGATGCGTTGAGCAACCGGATTGTCTGTTCCCGACAGGATCTTAGCGCATGCTGGGCGAGAACACGGGGGCATCTTGGCGAAATGCGGATCTGGCATCTCCAGCTCTCCGCGCTTGCAGTTGCCTGCTTTAAGGAGTTATTCCTGACGACGGCATTTGCTCGGAGCCTCTTGGCATCGATTCGCCAAAAACGCGAGGATACTACAGCATCGACCCATCCTCGGTAATGAACAAAAAGCCCCCGCATAGGAATTTTGCGGGGGCTTTTTGTTTTCGGTTAACCGCTGGAAGCTGACCGCTCAGTTGTCTGCTTGATTGATGGCCGCAAGGAGCCAGGGGTTTGGCCCGACCTGGCGCGTAACGGTCCAGTATTCCTCAAACTTCACAGGGTCGGTGCGGCTGCCGTCTACCACCTGGGAAGTTCCCTCATCCACAGTGTAATCGAGAAGGTTTGCCAAGAACCGTACCGTTACGTAATCCTGCCCGCGCTCCTGCCAGGCTTCCGTGAGTTCAACGGAACGAACCGCGATATTCTCGAGGCGGTTGATCTTCCGCTCGTTCCTCAGCCGCATCACATCGGCGCCAAGCTGGGTGTACATCTCAGGTGTGAGGATCGTACGGATCGGTTCGAGGTCACGATTCCCCCAAGCCGCCTGAACCTTGAAGAAGAGATCGGTACATGCCTCCCTGAAGCGTCCTGCCTCAAAACCAGGGTCCATCTGGCGGATGTGCGCCAACCCCTGATCCAGATCGCCCTCTTGAACCATTGTTGCTTGCGCAGTCGCCGCCCCCTGATAGCGTTCCGGCTCACGTTCAGCCGACCACGTACGCTGATGCTGATATGGTGCTCCGATGGGGGCCGGCCGAGACCTCTGCTTCACCACCCAGTAAATCGCCAAGCCGATCCCACCCAGGATCACCAGGTCCATCAAGCCAAATCCTCCGCCCATGCCGCCCATGCCGGCGAAGCCCAGACTCCGGAACAACATTCCGCCGAGAAATCCGCCAAGCAGACCTCCTGCCATGCTCCGCATGAATCCACCTCCTCCGAACGGGGAGGACGCTGGGGCTGCAAGGGGGGATTGTGGCTCAGGCCGCGGTTGCGAGGGCGTTGTCGGTCTATAGTAGTTGCGGCTTGGGCTGGAGTAGCTGCGGAAGCCACGGCTCCCGAAGCTGCGGCCGCCACCTGCCCGCGCCGACGCCTCGAACTCAGTGGCCAGTAGCGTAAAGACCACCGCAAGAGCGATGAACCCTAAGCGCTGCCCGTACTTTCGTATCATCTATTTCCTCCGATCGTTAACTCCCACAACAGTATAGGCGCTATACCTACGGACTGATTATCAGCGATCTCCCCGCGGCGGCGCAAGTAAAAAGCGGCCTTATCGCCGCTGATGGAGCAGATCACAAATGAGCTGATAGATTTTCCATCTCTCGGGTAGAGACATCTTCAGGCAGGACGCTCGGGCTATGCGTGGCGGAAGAGATGAAGGATCTTCAGACAAACCTTTTCCTCGCGACCCAGAGCTTCCGCCAGTGGGAGGCATTCCGCATGTGGGATAGAGGTCAGCGTCCTGATCTGACCCCGGGATTACTTGCGTAGCGACTCACCCTCTGCGGGGATCTGGGGTCGATCCCTCGGGCTGGGTGAGTCGACGCTCTGGCCGGAACCTGGCGGCAATCCCCGGCGACGCTGGCGGAGATCCTGGATAGTGCGGCGCATTTCAGTCTCAAACCGATCTTCAAAAAGAGCAAAACGGGCTTGTTGCTCCGGACTCAAGATCGATCGCAGCCCTCCTCTGATGGCGAGCTCTTGCCCCCTGAAGTCGACCTCTGTACGGTCCAATTGATCAAGCTTCGCCCTAATGTCCTCGTCTCGCAAGGGTCGCTGCCTCAAAAGCTCTGCCAGCTCATCTCGGAGCACGCGCTGCCGCTGGTGAAATTCGCGGCGTGAAGCCTCCAATTGGGCGAGTTTCGGAAAGAGTTTGGCGGCCTGAGCTTCGTCCAGGTTGAGCGCCTCGGTCATCTTCCAAATCCTGATTGTTTCAATCATGCGCCGTCCTTCCGGTACGCCAGGTGACCGCGGGGCGGTAGGCGCGAGCGGTTGCGCCATGGCGCCAGAGGCCAGGCCAAGCAACCAGAACAGCCCCGCGGCAGCCACCATCACAGACCAAGGCTGAATCGAGTATTGCCTCTGTACGTGTTTCATGACTCTGTCCATCCAAGATGACTAAGGTGATTCAGCAGGATCTGCTGTTCCTTCTCATCGAGCGAGGCGAGCGAATCCGCCGGGTCAGCCTCTGGACGTAGGGCCCAGGCCGCTTCGAGCCGATCCGTCATCTCATCCACCCCACGGAGTCGCTGAATCGCTGCCATCAGGATCGAGGGCTCCTCAACGATCTCTCCAGCCACCATGAACGGCTCATCAGGGTATCGGTTCCCGTTATCGTAGCGTAGTACTGTTGCCACACTGTGCCCCCCGCCATTCTGATTATCAATCTTTTCCGTAGAAATCGGCACCGTCTGGCGATCCGATCTGACGGGCAGGAAGCCCGGCAACCGGACAACGATGAACATTGAGACGGCCGCCACAGCCAAGCCGGCGATGAACCGTGGTCGAAAAGTAAACCAAGATCCTGCGCCGACCAGCCATGCGGTGGGTGTCGGCTTGCGCCTGCCGGTCTCCTGCTCGATTCGATGTTTCAGTGCCGGCAGGAACTCTTCCCAGTAGCCCGGCGACGGCTCAGGAACCGGGTCAGCCCGTACAAGCGCCAAAAGATTGTGATACGCAGAGAAATCAGCGGCGCACGTCGCACAGCCATGGAGATGCGTGAGGACCTCGGCGTGCTGTGCCGGCGGCGCCTCCCCCTCGATCAACTCTAGGAGCGTGAGCTGCACTTCTTCGCATCGCATGATGACGGTGGTCCTCCCTTTACGTGCCTTTGTGCCAGTGCGCCAGCTTACGCCGCAGGGCTTGCACGGCGTGAAAATAGTGTACCTTGGCTGTTGCCTCAGAGACCCCCAGGATTTCGGCGATCTCACGGTGTGCCAGGTGTTGATGGACGCGCAACGTCAAGCTCG
The DNA here is from genome assembly GCA_002634395.1 of Candidatus Methylomirabilis sp. GTDB lineage: Bacteria > Methylomirabilota > Methylomirabilia > Methylomirabilales > Methylomirabilaceae > Methylomirabilis > Methylomirabilis tolerans. The sequence continues at coordinate 7,118 of NSJM01000031.1, forward strand.
CCCGCTGTTGCGGGGGAAGGGTTTCAATAGCGCGTGCGAGCGCATCCGCTCGTTCCTTTTCCTCCAACTGCGCAAGCGACCCCTCCGATGAATCAGCCAGATCAGGACACTGGTCAACCGTGGCATAGAGGGGTCGCGAGCCCCGACTCAAATGGTTAAGGCATAGGTTCACGACAATCCGGTACAGCCAAGTGGAAAGGCTGGAGCGACGATCAAATCGATCCAAGTGCCGATACACCTGCACGAAGGCCTCCTGGGAAACATCTCGCGCATCCTCCGCATTTCTGGTCATCCGGTAGGCCAGATTGTAGACCTCCCGCTGGCGCTTTCGGACCAGTTCATCGAATGCCGTCCCATCGCCCTGCAAGAATCGATCGATTAGTTCGAAGTCCGCCTCGCGCAAGGCCTTCGTCTCTCACCGAGAATCATCTCCCGTCCGACCGGCCAAGCCCAGCAACGGTGCTCTTGCAGGGCACATTACCCGATTCAACTTCTTAGAATGGCGCAGCCGCTCGAACGTTTAATGCCCGGCTTTACTTCTTCCGACGTTGGTGCCTGGTCCGCTTTAGCAGTTTCTTGTGTTTGTGCTTGCTCATCTTTTGCCGACGCTTCTTGACCACGCTTCCCACTCACATCCCCCCTTTCTGTTCCGACGCATGCTCAACTAATCCGCTCTCCGACGTCGCGGGAGCGGTCTTTGTATCCCGTCTGATCTGGAATTTCTCCAGGCGATACTGCAGTGTCCGGTAGCTCATGCCCAGAAGGCGCGCTGCCTTGGTGATCACCCAATCAGACTTCTCCATAGCCTGCAGGATCAAATCACGTTCCAGCGCCTCAAAGTTGATTCCCTGCTCGGGAATCTCGATCGCAAACTTGCTGCCAGGGACACGTGATGGGCTGGGCTGGGCCGGGAGATCAAAGAACCGAACCTCAATGGGAAGGTCGTAATGCGTAATCTCAGGCCCTTCAGAGAGCAGACTTGCGCGCTCGACCACCGCCTCGAGCTGCCGGACATTGCCAGGCCAGTGGTAGTTCATGAGGAGCCGCATCGCTTCGTTGCTGATCCCTTGGATCAGCTTTCCCACGCTCTCACCGTGCTTTTTGATGAAATACTCGACGAGCTGAGGGATGTCGGTGCTTCGTTCGCGGAGGGGTGGGATCACAATAGAGACGACGTTCAGCCGATAGAACAGGTCCTCACGGAGGAGCCCGTCTTTGACCGCTTCGGCAGGATCCCGATTCGTCGCGGCGACGATGCGAACGTCAACGTCGATCTCTTGTTTCCCCCCCAATCTTCTGAACGTCTCTCCTTGCAGGACACGCAAAAATTTGGCCTGAGTCGGCAGTTGCATCTCGACGACCTCATCGAGGAAGAGCGTTCCGCCGTGCGCTAACTCAAAGCAGCCGGCCCTCCGCTCTACCGCCCCCGTAAACGCGCCTCGCTCATGACCGAAAATCTCACTTTCCAGCAGGCTTTCAGGAATGGCCGCACAGTTGACGGCAATAAATGGGTGATCCTGACGCTGGCTTTGTCGATGGATAGTTCTGGCGATCAGCTCCTTCCCGGTCCCGCTCTCCCCGATGAGGAGCACCGTGGAGCTGCTCTTCGAGACCTTGCCGATCTTTTCGAAGACCTCCTGCATTCGGAAGTGGCTGCCCACAATCCCCTCGATGCGAAAACGCTCCTCCAACTGCTGCCGCAGCAGTTTGTTCTCCCGGCCTAACTGGATCCGCTCAAAGGCCCTCCGCACGGTCAGGAGCAGTTCCTCTCGCTCGAGCGGCTTCGTGAGATAGTCAAAGGCGCCTCGTCTCATCGCCTGTTCAGCCGAATTGAGTGAGCCGTAGGCGGTCATCAAGATAACGAGGGTGGATGGGTTGTCTCGCGGCAGCCGCTCCATAAGGGCCAGACCATCGGTTCCCGGCATCCGGAGATCGGTCAGAACCAGGTCGTACGGCTTTTCTTGGCAACGTCTGACGGCTTCCGCCCCCCCTGGCGCCGTGTCGACCGAGTAGCCTTCAGTCGACAGGATAGTCCGAAGAATCTCCCGCTGGGGTCCATCATCATCTACCACCAGGATTCGTCCTTCCCGCATCAGATTTGCTCCTCCACCGGCAGTCTGATACGTACGGTAGTTCCCTGGTCGAGAACACTGTCTAAAGCGATGCTCCCGCCGTGTTCCTCCACGATCTTCTTTGTCAGGGCCAACCCAAGCCCAATCCCGACTTCCTTCGTCGTAAAGTATGGCTCAAAGACTTTCGCCAGGTCTTCGGGGGAGATCCCGCACCCCGTATCCTGGAAGCGGACCTCGACCCATCGTCCGCTTTCGGCAAGAGGCGTTGAGGTTGCCCGATCGGGTCCGTTAATGAACGCAGCGGTAATCGACAATCTTCCTCCAGAAGGCATAGCCTGAAAGGCGTTCACCAGAATATTCACGAAGCAGGTCTTGATCTGCTCGCTGTCTACCACCACCCTCGGCAGGTCAACCAAGGGGTCGCGCTCGATCGTGATCCCCTGTTCTTCGGCCTTGCCGCTGGCCATGCTTACAACATCCTGGAGCAGTGGGGCCAGGTCGCTCGGGTGCGCCTCAAGCTTGAGCGGCTTGCCATAGGTCAGAAAGTTGGTGATCATAGTATTCAGGCGATGGATCTCGGTTTTTACCCACGAGACCAGGTGGGTGAACTCCTTCCGTGAGTCGGAATCGGTGGGCAAAAACCGACTCTGGAGATGATCGATGCTCAGGTTGATAAAGTTCAATGGATTACGGATCTCATGCGCAATGCCCGAGGCCAACTGGCCGATACTGGAAAGGCGCTCAGCCTGGTGCAGGCGGTGCTCCAGTTCCTTGTTTGCCCGAAGCTTGATCACCATGTCGTTGAAGCTCGTGGTCAGCTCACCGATCTCATCGTGGCGCTCGACCGGTAAGGTTTCCCGGAGATCGCCCTGCGCCACCCGACGCGCCGCCTGGACCACCTGGTCGATCGGCTTGGTGTACTTCCAGGACAGAATGAGGGAGGCTGCCATCCCGAGGCCGAAGACCAGCACAGTGACGATCAGTCGTTTGATGAAGTTGAGTTGCGAAATCTGGGCAAAATCATCAAGCACCATGCTGATCAGGGCGTAGCCCATCCGCTGATTCCCAACTACGATCGGCACAATCAGATTATAGTTCTTTTGACCGTGCTCGGTCTTGAGCGTCTCCCCCAGTCTGGCGGTGATGAATAAGTCCCGGTGGCTGGGGTCGATGGTCGCGCCCACTCGCCTTGGATTGCTGCTGGCGATGACCTCCTCCTCATTGCTGATGATCGAGATCTCATCGACCCCTTTTCGTTGCAGGCGGTTGACATAGTCCTGAAGACGCGCCTCATCCGTCCGCTCCTGGGAGGTGAGGCGCTCGACGCTGATCTGAATGGCGGTGGACAGATCCATCGTGTGCTTTTCCACCTGCTCGACCAGCGTCCGCTCTGCGTGCCAATACAACACGAACAGTGACGCCAGTGTCAGCAGCAGAAGGGAAAACATCATCAGGAGCAGCTTCGCCCTTAATCGAAGATTGTCGAACAATCCCTTCACCCTCAGACCCTCCTTGGACCCGACACAGCGCAGCCGACCGCTGCAACGAAAACACTTATCTTATCGGAAACGCTGAATCTTGTAAAGCTGATAGGGGCTCAGCGCACAATCCTCTCTCTGGCGGCCTGGGCAAGAAGGTATCTCAGGAGTGAGAACGAAACGGGATCGCCTGATAGGACTCGAGAGGGGCGGAGAGTTCGGGACACGCGAGCCTATAAATCATTCCCCGCGTAGGACAGGTTAAAGCTCTTATTGACGAGCGGAAAATCGGGTACGATGTTCTTGAGAATAGCGTAATGCAGCGCCGGCCAGTTGGCAAATGACGGATCTTTGATCTTTGCGCGTGTCAGCCGGTTCTGCTCGCCGGCGACAAGCCAGTGCCAGATCGGCCCGCGCCACCCCTCAACCAGACCGAACCCGCTTGCGCCCGCGGGCAGCGCCTGGAGCGGCGCGGAGATCGCGCCCTCAGGAAGCCCGTCTAATGCGCGCATGATCAGATGAGCGGCCTCGCGCGACTCCTCCACCCGCACCATCAATCGCGCCCAGACATCGCCTTCGCTGTGCACAGGCACATGCGGCGCCAGATCCGCATACGCGGCAAAGGGATGATCCCGTCTGACATCCCGATCGATCCCGCTGGCGCGCGCCGCCGGCCCGACGACCTGCAACTCGCGCGCGGTCGGCTGCGACAGGTACCCTGTCCCGTGCAGACGGTCCAGCACCAGGCTATTCTTCAGCGCGATCTCGACCACTTCGTCGAAGTCGATTACCGCGCGCCGCACCGTCTCTCGTGTATCTGCGACCTGCTCCGCCGTAAAGTCACGCCTCACTCCGCCCGCGATCAGCGTCCCACGCAACAGACGATGGCCGACCAGGCGCGCATTCAGACGCACTAGGTCCTCACGGATCCTCATGGTATGCGCATGCGCTATCGCGAAGCCGGTGTCCGTACAGATTGCGCCGACATCCGCGATGTGATTGTAGAGTCGTTCAAGTTCAAGCAGCACCACCCGCGTATAAGCCGCGCGAGGTGGAATCTGTAGCCCCGCCAGCGATTCGATCGCCTGGCAGAACGCGAGTGCGTGCGCCACGCTGCAGTCCCCGGAAATCCGTTCAGCCAGTTCCACCCCCCGCGCAAGCGGGATCGTCTCAAATAACCGCTCGATCCCCTTGTGCACGAAATAGAGCCTCGACTCGAGGTTGACAATGGTCTCACCTTCAACACTGAACCGAAAATGGCCCGGTTCGATGATACCAGCATGGACGGGGCCAACAGTGATCTCATGGATCCCCTCGCCCTCTACGCGGCGAAACGGGAAGGGCGTGCCATCGTCAGTAAATGCAGGGGGCGCCGAGGTGTCCTTCAGCAGGGGATAATACGCTGCGGGCCAGAATTGATGCAATGGGAGGCGGCGCAGGTCGGGGTGACCGGTCGGTACAAGGCCAAACAGATCGTGAATCTCGCGCTCAAAGCGACTGGCCAGATACCAACGTGTCGCGAGCGACGGAAACCGGCGATCATCCTCCGGGACTGCCACCGACGCGACGATGAACAGATCCGCGCGTTCGAGTTCGAAGAGGTAGCGCAATGTAAACGTTCCATGCTCCGTGCGTGTATCTTCGGCCACGATCAGCTCAGGCCTCGCGTGAAATCTGTCGCGTACATAGTCGGCAAATATGGGGATCTCATCCCGCTCGACGCTCACTCGCACCTCCCGCGGAGGGTGCATCCGGAGGTCGGTCAGCTTCAGCGCCGTCGCGCGAAGCTGCCGGGCAACCCCGTTCAGATCACGCACGGGACACCCCGAGCACCTTGAGCGCCTGTTCCAGGGCCTCAGTCACCGCATGGGGGAGCGCCAGCCCCAGCACAAGCAGCAACACGAAATTTATCGCCAGCGGCGCCAGCGACCACCTGAGCACATCCCCATACTCCACCTTTTCGGGAGGCGCCCCGTAGAGCATCTGGTTCACGCTGCCGAGCATGCCGGCGAACACAATGACAAGCAGCGCCACCCCCAAGATCACCACCCACACAGGCCCGCTCTCCAGACCCGCGCGAAAAATGAGCAGCTCGCTCATGAATGGTCCGAAGGGGGGCAGACCTATCAGTGCGAGTATGCCCGCCAGGAACGCGCCGGCCGTCAACGGCGACGTCTGCAATAGCCCGCGTACTCTCCGAATGTCGGTGGTCTGATACTTCAGCAGGATATTGCCCGATAGGATGAATAACAATGACTTGGACAGCGCATGATTGATGACATGCAGGAGCGCACCCAGGACGCCCCAATAGCCCCCAAATCCCAGCCCCATACAGATTACGCCGACGTGTTCGACGCTCGAATAGGCCAGCATGCGCTTGTAATTGCGCGGCGCGATGAGAAAGGTTGCGGCCACTGCGAGCGAGAAGAGACCAATGCCTATAAGCCAGGGGCCGGTGAAGTTCGGGCCGACCGCGATGTCCGCCACCACCTTGAAGCGCATGAGTGCGTAGAGTCCCACATTCAGCAGGACGCCGGACATCAACGCGCTGATCGGGGCGGGCGCCTCACTATGGGCATCCGGCAGCCACGTGTGCATGGGGGCCAGGCCGGCCTTTGTTCCGTAGCCGACGAGGATGAAGGCAAAGGCAAGCCGGACCACCTGGGGATTCAGCGATGACGCGGCGGCTCGGAGAGAGGTCCAATTCACCGCAACCTCGCCCGCCCGCGAGGCGCCGGCGTAATACAACAGCACCGTGCCGATGAAGGCGAGGGCGATGCCGACCGAGGAGAGGATGAGGTATTTATAGGCGGCCTCTAACGACCTGGGCGTGTTGTGCAGATTCACCAGAAAGGCTGTCGCCAGGGTCGTCCCTTCAATTGCCACCCACATGATGCCAAGGTTATCCGTCGTGACCGCCAGCAGCATCGTAAAGATGAACAGATGAAACAGTCCAAAGAAACTTCGCGTACGGGCCGGATGGGTGTCGTCATATTCTGCCCGGATATAGCCGATCCCGTACAATGCGGCGATCGCCCCCAGCAGGGTGATTACGACGACCATCAATGCCGAAAGTCCGTCCGCTCGAAGTAGCCCACCGATTGCAGCAGGCACATCACCCCGCCACACCCGCGCCGCAACAATGAGACCGACGGCCAGTCCGCCAAGGGCTGCGAGCGCGTGGATAAGCTCGATCCACGCCCGCGGGCGCACCAGCGCGATGAGAATTGTCGCGATCAGCGGTATGAGCAGCAGCACGCCAAGCATCATCCTTTGAGCCTCTCCAATCGGTCCACCTCGATCGAATCAAAATTCTCTTTGATGCGATAGAGGAATACCTCCATGATCAGTACGGCAACCAGCACATCAAGAAAGACCCCCATCTCCACGAGGAACGGGACCCCATAAGTAGCCAGCAGCGCGAACTGAAAGATGCTGTTTTCCAGCATTAAGAAGCCGAGAATCTGCGTCAGCGCGCGCCGGCGATTCACCATCACGAAAAAGCCGATGAGCACGCCGGCAAAGGCGATCGGAATAGCCTCGGCAGTGGGGAGCGGGTTTGACGCGGCGACAGGGGCCATCACAGCAAATGCGATCACCACCAGGCCCCCGCACACCACGAGCGTGGCCGGCGTGCCCAGATACGGCAAAGCAGCCGGTTGCAATCCGATCTTTTTCACCGCGCGATTAAGAGCATACGGAATGATGAATACTTTTAAGAGCAGGAGCGCCAGCGCCACAATGGTTAACTCAATGCTGCTCGTAAATGCGGCGACGACCGCTGCCAGAATAGCCAAGGTGAGCGATTGGGCCGCGAAGAGTCGGACCTGTCCGGCCAGCTCCCGGCGTACGATCAGCAGCAACGCCGTGCCCAGCGCCGCGAACGAGAGTAACGTGACCAGCTTGGGAAAGAGTACGGTGAACATCGACCCGCGCACCCGGTCTATTTGACGAACAGGAACGAGATAACTGCCAACAGGGCAAGTGCAAACGACCCGCTCAACAGCGCCGGCAGGCGAAACAGCCGTAACTTGGCCATTGCTGTCTCGATTGCCGCAATTCCGATCGCAAGCGCGCCCACCTTGATGATAAGCGCAATAAAGGCGACAGCCAGCGCGGACGGCGTAACCGTGAAGGCGACGCCCCACGGGAGGAATAAGTTCGAGAGCAACGCCAGAAAGACCAGCAGCTTCATCCCTGCCGCCCACTCGATCAGCATGAGGTGCCGTCCCGAGTACTCCAGAACCATGGCTTCGTGGATCATTGTCAGCTCCAGATGCGTCGCAGGATTGTCAACCGGTAATCGTCCTGTTTCTGCAAGGGCTACAATAAAGAAGGCGACGAATGCGAGCAGATGGCCGGGGCTGAGCAACAACAGCGGGTCAGACGCTCCGCGCCTGACAATCTCATCGAGGCCCGTATTCCCTACGTGCAAGGCAATCGCGAAGATCGCGATCATCACGGTCGGCTCAGCCAGGGCGGCAACGGCCATCTCACGGCTTGAGCCCATACCTCCAAACGCGCTCCCGGCCTCAAGGCCAGCCAGCGCCAGGAAGAAGGTGCCCAGCAGGAAGAGGTACATCAGCACGATGATATTGCCGACGAAACCGAGTGGCGTCCGGGTCGTCAGAAGAGGGATCAGAAGCGCCGACAGCAACATCGTTGCCGCAAGCAGGTACGGCGTGAACCGAAAGATCCACGAGGCAGTCTCCGACACGACCGCCTCTTTCGCCAGGAGCTTGCGCAGATCGGCGTATGGCTGCAGTACGCCGGCCCCGCGCCGGCCCTGAAGTCTCGCTTTGACTCGCCGAACCAGCCCAATGAGGAGCGGCGCGCCAAGTCCGACTATAAGCAACTGGGTCACCTCGATCAGAAATTGCGTGAGCATCTGCCGTTAACTCGCCAGTGCCAACAGAACCACCAGCGCCACAAAGATATACAATAAGTAGAGGTGTACATTGCCCGACTGCACGACACGGGCGCGTTGCGCGACTCGCTGCACAAGCCGAGATATCGGATCATAGAGCGCCTCGTCGAATATCGAACGGGCTTCATTGCGGTAGGTGATTGTGTCGATAAAAAAGCGGGATTCCGGATGGAACTGGATATCCAGCTCCTTCACCGGACGGTACAAGAGACCAAACACCCGCTTGAACGGATTGGCGAAGGCCGCCGCGGTGTATTCAAAGCGTGCGGTCTGCAACGCGCGTCCACACCCCCATGTCTCGTACGTGCGCCGGCGCGCGTTTGCGCCGATGATACGTAAGGCCATCAGGATCAGCGCGGGGAGCGAGATCAGCGCGACCGCGATCCACAGCGGCGATGCCGTGCCGAACGCGCCGTTGGCGACAACGACGTTCCAGTTGAAGCTGGCGTCTGCATGCGCCCCTGTCAGTTCAGCCGCCGTCGTATTTAAGAGGCGCAACAGACCAACCGGCGCCACCCCGAGCATGAGACACGCGATCGCCGACATCCCCATCGCCCCACGCATCATCCAGGGCGTCTCCCGCGCCTGTTCCGCCTGTGTGCTGCGCGGGAGCGCCAGAAAGGTAATACCGAAGGCTTTCACGAAGCAGGCTGCCGCGAGCCCACTCGTCAACGCGAGCGCGGCAATCGACACCGCGAACAGCAGATTGGTTCCCGTTGCAGAGATCTGGAAGCTGAGCAGAAGCGATTGAAACATCAGCCATTCGCTGATGAAGCCGTTGAACGGCGGCAGCGCCGCAATTGCCACCGATCCAACAAGGAAATAGACGGCAGTCTGCGGCATCCGTTTGATGAGCCCACCCATCTCCTCCATATTGCGGGTGTGCGTCGCATGTACGACGGCACCGGCGCCCATGAAGAGGAGGGGCTTGAACGTCGCGTGATTCAATGTGTGATACAGGCCTGCCACCAGCGCCAGCGAGGCCAGCGCGCCGAGTTGGTAACTGTGGAATAACATCCCGGCTCCCACCCCGAGCAGGATGATGCCGATATTCTCGACGCTGGAATAGGCGAGCAGGCATTTCAGGTCGTCCTCCACCAACGCATACAGCACGCCGAGCACCGCGCTGATCGCCCCGACGACCAGTATTGCGCCGCCCCACCAGGACGGGCCCACCCCGAGCCAATCGAACCCGATCCGCACGAGCCCGTAGATCCCAAGCTTGATCATGACCCCGGACATCAGGGCTGATACATGACTGGGCGCGGCCGGATGGGCCTTCGGAAGCCAGATGTGCAGGGGAATCACGCCCGCTTTTGTGCCAAAGCCGAGCGCCAATAACGCGAAGATCGCATGACGCATCGGCTGGCTCAATGTCGTCGATGCGGCGCGCCATTCACTTAGGCCCATCGTACCGGTCTCACGCGCCATCAGGAGGAAGCCAACCAGCAGGCAGGCGAAGCCCGCATGCGTCATCACCAGATACATCCAGCCTGCACGTTGCGTCTCCCTGTGCTCAGCCTCCGTCATCACGAGGAAATACGACGCCAGCGACATCGCCTCCCACATGACCAGAAATGTCAGTACGTTGCGGGCCAGGACGACGAGCACCATTCCGGCGAGGAAGGCATTAAACCCACAACCCATTCCCGCCAGCGAGCGCCTCCCCTCATAGGCCCGAGTATAGGCGATCGCATAGAGTGCGGACGGGATCGCCGCCACCGCAATCACCAGGACAAAGAACGCGCTGAGGCGATCGATGCCAAGGGAGAACCCGCCAATAGGGAGGAGTGCCGGGATGATCACGCCCAGCGCGCCGCCCGCCAGACCTGCCGCGCCCAACGCGAGGGCGCCTATGGCGCCAACGAGCGCGCACGCGTGCCCCACCAGCCGCGACATGCGCGGCCAAGGCGCTGTCAGCAACGCCCCTGCTGCGCCGACGCCGAAGCACGCGAGCGTCAGGAGCAGCACATTCAGCATTACCACCTCGCTTGGCGCCATCTCACCTCCCTTTGCCAAGGGGAGGATTTACCCCTCCTTGGAAAAGAGGGGCGACGGGAGATTGTGTCAATACATGTCGATTCATTATGAGACTATTAATACGGCTGGTTATCCGCGCCTCTCGAGCGCCGCCAGGATCCCTTCGAGGATCATCTGTGGGGGCGGCGGGCAACCTCCAACTACCACGTCTACCGGCACAATCGCCGACACGGGTCCGACGACCCCATAGCCGCCCGCAAAGATCCCGCAATCCTTGGCGCAGTCGCCGATGGCGACCACGATCTTCGGATCAGGGGTCGCGTCATAGGTGCGCTTGAGTGGATCGGCCATATTGCGCGTCACCGGACCCGTGACCAGCAGACAATCTGCATGGCGCGGCGAGGCGACGAAATGCATCCCATAACGCTCCAGATCATAGTAGGGATTATTCAGCGCTCCGATCTCCAATTCACACCCGTTGCACGAGCCCGCGTCTACCTGGCGAATATGGAGTGAGCGACCGAGAAGGCGCCGCGCCCGCGCCTCAACCTGCCGCGCGATGATCTCGATCTGTGCGTCATCACCCGGTCGTAGCAGCGGCTCGGTCACCACGGGTGTCTTCCAGATCTTTCTCGCGAGTGTCAGCATCTCGCTACGACTTCTTCTATTGTCATGAGTGCCCCTCTCCTAGCGGCGCTTGGGCGTCTGTGCCTGTTCGAGTCGTATCTCCTCAAGCATTCCGCGAACGCCGATCAGGTGGTTGTTAAAGATTTCCCTGGCCGCGTCGAGCAGCTTAAAGATGGCCTGGTCGCTCACGGAATAGTAGACGCTCGACCCCTCCTTACGGGCCGCCACGATGCCCTTATTGCGAAGGACCGCAAGTTGCTGTGAGGCGTTCGCGGGTTCGATGCCAAATTGCCGGCTGATCTCGTTCACCGTCAGCTCTCCCGTCCGCAACGCATCAAGAATCGAGATCCTCAGCGGGTGGGCCAGCGCTTTAAAGAAATCCGCCTTGAAGTTGCTGAGTTGTTGTCTCATGGCTTTTAAAATCCACACTATTGCGTATTATTGCATCTGCAAATATCTATATATATCATTCGTACGCGCCCGTCAAGCATCAACGTCGGTCCTTGTTCCCATTTTTGCCGAAAGAGTCGCGCTGTCCGGATGACTGATATACAATGGGATGGGAGCGAGGGGATACGATGATCGAATGGAAGCGGCAGCGGATCGAGAGAGCCTATCGGCCCGGCGAAGGGCGTGAGGCGAGGCACGGTATTCTCAGCGACACACTTCTGCGTCTGATACGGGAAGAGCCGCTGCGTGAGCGGACAGTCCTGGATGTCGGGTGCGGCGCTGGGCGCTTAACCTTTGCCCTGGCGCAAGAGGCCGGCCGGATCATCGGGATCGACTGGTCGGAGCAGGCCATCGAGCAAGCCCGACAACATGCCCGCACCCTTGGCCTTCACCATATCACGTTTATGTGCTGCGACGCAGAGCGAGTCGAGTATCGCGAGCTTGGTCCGATCGACTTCGTGGTCGCCCATCTCTGCATGTCCAACGAGATCCTGGAGCGGGCAGCCGCAGCGCTTGCGCCGGGCCGCTATATCGCCTTTGCGACCCTTCACCGAGACCAATGGAAGGAGAGCGGCAGAAGCTCCCGATTCGCCTACGGAGAAGAGGATGTCGAGTTAGCGCTTGCTGCGGCGGGATTCGACCCCGTCTATCTCGAGGTCGAGCATGAGGTGCTCTCCTTTACCGCCGCCAGTAACGCCCTGGCCTATCTGGGGGACTCGGGTCTCATCGGCAAATGGAAGACCGATAACCGCTGGGAGGGGTTTCTCGCCTATCTGGAGCGCGGCGGCGGGGAATTAACGATCAGGGCTCGGGTCAACGTGAAGGCGCGTCGGCGGTAAGCGCCTGTTCGACCTCCGCTTTTACGTCGGGATCGGTTTCGTGGTCAAGCGCCTCGTGGAGTGCTGCGCGAGCCTCAGTTGTGCCGATCTGCCCCAAGGCCCAGGCGACATGACCCCGGATCAGCGGCTCCGGATCGGAGAGGAGCTTCGCCAGCGCCGAAACCGACTCCGCAGAGCCCAGGTTGCCAAGCGCCACGGCGACATTTCGCAGAAAGCCCCGCCGCTTTGACCGCTTGATGGGGCTCCCCTTGAACTGCGACCGAAACTGTTCATCGTCGAGCGCAAGGAGCGGGATCAACTCCGGCCCATGCAGGCCTTCACGGGGCTGAAAAGCGGGCACCGTCGAAGCCTCGATATTGACATTATACGGGCAGACCTCCTGGCAAATATCACAGCCAAAGACGTGATCGCCGATCAGCGGTCGAAGCTGCGTCGGAATGCCGCCCTTTAGCTCGATCGTCAGGTACGAGATGCAGCGACGGGCATCCAGTCGATATGGGCCGACAAAGGCATCAGTCGGACAGGCCTTGAGGCACAGATCGCACGACCCGCATCGGTTTCGGATCGGACTATCCGACAACAGTTCGAGGCTGAGGAACAGTTCACCCAGAAAAAAATACGAGCCGTGCTTTGGAGAGATGAGCAGCGTATTCTTGCCGATCCACCCGATTCCCGCTAAGCCGGCGAATCCCTTCTCCAGCACCGGCCCGGCATCGACATAGACCTTGCCCTGAACCTCGTCGCCGACGGTATGTCGAATCCAGCCGAACAGCGCATCAAGTCGACTCTCCAGGATCGTGTGATAGTCCTCTCCCCACGCATAACGGGAAATCCATCCTGTGGGTGCACTTGCCTGGTGAGGCTCGTGCGGAAAGGGAGTGTAGTAGTTCATGGCCACAGAGACCACCGAACGCGCCCACGGAAGCCAGGTGTCCGGGTGACGTCTGGCCTGCTCAGTGCGCGCCATATGGGCCATCTCGCCGCTGTACCCCTCTTGTAGCCAGTCGGCGAATGACTGTTCATGCGGGGGATCGCTGACCGGTGAGATCCCGACCAACTCGAACCCTAGCTCGTGAGCCTTTTCTTTGATCGCCTGAGCCAACTGCTCAGCAGTCTGCATGGCGATATCGCGGTCCTCCTGCTTGACGCCCATGTGCGCTTACCGCACCGCCTTGACGATTCGCGTTCGCAACGGTTCCGCCTTCTCCCCAAGCAATGCCTGGAATCGAACCGCGTCCTCGGCCATCAAGAGATTATTGAACAGGCAATAGGTAGGCAGATCCTGCGCACACACCGCCTTCAGCCGTTCAAGGTCCTGATCGGTGTGGACGTACCGGTAGCCGGTGAGGCCGTGCAGCCGATAGTAGCGGATCGCGCCATGAAGCGATGGCTCCTTAAGCGGATCGACGACATGGATCAAATCCAACTCGCGGCAGAGCCCTTGAATCAGATCTGCCGTCCAGATGCCGCGCGGCTCCCAGGCAGCCTGCCAGCCGGTGCGGTCGATGCGAGTGAAAAAGGTGCGCAGGTTCGCGATATGTTCGGGCGTCGGCGTAAAACTCGGAGGGCACTGAAAAACAATAATCGAGACGCCCAGGGCTGTCGCAAACGCCTGCGTCCGGACCCAGGCCTCGATGACTTCCTCGGTGGGCCGAAACGCGCCGTAGTGATCTTTCGATGCAGGCGGGATCGGCTTGGTGAGACGACGATAGGTCGGGCTTGAAGGCTCGTGTGTGATGAGTTGCCATGCCTTCATCGTAAACTCGAACCCGGTCGGCGCCCCGGCTCGCCACCGCGCTCCCGTACTGACCCGCGGCAGTTTGTAAAAGGTCTGCTGAATCTCAATAACCGGGAAGGTCTTGTAGTACTCCTGCCGGCCCATAGCGAAGCCGCACGTCCCGACCTTGGCCTGCCCCGCGCCAGGATCAGTGGTATTGCCGCGATATGGACGCCTCATCGACGTATTGTACACCCATCGCGAACCGCTTGCCGGCAACTCGATCACGTTTGTCCGACCTACGCTATCGAATCTGCCCTTCATCAAAGGGGGCATCCTGGGACGGAGAAGAGGATGACTGCGGTCTGGGACTCGTCGAACTCATCCACGTTCGTATGGCGCTAAGGGCTGAGACGAAGAAGGCCGCGCTGGTGAGCAGGAACCAAGTGGTCAGCCAGTGTACCACCCAGACCGCTCCAGGAGACGGATCGCCCAAGAGCCACTGTGCTGCTTTGAAGAGAAGCAGCAGAAAGCCTGCCCAGGCGGTGATCGCTGCGAGCAGCCAGTACTGCGGCCCAGGCGCCCGCCGGTAGATTCGAAACAGCAGCGCGGCCAGCAAGAGTGATATGGCGGGGACGAGCCACAGGAGCGGCTCATGTAGCACAGGACGACCCCTGAGTGTCCGGCCGAGGGCAAGCTCCAGGCCCGCAATTGAGACAACGCGATGGGCCCAGTATGGGCCGGCGACCGCCCAAGGCAAAAAGAAGAGCCCGAGGGGGAGCACCCCAACCCACGGCACCTTGATCCAGCGCTGAGAAGGTGCCTGGGCCGTCGGAAGCGTCGCGAATGTGCCGCCGCACTGCCAGCACGCGCTGGCCCCGGGCACTCGACGCGCCGCACAGTTCGGGCAGGTGCCGGTCGTGTGAATTGTCATCGGCTGCTGCACATCACGCATCGGAAGATCCTTCCTCCCACATAACTATACTGTGCAGGCCAAGGCATCGCTGTCAAGGTGTTTCTAACCGTGCAGCGCCTACATCAGACTGGATATTCGATCCCATTCCGCCATCAATGCTTCCATCTTTTGTTTGGCCTGAGCATGCGCGTCCAGGATTTCAAAGAGTCGCTCCTTATTCTGGTATATCTTTGGATCGGCGAGGGACTCAGAGAGACCTTGCAATGCCTTCTCGGTTTCGGCCACCTCCTGCTCGATTTTGGATAGGGACGAGATGAGATGGCCTGACTGCTGGTGTGTCCGGTTACGCGCCTCGGCCTCAGCCCGTTTCTGCTCCTTTGTCTTCCGTTCCCTTGGATGCGCCTCTTTCACCCCGGACCCCTGCGCCGGGGAGACAGAGATGTCGGTAAAAGTGCGGATTGTACTCCCGGCATCCGGGTTCGTAGAACCGGGTTCGGCCCGACTGCTGTCGATGACCTCTTCTGCTATCAGTCGTTTTTTATACAGATAGTAATCGTAATCCCCGGCATACGGCACGGCCTCTCCGTCTCGCACATCAATGACCTTGTTGGCCACGGCCTGGATAAAATGCCGGTCATGGGTGATGAAGCAGATGGTCCCGGAGAAGTCGCGGAGTGCCTCTTCCAGCACATCGCGGGATGGGATGTCCAGGTGGTTCGTCGGCTCGTCCAACAGAAGCAGGTTGGCCGGACGGATCAACATCTTGGCCAGGGCCAGCCGGCTCTTCTCTCCGCCGGAGAGGACGGCGACCTTTTTCTTCACGTCATCCCCGGAAAAGAGAAACCGCCCCAGGATCGCCCGAAGGAAGGACGACTCTTCCATGGGCGCGGCGGACGTAATCTCGTCAAGGACCGTATTGGCTGGGCTCAATAGCTCCAACTGGTGCTGGGCATAATAGGCGGTTGTGACATTGTGGCCCAGCCTCCGTTCGCCCTTCTCGAATGGCAGGACGCCGGCCAGCAACTTGAGAAGGGTAGATTTCCCGGCCCCGTTGGGACCTATCAGGGCCACACGTTCCCCCCGGCGAAGCTCCACATTCAGGGCGCGGTAGATCGGATTGCCGTCATAAGATTTGTCGATATCGATCAGCCGGATCACCGTCTCGCCGCTCCGTAGAGGCTCCGGAAATGAGAACCGGACCCGTTTCTGTTCAGGGGCCAGTTGCGCCTGGTCCATCTTTTCCAGGAGCTTGATCCGACTCTGGACCTGACGGGCCTTGGTGGCCTTGTACCGGAAGCGGTCGATAAAGGCCTTGGTGTCCTCAATCTTTTTCTGCTGGTTGCGAACGGTAGCCTCTAAGATCTGCCGGGCTTCGGTCTTGGCCACCACGAACTGGTCGTAGTTTCCGGTGTAGGCCACCAGTTGTTGTTGTTCCACTTCTACCACCCGGTTGGCCAGACGGTTCATGAAATTCCGATCGTGGGAGATAAGCAGGATCGCGCCGGCATAGTCGGACAGAAACTTCTCCAGCCAGACGACCGACTCGAGATCCAGATGGTTGGTGGGTTCATCCAGCAGCAGCGCGTCCGGAGAGGAGAGAAGTAGCCGGGCCAACGAGGCGCGCATCCGCTGGCCACCGGAGAAATGCTCCAGGGGTCGGGACAGATGCTTCTCCTTAAAACCGAGACCGAAAAGGATCTCTTTCGCCCTGGCCTCCAGGGCGTATCCGCCGAGCTGTTCGTACTTGGTCTGGAGCGCACCGTAATGGGACAACAGGTCGTCTACCGCATCCGGTGGGGCTGTGGCGATCTCCTCCTCCAGAAGGCGGAGATGGCGCTCAATAGACGACGCCTCCGAGCCGCCGGTCAGCACCTCTTCAAGCAGGGACTTGCCCTGATGGGTCTCCAGCTCCTGGGTCAGGTAGCCGATGACGGCCTTGTTGTTGATCGCGATCACGCCGCTGTCGGGAGAGATATTGCCCGCGATCATCTCCAGGAGCGTTGTTTTCCCCGCCCCGTTAGGTCCCACCAGCGCGACCCGGTCCTCGAGTCCGATCCGAAGGGAGACCTCCTTGAACAGCACGCGGCTGCCGAAGCGCTTTGAAACCTGTTGAATCGAGATCATAGAGCCAGTATAGGGGGACTCACGCAGCGCTGTCAAACAAGGAAAAAGACTTATTGCCCTGTCAGTGTCGATGTGGGGGTGGTCCGTAGGAATTGCACACGAATTATGAATATGTTAGAATATTGTAGAAATGGAGGAATTACCGTGCCTATTACCCATCTCTCTGAAAAGGGGCAGGTTCTCATTCCCAAGGCGCTTCGCCGCAAGTTCGGCTTGAAGCCGGGCGCGAAGATCCAGTTGGCCGAGGAAGCGGGGCGGCTGATCCTCTCGCCGGTTCCACCTGATCCAATCGCCGCCGCGACGGGCTTTCTCGAAGGGACATTCTCGCTGACGGCCGATCTTCGCCGCGACCATCAGGAAGAAATTCGCCGTGAGCGAAAAGTTCGTACTCGATAGTTTCGCGCTCGTCGCGCTGTTTCACAAAGAATCGGGCTGGCAGCGCGTGCAAGCGGCCCTCTACGAACAGGAGAAGGCCAACTCGCGGGCGTTCCTCAATTGGATCAACTGGGGAGAATTCTTCTACATCGTCAAGCGCCGGGTCGGAGCGGCCAAGGCGGAGGAGGCCCTGGGCCGGCTGGAGCAGTTGCCGCTGGAACTGGTACCCCTGGACCTCCCCCTGGTACGGGCAGCGGCCGAGATTAAAAGCGAGCACACCGTCTCCTATGCCGATGCCTTCTGTGTGGCGACGGCCCACCGGGTCAACGCGACCATCCTCACCAGCGATCAGGAGTTCCGGGCCGTCGAGCATCTCGTCAAGATCCGCTGGCTTACCGGATAACCGCACCATCACGCCTTACTCGTCGCTTCTTACCGCCTCATCTCCCACTGTCACACGCTGCCCCAGGCTGGCATGACGGGTCAATCGTCGCGAAGGGACAACGTACGCCCTGGTGTCCTGTTTCTGAAATTCGTTCCATATGTTCTGACGTCACTCCGGCCAGGCCCGCATAGCGGGCGCGAGCCGGAATCCGGGAAATAACGGGAGGTTCTAGTGTCCCGTTTCCTTTTCGTAGCGTCTGTCGGCTTGTTTCAATCCACGCGCCCGC
Source organism: Candidatus Methylomirabilis sp. (assembly GCA_002634395.1). GTDB lineage: Bacteria > Methylomirabilota > Methylomirabilia > Methylomirabilales > Methylomirabilaceae > Methylomirabilis > Methylomirabilis tolerans. The sequence continues at coordinate 25,294 of NSJM01000031.1, forward strand.
GCGGGGCGCGATGCGTAGGGGCGCAATTCATTGCGCCCAGCGGGCTTGGGTGCAGTGAAACCCTTTGACACTGGACAGGGATGGTACTACACTGTGAGTACGTTAAGATATCATGAGAGGAGGGATCGCCATGGTGAAGCACCTGACCAAGCATGGCAATAGCTTGGCTCTTGTGATCGATCGTGGGGTATTAGACCTTCTTGAGATCAATGCCGACACCCCCCTATCGATGACAACCGACGGGAAGTGCCTGATCGTCACCCCGGTGCGGGACCCGGAGAGACAGGAACGGTTTCGTGCTGCACTTGAGGAAGGACACCGGAAATACGGAAAGATGCTCAAACGACTGGCAGATTAGTGAATGGCGCCCGCCTTCCTCGGTCTTGATGAGGTTATCGAGATCCATTGGGACATGATCGAACGGTATGGCGGCAGCCCTGGCATCCGCGATATGGGCCTGTTGCAGTCGGCTGTTGCCATGCCCCGGGCCGGCTTCGGGAGCGAGTTTCTGCACACTGATCTCTTCGAGATGGCCGCTGCCTACCTATTCCATATTGTACAAAACCACCCATTTATCGATGGCAACAAGCGCGTCGGATCGATGGCCGCTTTCACATTCCTCAAGCTTAACGGGCTGACGCTTGCCGCCTCTCAAACCGACTTCGAGTTGGTCGTTCTGGAGGTTGCGCGGGGACGACTCAACAAAGCCGCGATCGCCGAGTTTCTCAAAACGCACTCCCGCCGCTAGCATTGCGCCGGCACGACGCCAAGGCGGACGTGGTCGGTCAGTTCATTCACAATTTCAATCCACGCCCCCGCGCGCAGGGCGACGGGTCGGTTCCAAACCGGACGGTGTCCTTGGACCCCATAGCGATCAGCAATCAGCCGTCGACTTCGGAGACACCCCCGTTCAGGTCCCCCCCTTGTATAAAGGGGGGTGCGGGGGGTTTCATGATGCCCGGGTGGCCCTGCGGCTCTGATTATTCTTGAGATGACACCATGCCGGCGATCGTGTGCCACGGGGAGGCCTGCGTGGGTTATTCCACGCCCCCGCGCGCGGGGCGACGACATCATCGAGCAACGCCGCCTGCATCCCGAAGCTTCAAGGACGTTTCAATCCTCGCTCGACAACGCCTCCCCCATTCGGGCAAGGGGGATGGGGAAATTGCTACCGAAAGATGCTCATGGGAGTGACCTCGGCCATACAGTCAGGCCGGTCGCCTGTGCGGCGTTCCAGAGTTGCCGGTCGTAGGTCGCCACCGTAACCGACTCGCCCAGCATATCCCGCCAGAACAGAGCCGACGCCAAGTGAGCCGCATCGTAGCCGCGCAGGCCGTAGTCCCACGCAAGAGATGCGGCACGGGACACGAGGATTTCCGTCATCTGGAGGCGGACAAGGCTTTCCCACTCAGCGCTGAAGAGCTGCAGCGCTGAGGCCCCTTCCTCGCGCGTCAAGAGCGCCACGCGAACGGCCTTAGCCAGCGCTGCGGCCACTTCCGCTCGGCTGATGATGGCCGTACCGACCGCCGCGGCCTGATCAATGAGTTCTCCAACCTCGACAGCACCCGCCTCTGCCACGTACCGCTTGACAAGCGCGCTAGCGTCGAGATAGGCGATCACTCGCGGTCCTCAATCAGCAGATCGGCCACGGTGCGCTTTCCTCGGACTCGGACCGCGGGCGCCATAGGTGTCAGTTTGTGCTTGTTCCAAAGCACGAGGCCCGACTGGGCCATAGCCTCGATGCGGTCTTCAATCGGCAGGATTGTAGGTACGATCCGGCCTATCGGCGTCCCCCGCTCGGCGATCTCTACCGACTCTCCGGCCTTGACCAGCCGCAGGTAGTGGCTCAGCCTGCTCTTGAATTCGCGTATACTGACTCTCGTGGGCTTCGTCATTCCTTCCACGCACGGCACCCCCTTTATTGTGACCTCATTATATAACAGTGTGGTCACATGATGTCAAATCCATAGGAGCTTTCTGATCAACCCGTCATCCCCGCCAGAAGAGGCGGACCCACCAGTAGTTTCAATCCACGCCCCTGCGCGCAGGGCGACGGGTCGGTTCCCAACCGGACGGTGTCCTTGGACCATAGGGATCAGCAATCACCCGTCGGCTTCGGAGACACCCCCGTTCAGGTCCCCCCCTTGTATAAAGGGGGGTGCGGGGGGTTTCATGATGCCCGGGTGGCCCTGCGGCTATTACTATCCCACGCGTATGGGGAACACATTGCCGCAAAAATACTCCGCCTCTCTGTCGCCGGACCACGCCCCCGCGCGCGGGGCGACGCCTCAGATCCGCTCGTCTGCTCCAGGTGATCTCGTTTCAATCCACGCCCCCGCGCGCGGGGCGACCTGTGGCGCTGACGATAGGCTCTCATTGCGCAGAAAGTTTCAATCCACGCCCCCGCGCGGGGGGCGACGCACCAAGAGGGCAATCCTGCCATGCGTGTGGGGTTTCAATCCACGCCCCCGCGCGGGGGGCGACCAAAACATTGGATGCGTGAGGGGTAGCTAAAAATGTTTCAATCCACGCCCCCGCGCGGGGGGCGACTTCGTGGGCGACTATATCGAGGTCGTTGAATCTCAGTTTCAATCCACGCCCCCGCGCGGGGGGCGACTCACAGCCCCCTTGTACGACAGCAACCCATAATGGTTTCAATCCACGCCCCCGCGCGGGGGGCGACGTTCACGCCACACAATCTCTTCCTCGATCAACTTCTGTTTCAATCCACGCCCCCGCGCGGGGGGCGACGAGCCTGGTCGACACCAACCAGTACCAACACCGGTTTCAATCCACGCCCCCGCGCGGGGGGCGACCCGAGCGCAATCGCATTCTTGAAATTCGGGTGCTTGTTTCAATCCACGCCCCCGCGCGGGGGGCGACGTTGCCGCCTTCGCTGCGAGCCAGCCGAGTGCTGTTTCAATCCACGCCCCCGCGCGGGGGGCGACAGATCGTACCTGGGGCGGCAAACACCTTCTATGTCGTTTCAATCCACGCCCCCGCGCGGGGGGCGACCCGAGCAGGAGATACGGGAGAGGATCAAAGAGCTAGTTTCAATCCACGCCCCCGCGCGGGGGGCGAC